>JAFSHB010000013.1 GCA_017440525.1 Oscillospiraceae bacterium | reverse complement strand
GACCGAATACCAGCCGATAGCGCATGGAGAAGTCCTGCGCCATACGGACCATGGCTTCATAAACGGAGGAGTCGCCATGGGGATGGTATTTACCCAGCACATCACCGACCACGGTGGCGGATTTTTTCGTCTTTTTATCGGAAGTCAGACCTGCCTCATGCATGGCATAGAGGATGCGGCGATGGACAGGCTTCAGGCCGTCACGGACATCGGGCAGGGCTCTGCCCACGATGACGGACATGGCATAGTCGATATAGCTGGTCTGCATCTCCTGCACCAGCTCCGACTGGGTGATCGTCTGATCGGGGAATAAAATATCCTCCGGCTTGTAGTCTCTGTTGTGAGCCATAGGAAACCTCCGGTTTCTTATAAATGAAAAATTAAAAATGAAGAATGAAAAATAGAGGTATCGCCAAAGGCGATGATTTTAATTGGTTCGGCAAGGCCGAACACCATAATTGTTCATTTTACATTGTTCATTTTTCATTCCATTAAATATCAAGATTGACCACATACTTGGCGTTCTCTTCGATCCATGCCTTTCTGGGCTCGACCTCTTCACCCATGAGGATGGAGAAGATCTGGTCGGCGGCTGCGGCATCCTCCAGCGTGATGCGGCGCAGGGTGCGGCGCGTGGGATCCATGGTGGTATCCCACAGCTCTTCCTTGTCCATCTCACCAAGGCCCTTATAGCGGGCGATGTCGATCTTCACATTGGGGTTATCACCGCGCATCTCGGCGGAGACTCTGTCGCGCTCCTCATCGGAGTATGCCACGCGCTGGGTCTTGCCTCTGGTCAGCTTGTAAAGAGGCGGCACAGCGGAATAAACATAGCCATGCTCGATCAGAGGACGCATATAGCGGAAGAAGAAGGTCAGGAGCTGAGTACGGATATGGCTGCCGTCCACATCGGCATCGGACATGATGATGATCTTATGGTAGCGGAGCTTTTCCATATTGAACTCATCACCGATACCGGCACCCAGTGCCATGATCAGCGGATTGAGCTTGTCATTGCCGTAGACCTTATCTTTTCTGGCCTTTTCCACATTGAGCATCTTGCCCCACATGGCAAGGATCGCCTGGAAACGGGAGTCTCTGCCGCCGATGGCGGAGCCGGCCGCAGAGTCGCCCTCCACGATGTAGAGCTCGCACAGAGAAGGATCGCGCTCGTTGCAGTCCTTCAGCTTGTCGGGCATCTGACCGGATTCCAGACCGGTCTTGCGGCGGATGTTCTCTCTGGCACGCTTGGCGGCCTCACGGGCGCGGTTCGCCAGCATGGCCTTTTCCAGAATGATCTTGCCTACCTGCGGATGCTCCTCCAGATATTCGGCCAGGAGCTTGCTGACGATATTATCCACCAAGGTACGGATATGGGCATTGCCCAGCTTTGCCTTGGTCTGTCCTTCGAACTGGGCATCGGTCAGCTTGACGGAGATGACGGCGGTGATGCCCTCACGGACATCAGAGCCCTCCAGCTTATCGGCCTCGGTCTTGATCGCGCCGATCTTCTGACCGTAGGCATTGAGCACTCTGGTCAGGGCTGTCTTGAAGCCGGTCTCATGCATACCGCCCTCAGGGGTACGGATATCATTGGCAAAGGAGACGATATTCTCATTGAAGCCGTCGGAATACTGCAGTGCCAGCTCGGCAACAGAATCGCCCTTGGAGCCCTGCATATAGATGACCGCATCATGGAGCACAGACTTGCCCTCATTGAGCCAGGATACATACTCCCGGATGCCGCCCTCATAGCAGAATTCTTCCTTGCGCTCCTGCTCGGGGCGCTTGTCCTCCACAGAGATCTTAAGGCCCGCATTGAGGAAGGCCTGCTGACGCATACGGTCGCGGAGGATCTTATACTCATAGACCACCGTATCGAACATCTCGGGATCGGGCTTGAAGGTGACGATGGTGCCGGTCTTATCGGTGGTGCCGACGATCTTCATATCCTGCGTGATATGACCGCGGGAGAACTTCATCTCGTGGATCTTGCCGTCCTTATGGACATGGACCGTCAGCCACTCGGAAAGGGCATTGACGACCGATGCACCGACACCGTGCAGACCGCCGGAGACCTTATAACCGCCGCCGCCGAACTTACCGCCTGCATGCAGGACCGTAAAGACGACCTCCAGCGCAGGCTTTCCGGTCTGCGCCTGGATATCCACAGGGATACCGCGTCCGTTATCGGTGACGGTGATGGTATCGCCCTCATTGATGGTGACGGTGATCTCGGTGCAGTACCCTGCCAGAGCCTCATCGATGGAGTTATCCACGATCTCATAGACCAGATGATGCAGGCCCGAGGAAGAGGTGGAGCCGATATACATACCGGGCCTCTTTCTGACCGCTTCCAGACCTTCCAGCACCTGGATCTGACTGGCGTCATAATTTTCTTCTACTCTTGTCAAGATTTCTTCAGACATGTGTACCTCCTTGAGCCTTCCCCTTGAGGGGAAGGTGGCACGGCGTAGCCGTGACGGATGAGGTGTATCGTTCTTTTTTCACCTCATCAGTCAGCCTTTGGCTGACAGCTTCTCCTCAAGGAGAAGCCTTTTTCTCGTTCGAATGATATGATAGATATCTTCACATACTGCTTGGAACTCACGATCGATATCACGATTCGAATATCGACGAACGATAAGTCCCAGATCATGTAGATACTCGTCTCGTGTTTTATCTTTTATTTTTCCGCTTTCTTCATAGTGCTGGCTCCCATCCAGTTCTATCACCAGCTAGGCGGCCGCACAATAGAAGTCCACGATATAAGGCCCTATGACATGCTGACGTTTCACTGTCTCATCCAACAGCTTCAAACAGTCATACCACAGATGTCGCTCTTCCTTTGTCATGTTTTTTCTTAGATTCTGCGCATTGGACCTTAATTTTTCGTTATTATGGTTCATTTCATCCTCTTTTCCAGCGCGCGGGGGGCAAACTGGCACAGATACACGCGGTCCATGCCGTATTCTGCCGTTACGATGAAGGACTTGGGGATATCCTCCGCCACAGTGACGACTTCACCGTTTTTTTCCGCCTGCGCCAGAAAATTTCTGGTGTGCTTGGAGCAGGTGGTATTGTCCAGATCAAAGATGCCAATAATAGACCTGTCTCTGACGGACATATCAGAACCGATGGGGATATACATAGGACCTCCTTCTCGTCCTCCCTTTTAGGGAGGTGCTGAGCGAAGCGAAGCGGAGGGTTTTTCAATAACTACATTGTTTCGTATCTCAGCACAATGCTTCCTTCCACAAACCCCCAGTCATGGCTTTGCCATGCCAGCCCCCTAAAAGGGGGCACAAGAATCACACTTTTATTTTTCCCCGCTCCACCGTGATGACCTTGCCCAGCTCGGTGACCCGGTCTTTTTCACAGCAGGTGATGAACACCTGACCGGTGCCGATCTGGTTGAGGACGAAGTCCTGCCGTCTGGGATCCAGCTCCGAGAGCACATCGTCCAAAAGCAGCACCGGCTCTTCGCCCGTATCCTCCAAAAAGATCTCCCGTTCTGCCAGCTTCAGACTGATGGCGGCTGTTCTGGTCTGGCCCTGTGAGCCGAAGGCCTTGAGGCTGATGCCGTCCAGCAGGACATCGAGATCGTCCTTGTGAGGACCGGACAGACACTGACCGGTCTCCAGCTCTGCACGCAGATGGCTGCTTTGATGCTCCAGCAGGCGCTTCTCCAGCTCCTCCCGCCCACAAAGGGGATCTTCGATATTGGAGACGGTCTTATAATGGAGCTGCAGCGCTTCTTTCCTGCCGGAAAATTCCAGATGGAACTTCGCCGTACAGCGGGCCAGCTTCTGCAGATAGTTGGCACGGTAGCTGATGATGATAGCGCCAAGATGAGCCAGCCCATTCTGGAACTCCGGCAGAGCATCCAGAAGGGATGGAGATTCCCGATGGTCCTTCAAGATCCTGGATTTATGATCCAAAAGACGGTTATATTCTGTCAGCGCTTTTTCATAGCCGGGGCGAAGCTGACAAAGGGCATCGTCAAGGAGCTTTCTTCTGGCAGACGCACCGGCTTTCAGTACCATCAAGTCCTCCGGACAGAACAGCACCGTCGTCAAAAGGCCCCGCATCCCGGCAAAGGTCTTTTGCTTCACACCGGAAAGGTATAGCTGCCGCGGTCTCCTTCCGGAGAACAGCACGGCGCGCAGTGTCCGCTCTCGTTCATAGGACCAGATCTCCGCCTCCAGATCTGCCAGCTCTTTTCCGAAGCCGATCAGCTCCGCCTCTTTTCTGGTGCGGAAGCCATGACCGGTGGAGAGGTAGCAGATCGCTTCGAGCAGATTGGTCTTGCCCTGTGCATTATCGCCTACGATCAGATTGACGCCGGGCACGAATGGTATCGAAAGGTCCTCGTAATTGCGAAAGCCCTTCAGCGACAGCTTATCGATCCGCATCGCCCGTTACTTCATAGCTGGCGCCGTTGAAAGCGACCACATCGCCGGGACGGAGCTTCTTGCCGCGCATGGTGCAAGTTTCACCGTTGACGGTGACTTCTTCGGCTAAGATCATATTTTTTGCCATACCGCCGGACTCCACCGCGTTGGCAAATTTCAAAAAGTCCTGCAATTTGATAAATTCCGTGTGGATCTCGATCTTCTCCACATTGGCAGAACGCTTGGTCACACGAACTTTCATAAAAACCTCCGGTTTTTATCAATGAACAATGATAAATGATAAATGAACAATTATGGTGTCCAACTTTGTTGGACATATTAAAACCATTGCCTTTGGCAATGCCTTGATTTTTCACTTTTCATTTTTCATTTTTAATTTATTTTTTCTTACTCCGCTTTCAGTCTGACGGGCAGGACCATATAGGAATACTTCCCGCTGCCGTCGCAGGGCGTCAGCACGATGGGGCTGAGGCCGTTGCTCAGCTCCAGCACCACTTCCTCACCGGAGCAGGCCTTCAGTGCCTCCACCAGATAGCGGCAGTTGAAGCCGATCTCCAGATCCTTGCCGTCGCCTGCCATGGAGCAGACATCATGTGCTTCGCCGATCGTGGTGATCGTGCGGAAGTCGGCGGTGTTGTTGCCGAACAGACAGCGCACCGGGCTCTTGAACTTTTCAGAGATCAGAAGTCCCACGCGGTCGATGGTACCGATCAGCTTCGTGCGGTTGGCCGTGAGCATGATGGGGTTATCCTGCGGCACGAACTGGCGCCAGTCACCAAAGTCACCTTCCAGACGGCGGCAGACCAGACTGACCGCGCCGATCTTGAACATGATGTACTTGGTGCCCAGCGTGAAGGATGCAGGCTCATCAGAATCCTCCAGGATCTTCTCCACTTCCTTCAAGGCGGAGGAGGGGATCACGAACCGCATGGTACGGCCTGTGGGCTCATCGGGGAAATACCGGCGCATGGCGAGACGGAAACCGTCTACCGAGACCATGGTGATGGAGGTATCCTCCACCTCCATCAGAGAGCCTGTGTAGATGGGTCTTCTTCCCTTGTCCTCACTGACGCAGAAGAGCGTACCGCCGATCAGGTCTCTGAGCTCCTTCTGGGGCAGCTTCACCGCGTTCTCATACTCCACCTCGGGCAGGACGGGATAGTCCTCCGCAGACATGGCTGTGATGGAGAAGGATGCGATACCGCAGCGGATGGAGACCTTGTAAGCCTCGTCCACGGTGATGGAGATCTCATCATCGGGGAGCTTGCGGACGATGTCGAAGAACAGGCGGGCAGGCATGACGCACTTGCCGTGTTCCTTGATATCCGCCGGGACGGTGACGCAGATACCGGTCTCCAGATTATAACCGGAAATGTACAGATCCACACCCGCATGGATATGGATGCCCTCCAGAACAGTGATGGGGCTCTTGGGTGCGACGGTGTGCAAGGCAACGGAAAGGGCGTTCACCAGCAGACTTCTGTCACATACAAATCTCATATTTGGACCTCCTGGACTTTTCCACAGGCACCCATGCCTGGAAAAAGTAAAATGTTCTTCTTTTTAAAAGAAAGAAAGGATATAAATAGCAGTAGTAAGTAGTAGTACGAAATTATGTGGAAAACCGGCGCAAAGCCTTGAAAACAAAGGAAAAGTTATCCACACGCGATCGTGGAGAAAAAAGAACTTTTCAACAGGGGAAAAAGACAGTTTTTTTGAAAAGGACTTATCCACATAAGTTTCTCCACATTCCACAGAGAGTGTGGAAAATAAATGATGGATGATCGTTTTGGGCAATACCGCGAGTATTCACTATCCATTAGTCGATCAAAAGCTTATAACTTATTATTGACATTCTCCATCACATCGCGGATGGTGTCGTTCATGGGGCTCCTGGGGTCTGCAAGGGCCGTCTCGATCTTCTTGACGGCGCTGATGACCGTGGTATGGTCGCGCATGAACTCGCGCCCCGTATCGGGAAGGGAGAGGTTGGTCATCTTGCGGACCAGATACATGGCCACATGTCTGGCCTCTGCCACGCCCTTGCTCCTTGCAGGACCGCGAAGGGTCTCGCCGTCGGTATTGAAATACCGCGCAGTCTCCTTGATGATCAGGTCGGCAGTGGGCAGGGTATCGGACTTGCCCTTGTACATATCCCTGATGACCCGCTTGACATTCTCCACATTGACTTCCATGCCGGTCAGATCGTGGTAAGCCTTGATCTTTTTCACAGTACCTTCGATCTGACGGATGTTGTTGGTGATATTATCGGCGATGTAGGCGACGACCTCATCGCTGAGGGTCAGGAGCAGGTTCTTGCACTTATTCTCGATGATCGCCACGCGCATCTCATAATCGGGCGGCTGGATATCCGCGATCAGTCCCCATTCGAAACGGGTGCGGAGACGATCCTCCAGACGGAGCATCTCACTGGGCGGACGGTCCGAGGTCAGGACGATCTGCTTGTGATCCTCATAGAGGGTATTGAAGGTATGGAAAAATTCCTCCTGCGTGGAGTCCTTGCCTGCGATGAACTGGACATCGTCCACAAGGAACAGATCCGCATTGCGGTACTTGGAGCGGAACTCCACATTTTTACCTTCCTTCACGGACTGGATCAGCTCATTGGTGAACTGATCGCCCTTGATATAGACGATGTTATAGTCCGGGTGGGTCTTGGAGATCTCCCCGGCGATGGCATAGAGCAGATGGGTCTTGCCAAGTCCGGAAGGACCGTAGATGAAAAGGGGGTTATACGCCTCAGCCGGACGATTGGCGACTGCGATCGCTGCCGCATGTGCAAAGCGGTTGGGAGGACCGACCACGAAGCGGTCGAAGGTGAATTGGGGGTTATACTCCAAGAACTTGTTTTTGAAATTTTTGTTGAGGATCTCATCCTTCTCTCGATCGGAGAGGACCACGACTTCCATATCCTCCATGGAGAACATCTCATGGAGGGCATCGCGGATATAGGCGGCATAGCGGGTCTTGATATACTCCCGCCGCATCTCGGAGGGAGAGTAGATCATGATCTTCTCGTCGGTGATCTCGACGATCTCGGCATCGTCGAACCAGGTTGCGACGATGGTGGGGGTCAGAAGGTTCTCGATATGGGACAGGACCTTGGCCCAGATAAAATCGGGAGAGTGCATATCCGGCTCCTTTCTATGTATATATAAGCGCAGATCTGAGATCTCTGCGGCCAGAAAATGGGCATAGTTATACGACTTAAATTATAGCATAAATTTGGCCTGTAAGCAAGAAAAAACCTGTGGTATTCCACAGGTTTTTTCTATAGGAAAGACGGTTTTTTATGTAGTTAGGCGTTGATATCGATGCCGGCCTTCTCCAGGATGACAGGCACATTCTTTTCTGCGCCGATGGCCATGATATGCACACCGTCGCACAGGCCCTGGGCCTTGATCTCGGCGATCATCTCAGCAGCCATCTCGATGCCCATCTGCATGGGCAGGCCCTTGATGCCCTTCTCCTTGCCCTCTGCGGCAGCAGTGGCCAGGCGGTCGATCATATGCTGAGGCACAGCGATGCCGGGAACATTCTCATTCATGTACTTGGCCATGCCGGCGGCCTTCAGGGGGATGATGCCTGCCATGATGTGGGTCTTGATGCCGGCCTTGTCCACTTCGTCCATGAAGCGCTTGAAGTATTCCAGATCGAAGATGCCCTGGGTCTGGATGTACTCAGCACCGGCATCGACCTTCTGCTTCAGCTTGTTGATCTGCAGGAACATGGGCTCGTAGACGGGAGTGACGCAGGCGCCCTTGTAGAACTTGGG
>JAFSHB010000122.1 GCA_017440525.1 Oscillospiraceae bacterium | reverse complement strand
GCTCAAGAGACTGACTGCATTTGCCCTGTGATCTGTCATTGTTCTTCTGCCCATAGTAATTCCTGCTTCGCTTAAAGCCTCAACAACCTCATCCAAGGAACGGTATTCATCAGGTTCTCCTCAAAGAGCTTCTTGGCGGCGTGAGCCATGGCCCAAACGGTGGGTTCCAGCTTCTCACGCATCATCTGAGGACCGCGGCGGCCGTCAACGACGGGGCGGATGCCGATCACGGGATAATCGCCGATGTATCTGTTTTTTGCCATTTTTCTTTCCTCCTGTATGGTAAATAAAAGTAGTCAGACCATAGATGGGCTATGATATACAATCATAGCCCATCCGGGTCTGACTGTCAATTGACGGGATTTAGAAAATCAATTCCCAATTATGTTGAAATTGATGAAATGTCAGCGCTGCTTCTTTCTGATATGCACGATCAAAAGGGCAGTTATGGCAATCACGACGCCTACTGCGGCGAACACCTTCCCATAGGCGGGGGCCGTGGTCATATCCTCTTCCGGAGCGGTATCCGTCACGGTATTGACCACCTCCGGATGCAGCTGCAGAGCGGGTCCGGGATCGGTGGGATCATCCAGATACATCCAGCCAACATGGCCCATGTGATAGCCGATGTAGCCCCATCTGCCGCCGTCAGGATCGGTGTAAACAAGACCGTAAGAGACCATGCCGTCATTGTAATCGGAGCCGGAGGACAGCAGCTCTTCCTCAAGGATACCGTCGGACACGCCGGAGCCGGGATAGGTCCATGTGTAGATCGTGCCGCCTACCTCGGAGGCGACCAGCCAGCCCTCCTCCGCTGCGATCTGATCGGCGTTGTCGTTTACGAATTCTTCGTGGCTGTACCGCTTCTGCAGCCGTCCGAGACGGAACCAGCCCTCTGTTTCAAAATCGCCCAGCGGATACCCGGTCGCCCAGATCTCTCCGTTCTCTTTCAGAGAAAAGCCCACATAGACAGCGGTGCCTTCCTCCAGTGTTTTGATGCACTTACCGCCCACAGGCGCGGTATAGACATTGACCGTCAAACCGTCAGGCACTTCATAGACTGCCGCTACTGTAGAGGCTTGCTGATAGTGCTTCCAGTAGTAGTCGTTGTCATAGGGCTCCCAGAGCACATCGGCCGATACGCCGACTGTCAGGAGCATCACGGTCATCAGGATACAAAAGAGCTTTTTCAAGTTCATCCCTCCTAAAGAGTCTGCAGGAGCAAGCCTGCTGTGTAAGAAAAAAGGTTGACGAGGATGACGAAGGACCACGGCCTGTCCATAAAGCCTCTGCAGCAAAGCCCCTCGACGGCGATCACAGCGGTCTCCAGCACGACCGCGGGCAGGCATTTTGACCAGCCGAGATACACGGTCATAAAGCTGTAGAGGATGTTGGCGGCAGGATTGGTGAGGATGTTCATGAGGAGCACCATCAGGAGCTTCTCTCTCCGCAGGCCCCATACCAGCGCGAACACCAGCTCCAACACCAGCGTCAGCGCCAGCGTCCATGCCATGGGGAGCAGCAGGCTCATAGGCGTTCACCTGCTTTCAGTGCGGCTGACAGCAGCGCACAGGAACTGAGACTGCCAGCAGCTGCGGCAGCAAGCGGGAGAGAGCCCATGCCGAAGAAGGATGGCAGAAAGCCAAGGAACAGGGCAAAGGTCAGGATACCGAAGGCGAAGCCTTTTGTGCGCGGCAAGGCTTTTGTCAGCGCGAATAATGTGATGGGCATGGTCATGTTGAATAAGAGCAGGGCCGCAAGGCCCGGAGCAGGTCGGTCTCCGAAGCAGAACAGGAGCGCGGAAAGGAACAGCGAGCCGAGGGATACCGGGAACGGCCCGAGCCTGTCGGCAAGGATCCCGCCCAGCAGCTTGCCAAGCACCACAGCAAGCACGGCGGCAAGGGCAAGCGCATCTTTTTTCCATGGCAGGGAGACAGCGCCGCCCACAGAGCGGAGCACGACCACGAGGAATAGCAAGAGGCCGGGCAGCAAAGCTTCCGGTTTTGGCAGTCTGACAGGTGGTTGGGAGATGGCTTTCGGCTTTTTACAGCACAGAGCCATCCAGAGCAGACCAAAGAGCAGGGCGGTAAGAACGGGGAAAGCGCCCTGGCCGCCTTTGCCCAGGACTGTCCCGAGGTAAACGCCCAGCGCACCGGGTGCGACGAAGCCGCCCAGAGGACCGGCTCTTTCGGGATGGCGCTTCATCACAGCTATCCCGCCGCCGATGTGGAACAGCCCATTGCCGAGCCCAAGAAGGCACACGAACAGGGTGCTCCGGCCGGGGAAAAGGCAGCAGACACCGACGATCGCTGTGCCAAGGAACGCGAAGAGCCTGCTCCTTCTCAGCATATCCGCCAGCAGGCCCAGGGGCATCTGCGTGGCAAAGGCGAACATGTTATACAGCAGGAGCTCCCACGGCCCGAGACCTTGAGAGAACACGGCGAAGGCACAGCCAAGATCCACAGCGAAATGAGAAAAGGCGTAAGCGGCTGTGACCATATGCATCCCTCCTTTACCATATAAAACGAGATTGGTGGACATTGGTTGCGGATCATGCTATCATGGTACTGAAAAAAGCGGGAAAAGTAAATCCTGAAAAAGTGAAAAAATATATTGACACAGGGGAACACTTGTGCTAATATACCTAGGTCAAAACAAAGAAGGAGCGGTGGCCCCGCCCTCACCTCGCGCGCTTGAGCAGAGAGGTCAACAGTGTTACGAGCTAAGACATCGTCTTAGTCTGTCTGTGTGCGGGTGCCATGGCGGCATCCGTTTTTTGTATCCTTTGGAGGTGTTTCACATCGCTAAGTTAGAACATCAGCTCAACGAAGAGATTCGCGACAAGGAAGTCCGCGTCATCGGTGACGACGGCGAACAGCTGGGCGTTATGTCCGCTGCGGACGCACAGAAGCTGGCCTATGAGAAGGATCTGGATCTGGTGAAGATCGCACCCAACGCGACTCCCCCTGTCTGCAAGATCATGGATTACGGCAAGTTCCGCTTCGAGCAGATGAAGAAGGAAAAAGAGGCAAAGAAGAATCAGCATGTCATGGAGATCAAGGAAGTCCGTATGTCTCCCAACATCGACACCAACGATTTCAATGTCAAGCTGAAGAATGCCCAGAAGTTCCTGAAAGAAGGCAATCGTGTGAAAGTCACCGTCCGCTTCCGCGGTCGCGAGATGGCACATACCTCCATCGGCGAGACGCTGCTCAAGCAGTTTGGCGAGCAGTGTGCCGAGGTGGCGACCGTGGAAAAGAACCCCAAGCTGGACGGCCGCCATATGACCATGTTCCTCAGCCCCCAGAAGGCAAAATAAAAAACGCAATATACGGAAGGAGAAACCACCATGCCCAAGTTTAAGACTCACAGTGGCGCCAAGAAGAGATTCAACCTGACCAAGTCCGGTAAGGTCAAGAGAGCCCACGCATTCAAGAGCCACATCCTCACCAAGAAGACCACCAAGAGGACCAGAAATCTCCGTAAGAACGGCTACGCTGATGTCACCAACAGCGCCGCGATCCGCGAGATGATTCCCTACAAATAATCGGTCAAGAATATAGGAGGATAACGAAATGGCAAGAATTAAAGGCGCAATGATGACGCGCAAGAGAAGAAATAAAGTCCTGAAGCTGGCTAAGTCCTACTGGGGCTCCAAGTCCACCCACTTCAAGATGGCCAAGCAGGCTGTCATGAAGTCCGGCACCTATGCTTATGTCGGCCGCAAGCTGAAGAAGAGAGATTTCCGCCGTCTGTGGATCTCCCGTATCTCCGCCGCTGTTGCTCCCATGGGCATCAATTACTCTCGTTTCATGAACGGTCTGAAGAAGGCCGGTATCGAGATGAACCGCAAGACTCTGTCTGAGATGGCCATCAACGATGCCGCTGCTTTCGCAGCTCTGGTCGAGACTGCCAAGAAGGCTCTGTAAGAGATCTGAACAAACAGGATGCGGCTTGGCTGCATCCTGTTTTTTGACCTGTGGAGGATACGAAATGCGATACAAGGCGATACTATTCGATATGGATGGCGTGCTGATCGAATCTGAGGAGCTCATGCGGGCCTCTGCCATCCGCGCTCTGGCAGAGCATGGTGTACAGGCGAAGCATGAGGATTTTTATGAGTTCACCGGCTGCGGCGAAGACCGCTTTATCGGCGGCGTGGCGGAGAAATACGGCCTTGTCTATGACATCTCCATGAAAGAGCGAGCCTACGATCTGTTTGGTGAGCGCGTCATGGAGGAGACCTTCGTTCCCGAAGGTGTCAAGCAGATGCTGGAGACGCTCCATAGCCGCGGCCTGAAGCTGGCGGTCTGCACTGCTGCCGATCGCAGAAAGGCAATGTATAATCTTCAGGCCATCGGGGTGACAGAGGATCTGTTCACTGCCTTTATCACAGGCTCTGAGGTGGAGCGCAAAAAGCCCCATCCCGATATCTATCTGGAAGGTGCGCGCCGTGTTGGGGAGGCCCCGGGGGATTGTCTGGTCGTAGAGGATGCCCTCAGCGGTATCCGTGCGGCCCATGCCGGCGGCATGGATGCGGCAGCGGTCCCGACCACCTTTACGAGAGCGCAGCTGGAGGAAGCTGCCCCGGAGTATCACCTTGACCACATTCGGCGTCTGCCCGAATTAAAGGAGCTCTTATGAGAAAGATTCTGATCTTGGTGCTGATCGTTGCTGTGCTTTGCGGTGCGGTCTGCGCGTATGAAAGTCCAAAAGATTTTTCGGAGCTGTCGCTGGAGCAGGCCATGGACGAGTTCATGGCGCACTATCAGCTGACGGAAAATAATTTCTGCATCTCGTTCTATAATACCGTCACCGGTGAGAGCTACGATTTCAATGAAAACAAATTCGCCATGGCGGCCAGTACCTATAAGCTTCCGCTCAATATGTGCTTTTACGAGATGGAGCAGGCCGGCGAGATCGACCCCAATGCCCTCTTCCTGTGGACCGGCATGACGCTTTCCGAGGTCCATCGTCAGAGCGTCCTCTTCTCCAACAATGAAGTTTCGGAAGCGATGACCGGCTATTGGAACAACTACTATATCTACAAGGAAAATATGCGGAAGTATTCCTCCATGCCTGTGGAGGAGATCCATCCCGATTTCTATCTGACCAATGTTTCCTGTACGCGGCTGATGATCGATACGCTGAAGTATCTGTATGATAACAGCGATCGTTTTGAGGAACTGATCGGCTATATGAAGGATGCTGTTCCCGGGCAGTACTTTAAGGCCGGGGTGCAGGAGTATGAGATCGCCCATAAGTATGGCGCGATCGATGGATTCGTCAACGATGTGGCGATCATCTATACGCCCCAGCCGATCTTGCTGGCCGTATATACGCAGGGCATCTACGGCGAGGGCGTCTGTGCCCAGGCAGCCCGTCTGGTGACAGACTATACCCTGTGGCAGATCGAGCATGGCGATGCGGCAGAGCTCCCGGAGGAAGCGGACGATGCCGAGCCTGAGGACGCGGTGGAGGTCTCCGCACCGACAGACCTGACGGAGCAGGAAGCTCCGGTCGAGTCGGAGGAGCTGTCTGTGGAAGAGCCTGTGCAGGAAGGACCTGAAGCGGCCCTGCCGTTGGATGAGACGGAAGAGCTTATCGAAGATCCCGAAACACCTGTTGAAGATGAGGTGGATGACGGCGAGCTGACGCCGGAAGAGGCTCTGCGGGAGCAGCAGGTGGCGGCGGCGCGAAAAAAGCGCGATGCCAAGATCGTCTGGACCGTGATCGGTGTAGCGTCTGTGCTGCTGTTGGTGGCGATCCCTGTCGCCATGCGCAGAAGATATTGAATAAAAGGATAAAAAATGACTGTCTGCATAACGATGCAGACAGTCATTTTTTATATCGCCTGCTCCAAAGCTTCCAGATAGGAGAGGGGGACTTCCAGATCGCCGTAGCCTGTGCCGAGCTGAAGTCCGGGCTTGTTGGCACCGTGATAGTCGCTGCCGCCGCCGGGCAGGAGACCAAAGGCCTCAGCGAGCGCTTCTGCCAACTGGGTCTCAGACGGACTGAATCGGCTGTAACGAGCCTCCAAGCCGATGAGGCCGGCTCTCTTTGCTTTTGGCAGGAGCTCCTGCAGCTGTGCTACAGTCAGGTCTAAGAAAGGATGTGCCAGCACAGGCACGATCCCCAACTGCCGCAGGCAGTCGATAACTTCAAAGCCATCCAGCCTGCGGGAAGGGACATACAGACCGCGCTCCGGAGCGAGGAGCTCTGCGAAGGCTTCATCGATCGAGGCTGCATAGCCGCAGCGCATCAGCTCCTTTGCAAAATGTACGCGGTTGACGCTCCCTTCCGCGTTCAAGATCCTCTCCGGAGAGATCGCGAAGCCTGCCCGGAGCAGTCGCTCACAGGCATCTTCATTGGCCTTTCTTTTTCGCACCCGGATGACAGAAAGAAAGTCCGTCAGAGGGGCATAGGCGCTCGGGTCGATGAAGAGCCCTACGATGTGGATCTCATCGCCCTCATAGTCAGCGGTGACTTCTACGCCGGGGACAGCCCGCACCGTCTTATCTGCCGCCTGCAAAAAAGCAGGCAGACCTTCGATGGTATTGTGGTCAGTCAGCGCCACAGCGGAAAGACCGATACGGGCGGCCTGCTGTACGATCTGAGCCGGTGTGGCCGTGCCGTCGGAACACAGGGAATGGGTATGCATATCGCAGGTATTCATCATTTGGGCTCCTTTACTCCAGTTCGAAAGCACCGGTGTAGAGCTGGTAATAGGTGCCCTTTTGGGCGATCAGGTCTTCGTGGGTGCCGCGCTCGATGATGCGTCCGTGGTCCAGGACCATGATCGCCTGCGCGTCCTGTACGGTGGAGAGTCGGTGCGCGATCACGAATACGGTGCGGTCCTTCATCAGTCGGTCCATGCCCTGCTGTACGATCGCCTCCGTTCTGGTATCGATGGAGGAGGTCGCTTCATCAAGGATCATAACAGGGGGATCGGCCACGGCGGCTCTTGCGATGGAGAGGAGCTGCCGCTGTCCCTGACTGAGACCGGAGCCGTCACCGGA
Source organism: Oscillospiraceae bacterium (assembly GCA_017440525.1). Classification (GTDB taxonomy): domain Bacteria; phylum Bacillota; class Clostridia; order Oscillospirales; family Oscillospiraceae; genus Avoscillospira. The sequence continues at coordinate 32,799 of JAFSHB010000122.1, read as the reverse complement.
GAGCACGGTCTGATAGCCTTGCGGGAGCCTTGTGATAAAATCGTGGGCGTTTGCCAGCTTTGCCGCTTCGATGCATTCTTCGTCTGTGGCATCCAGCTTGCCGTAGCGGATGTTGTCCATGACCGTGCCGGTGAACAGGTTCACATCCTGCAAAACGACGCCCAGAGAGCGGCGCAGATCCGGCTTTTTGATCTTGTTGATGTTGATGCCGTCATAGCGGATCTTGCCGTCGGCGATATCGTAGAAGCGGTTGATCAGATTGGTGATCGTGGTCTTGCCCGCGCCTGTGGCGCCGACGAATGCGATCTTCTGACCGGGCTTTGCATAAAGGCTCACATCGTGGAGCACGGTCTTTCCCTCCACATAGGCGAAGTCTACCTCGAACATCCGTACATCGCCGGTGAGCCTGGTGTAGGTCACAGACCCATCGTGGTGGGGATGCTTCCATGCCCAGAGACCTGTGCGCTTTTCACTCTCTGTGAGAGTGCCGTCGGGGAGCTCTCTGGCGTTGACCAGTGTGACATAGCCCTCATCCTGCTCTACAGGCTCATCCAGCAGCTTGAAGATCCGGTCTGCACCTGCCATGGCCATGATGATGGAATTGATCTGCTGAGAGATCTGGGAAACAGGACGGGTAAAGCTCTTGGACAGATGGAGGAACACGGTGATGCCGCCGAGGGTGATGAAGCTCTCCTTGGTGACGACTGCCAGTGCGCCGCCCAGCATGGCAACGAGGACATACTGGAGGTTGCCCAGGTTCATCATGATCGGCATGAGGATGTTGGCATAGATGTTGGCCTTGGTGCCGCTGTCCTGCAGCTCTTTGTTCCTGCGGTCGAACTCCTCTTTGGTCTTGTCTTCGTGGCAGAAGACCTTGACCACTTTCTGCCCGCTGATCATCTCTTCGATGTAGCCGTTTAGACTGCCGATCGACTTCTGCTGCGCCTTGAAGTATTTGGCGGAGTTGCCGCCGATAGACTTGGTCGCTTGCATCATGATGAACATGGTGAGCATAACGAACAAGGTCAGCAGAGGACTGGTCACCAGCATAGTCACGAAGACAGAGACGATGGTCACGAGAGAGGAGAGCGTCTGCGGGATGCTCTGGGAGAGCATCTGGCGCAGGGTGTCTACATCGTTGGTGTAGTGGCTCATGACATCGCCGAAAGTGTGAGTGTCGAAATAGCGGATGGGGAGGCGTTGCATATGGCTGAACATCTCATTGCGGATGGTGGTCTGCACGCCCTGGCCCACACGGGCCATCAAAAGGCCCTGTACCAGATTGGCGATGATGCTCACCATGAACACAGCGGCCATCTGCGCGATCACAAGGAGGAGCCCGGAGAAATCGGTGGAGGACTGCAGCAGCATGGGCTTGATGTGGTCATCGATGATCGTCTCGAGATAAGTCATGCCGAGGACGCTCGTGATAGCAGCGGCGATGATGCACACGATCACCACAGCGAAGGAGAACTTATATGCACCGAGATAGGCAAGGAGCCGTTTCATGGTCTTCTTGTCGAAAGCTTTCATATCAACGGGACCATGGGTCCCGGGGCCGGGTCTGGGGGGCATCAGTCTTCCTCCTTTCTGGTCTGCAGTTCGTAGGTCTCACGGTAGAAATCGTTGGTCTTCATCAGCTCATCGTGGGTGCCGAAGCCATCCACGACACCGCCCACCATCACGATGATCTTGTCGGCGTCCTGCACAGAGCTGACGCGCTGGGCGATGATCAGCTTGGTGGTGTCCGGGATCTCTTCACGGAAGGCTCTGCGGATGAGAGCATCGGTCTTGGTGTCCACGGCGGAGGTGGAATCGTCCAAAATCAAGATCTTCGGCTTTTTCAGCAGCGCTCTTGCGATGCAGAGCCTCTGGCGCTGACCGCCGGAGACATTGGAGCCGCCTTGTTCGATATAGGTGTCATACCCATCGGGGAACTCCCGGATGAAGCCATCGGCCTGCGCCAGCTTGCAGGCGTGGATCAGCTCTTCATCGGTGGCATGCTCGTTGCCCCAGCGGAGATTTTCTTTGATCGTGCCGGAGAACAGCACATTCTTCTGCAGGACCATGGCTACCTGATCGCGGAGCGCATCGAGGTCATAGTTCCTTACATCCACGCCGCCGACCTTGACGCTGCCTTCCTGCACATCGTACAGGCGCGGGATCAGCTGCACCAGACTGGACTTGCTGGAGCCGGTGCCGCCCAGGATGCCAATGGTCTCACCGGATGCGATGGAGAGATCTACATCCTTCAAGACAGGCTTTTCCGCATCCTTAGCATAGGCAAAGGTGACATTTTCGAACACGATGGAGCCGTCCTTCACTTCCGAGACGGCATTTTCCGGGCTTTCCAGATCGCTCTTTTCGTCCAGGATCTCCACGATGCGTTCCGCGGAGGCTCTGGACATAACGATCTGCATAAAGATCATGGTCAGGAACATGAAGCTCATGAGGATCTGCATGATGTAGGTGATCATACTGGTAAGATCGCCGGTGGTCATCACCGTCTCGTGGCTCGTGACGATCAGTCTGGAGCCCAGCCATGCCACCAAGATCATGCATCCGTAGGTGCAGATATTCATCACAGGGGCGTTGAGGGCAATGATCGTCTCGGCTTTGACGAAGTCGCGGTGGATCGAGCCGGAGATCGTATTGAATTTATCTTCTTCATGGTCCTCACGAACGAAGGATTTGACCACACGGATGCCGCGCAGATTCTCCTGCACCACCTGATTGAGCTTATCATAGGTCTTGAACACCCGCTTGAAGATCGGGTGTACCTTTGTCATGATCAGATACATGCTGATGCCGAGGATGGGCAGCACGATCAAAAAGGCCAGCGCCAGAGATGTGTTGATGCGGAACGCCATGACCATGGATAGGATCAGCATGGCAGGGGAGCGGACTGCCACACGGATGATCATCATATAGGACATCTGGATGCGGCTGACATCGGTGGTCAGTCTCGTCACGATGGAGGACGAGGAGAATTTATCGATGTTGGAGAAGGAATAGCTCTGCACATGGTGGAACATATCATGGCGCAGATTGGTGCCGAAGCCCACCGAAGCGATGGAGGCGCAGCGGCCGGAGATGGCACCGCAGATCAGGCTCACCACACACAGGGCGATGAGCAGCGCACCGATCTTGAACACATAGGCCATATCACCTTTGTCGATGCCGTAGTCGATCAGATCTCCCATATACAGGGGGATGAAGATATCGAGCAGCACCTCCAGAAAAATAAAGATGGGAGAGAGGATCGAATCCTTTTTATACTCCCGTACGCATGATGCCAGTCGCTTGATCATGTCGTCTCCTCCTTTTCGTCGATGGCAGGGGGCTTGCAGCACACACCGAGATTATTTGCGGCGACCTGCAGGAGCCTGCGGAAGCGTGCTTGATCTTCCTCGCTCATGCCGCTGAGGAGCTGTGCTTCCGAGCGGTGCAGATGCATCTCGATGGCGTTGTGCGTATCGATGGCTTTTTGTGTCAGTTCGATGGCTTTGCATCGTTTGTCACCTTCTTTGGCGCGGAACGAGATGAAGCCTGCGGATTCCATCCTCTGCAGGATGCCGGAGACCGTGGGATGCTTCACATAGAAAAACTCCTCCAGATCTTTGGCATAAGTCTCTGCGCCCTCCTGCTGGCGCTTCCAGATATGGTGCAGGAACATCCCCTGCGAAGAGGTCAGTCCCAATTGCTCCGTCTGCTGCCGCAGATCCTGCGAAAGGGCATTGGAGATCATTCGCAGATATCCGCCGAGCAGTCGTTTGTTCATCATAACGATCACCCGAGAATAAAAAATATGTAGCATGCTACAAGACCTGTAGCATGCTACATATTACCAGAGCTTTTTGAAAAAGTCAAATGGACAGTTTGTAAATATTGGGCCGTCAGAGCGATCCGCACAGCGGCTCCATGGGCGGCAGATCTTTCTCTCTGAGGAACTGGGCGGACATATCCTCACACCCTAAGATCTTGGCCATGCGCTTGCACTTGCACATGAAGATGTAATACACATTCAGGCCGCAGCCAACGAGAGATTCCATATTGCCGCTGCCCTTGGAGAGGATGATATCGGCAGTATCCAGCGCTGCTTTCAGTTCCTCACCGATATAGTCCAGCTCTGTGCCGGAGATGCTGCTGCCGTTGTCGATCACAGGGCAGAGCCTGTCCATGCCCACATAGGCGGCATCCTCGCGTGTTGCATCGTTCATGGTGTTGGCACCTCGGACGCAGTAGGTGACAGCAAGGGCGGGATACTGCTTTTGCAATTGCTCCACCAACAGCATATCGAATACGATCTCACCTGCATTGTCGCCTAAGATCACGAGCCGCTCTGCGGTCTCCATATCCCGTTTCAATGCGGCATAGGCATTGGGCTCCATGACTGTCTGCGGTGTTTTTTCCACAGCCTCCCACAGCGCTTTGTGGGCCACATCGGGGGTCAGGACGCCAAAATCCAGAAAATTGCCTGTCCTTGCGAACTGCATCGCCATGGCCAGCGGATCTTCGGCGCGCTCCACCAAGGGGCGGATCTTGGGCAAAAGCTCCAGCACAAGGTCGTTGGAATCCTGTTTGAGCTGGGCGTAGGCGTCCTCGCCGGGCCAGTATTTGGCGTAAGCGTTGGTGAACGCGCCTGTGAGCCACGGCGCGGATACACCGTCCGGAGCGTCAAGGATGATCTGCATCACATCTTTTATGTAGGAAAAGGCTTTTTCACCATCACCTTTTTCCATGGCCAGACGATGGTGGCGATGTACGAGACATTCCACACAATGGGCATCAAACTGCATGATGCACCTCCAGTAGTTTTAGTAGTTCTCCCAAAGAGAACATGGGAAGCTCCATGGCGTTCCGCAGGAGCGTCATATTCTCTTGTGAATGCTCCACCTCTTTGGAGTAGAGCCTTGCGGCCTCTGTCAGACTGCCGATCGGTTTACATAAACCGGAAATGGTCAGCACGCTGACGACCGTTGCCGCCACCTGCTGCCAGAGCCTGTCATTGCAGGCGGCCTTGAGCCACCAGCGGAACAGGAAATAGACCGTCAGCTGTTCCAATTGGAGCGCATAGGGGGTGAGATCCGTACATTCCAGGTCCTTCAGCGCTGTTGGGAAGTCTTTTGTCAGATGCTCCATGGCGGTCAGGAGCTGTCTCGTACGGATCATACTGCCGTGTCTGCGCTTTCTGCGGACGCGGCAGAGCTGTTTGTCCTGATAGCTCCGGTCCTCATAGCGGCGGCACAGTGCTTCGCAGATCTGGAGCGCTTCCATGTTGTTCTGCAGACGCCCGGCAAAGCAAAGGAGAAGTGCCAGCCGGTCGGAGAGCGGGCGCGAACGGTCCTGCACGAGGGCGAATGCCGTTTGCCTTGCGGCCAGGAGCATATCGAACTGATCGGCATCAAGATCGTCCGGCTCCGGCAGGACGGTGTCGATCTCAGTCACGAAATGCAGCGGTGCTTCCTGCTCCAGCAGGAGCCTGGCCGCCTCCGGACAGGAGATGGAGAGCATGGTCTCCTGCAGACCACCGTAGATCTCAGTGAACCTCGGGTGGGTGTGGCAGGTGGTGCTGAGGAAGTCCTCACCAAGCTGTGTCACGATGGGGCAGAGCCCATCCTCCGTCAAAAGAGGGCATTTGCCATCGATCAGGGCCATGCAGTCCTCACCGTCGATGACTGTGAGGGCTTTTTCGATCTGTTCCCCGAGCGGGCCTTCCACAGCAAGATAGCGCGCTTTAGCGGCTTCATCCACCACGATCTCCCACTGTCCGCAGCAGGTGTCGGGACACGCACCGGCAAGACAGCGGAAATCATGGAAATAATTTGGGATCCGTGTGATCATGCCCTGTTCCTCAGAAGGCCCAAGTGCCGTCGCGGAAGATCTGGACCTTTTTACCGTCTCGGCAGAGGGCTGTGATGGAAAGATCCTCCGTACCGATCATAAAGTCCTCGTGGATCATGCTGTCGTTGACACCAAGGGCGCGGCATTCCTCCAGCGTCTTTTCGTGGTGGTCGCGGATGGTGTCGGGGAAGCCCATGCCGATCGCCAGATGGCAGCAGGCATTCTCATCGAAGAGCGTGTTGTAGAACAAAAGACCTGTTTTGTTGATGGGACTGTCGTAGGGAACGAGGGCACACTCGCCCAGATATCGCGCACCTTCATCCATATCCAGCATCTTCTGCAAAAGCGCATCGTTGACCTCTGCATGGGCGTCCACGACCTTACCGTTTTCAAACCTGAACCAGAACTTGTCGATCAGCTGGCCCTGATAGCTCAGCGGCTTGGAGGCGTAGACGATGCCCTCTGCCACGCCCTTCTTGGGGGAGATGAAGCATTCCTCTGTGGGGATGTTGGGGTTGAAATCCACGCCCTTATGGGTGGTCTCCGCGCCGCCGCAGAAGATCGCCTCTTCGATCATACCGACCTTCAGATCGGTACCGTTTTTTGCCGTGTAGTGGAGCGTCTCGATGCCGAGACTGTTGAGATATTCGCAGCGGGCTTTCAAATCGCAGTTGTGTTCCTCCCAAGCCTTGATGGGATCGTCATCCACACGGGAGGTGGAGAGGATGGCCTCCCACAGCTTCTCCATCGTGCGGCCTCTGGGCTCACCGGGGAACACCTTTTTGGCCCATGCTGCACCGGGGACAGCGGCGATGCACCACTGATGCTTGCCTTCGATCTTATCGCGGTAGGGCTTGATGATGGGATAGCGAGCCTGCTGTCCCTTTGCCATCTTCGCCATGTTCATGCCCTTGAGCCCGTCGGGATCGGAGCTCTCCAGGAACAGGCGGCAGGGGAGCTTGTCTGTCATATACTGCAGCTTGGCTTCTTCAAAGCTCTCCACCGTGCCCATGGCCTTCAGACTGCGGTGGCGCACATGGAACTTCTCCAGCGGCTGATAGCTGAAGTCCACATAGACCTTTCTGGCACCGGCTTTATACAGCTCGTCCGTGACCATGACCACGAAGTCGGGCTGATCCAGCCCTGCGTACAACAGCACATCCTGCCCCTTCTGCACATTGCAGCCCATACGGGCGATCAGTTGGGCATATTTGCGAAGCCTTGTTTTTTGCATAACTATGATCCTCCATACAAAATCTATGTATATAGCCTTATGATAGCAGATCTTCCGCAGGAAAGCAATATGTCCCGCAGGATCGAAATTCTGCATAAGGCAGGAGAGGAGTTCCGCAGAAATTTGTGCAAGCTTGATAAATATTCATCGATATGCGAATAAGTGTTGAATTTTTGTGAATGTATATGTATAATCAGTGTATAATTCAACACAGTAAAGGAATATATACATATGAAAAAAGTATTTATCGATGGCAGCGCCGGTACCACCGGCCTGCGGATCTTTGAAAGACTCTCTCAGAGAAAGGATCTGGAGCTGGTCACGCTGCCTGAAGCAGTCAGAAAGGACCCCGAGGCCCGCAAGCAGGCACTCAACAGCTGTGATGTGGCATTCTTGTGCCTGCCCGATGCTGCGGCGATCGAAGCGGTCAGCCTGATCGAGAACGATCATGTGACGGTGCTGGACACCTCTACGGCCCACCGTACCGATCCCGACTGGGCCTACGGCTTCCCGGAGCTGGGTGAGAAGTATAAGAGCAAGCTCCTGTCCTCCAGGCGCATCGCCGTGCCCGGCTGCCATGCCAGCGGCTTTATCGCACTGGTCGCCCCTCTGGTGGAGGCGGGGATCCTGCCCAAAGATGTGCTCCTGACTGCCCACTCTATCACCGGCTACTCCGGCGGCGGCAAGAAGATGATCGCGGAGTATGAGGAAGCTGGCCGCGATGTCCTCCTCGATGCGCCCCGTCAGTACGGTCTGACCCAGCAGCACAAGCATCTGAAGGAGATCAGGGCCATGTGCGGTCTGGAGAGCGCACCTGTATTTTGCCCCATCGTATCCGATTTCTATTCCGGCATGGTCATGACAGTGCCTGTGTTCGCCGGTCAGCTGACGGAAGGAAAGACTGTTGCGGATATCAAGTCTGTCTATGAAACGATGTATCAGGGCCCCATGGTCACCTACAAAGAGACCATGGATGAGAGCGGTTTCCTCTCCGGCGCGGGCCTTTCTCATAAGGACACCATGGAAGTCACCGTCTGCGGCAATGACGAGCGTATCCTGCTGATCGCCCGCTATGACAATCTTGGCAAGGGAGCATCCGGCGCCGCGGTGCAGTGCCTGAATATGGTCCTGGGCTGTGATATGACCGAAGGCTTGGAATTATAATGAAAAAAAGTAAGATCATGGTTGCAAACAGGACCTGTTTAGTGGTACAATAACAAGAACGAACAGAGAGGTTTTTGCTATGAATATTATTTCCGGCGGCGTCTGTGCCGCAAAGGGCTTTCAAGCCAACGGTATCCATTGCGGTATCCGTCATAATAAAACGAAAAGAGATCTGGCTCTGATCTGGTCTGAGGTCCCTGCAGCCTGTGCAGGTGTCTATACCGCCAATCTGGTCAAGGGCGCTCCGATCGCCGTGACCAAGGCGCATATCGCTGACGGCAGAGCGCAGGCTGTGATCTGCAACTCCGGCAATGCCAACACCTGCAATGCCGACGGCATCGAAGTGGCAGAGAAGATGTGCGAGCTCCTGGCCAATGAGATGAGCATGAAGGCGTCCGATGTGGTGGTCGCTTCCACCGGTGTCATCGGTCAGCGTCTCAATGTAGAGCCTATCGCCAAGGGCATCCCTGCGCTGGTCAAGGGGCTGGGCGACCATAGTGACTTTGCCGCCGAAGCCATCATGACCACCGATCTGAAGAAAAAAGAGATCGCTGTCAGCTTTGAGATCGACGGTGTGGAGTGCAAGATCGGCGGTATCGCCAAGGGCTCCGGTATGATCCACCCTGACCTTGCCACCATGCTCGTGTTCATCATCACCGACTGCGCTGTTTCCGCGCAGATGCTGAACAAAGCGCTAAAGGCCGATGTGCAGAACACCTTTAATATGGTCTCTGTGGACGGCGATACTTCTACCAACGATACTGTCATGGTCCTTGCCAACGGCATGGCCGGCAACAAGGAAATCGTCAGCGAGGGACCTGCGTTCGATGCCTTCATGCAGGCACTCAATACCGTGACCGTCTATCTGTGCCGCTGCATCGCCGGTGACGGCGAAGGCGCCACCAAGCTCCTGGAGTGCCGCGTGTCCGGCGCCAGGTCTGAGAAGGATGCCAAGGCCGTGGCAAAGAGCGTGATCTGCTCTTCTCTCACCAAGGCTGCCATGTTCGGCGCGGATGCCAACTGGGGCAGAGTCCTGTGTGCCATCGGTTATTCCGGTGCGGCCGTGGATGTGGAGAAGGTGGAAGTCAAGTTTCATTCTGCCAAGGGCGATGTGCTGGTGTGTGAGAACGGTGCCGGTGTGGACTTCTCTGAGGAGAAAGCCAAGGAAGTCCTGCTGGAGCCCGCCATCGATATCGTGATCGATCTGCACGACGGTGAGGGTGCCGCCACCGCATGGGGCTGCGACCTGACCTATGATTATGTGAAGATCAACGGCGACTACCGCACCTGATAAACAGAGCTTGATCGCCTGATCTGATTTTGATCGCTTGATCTTATTTAAGGAGAACGGTATGGATATTTCCAATCTGCATCGGGCAGAAGTGCTGGTCGAGGCCCTGCCTTATATCCAAAAGTACAATGGAAAGGTCATTGTCGTGAAATATGGCGGCAATGCCATGATCAATGAAGATCTCAAGCAGCAGGTCATGGAGGACATCGTTCTTCTGCATCTGGTCGGTGTCAAAGTCGTGCTGGTCCACGGCGGCGGCCCTGAGATCAATGATATGCTGAAGAAGATCGGCAAGCAGGCTCAGTTCGTCGATGGTCTGCGTGTGACCGATGCGGAGACCGTCGAGGTCGTCCAGATGGTCCTGGCCGGCAAGATCAATAAAACGCTGGTCAAGTTGATCGAGAGCAAGGGCGGTACGGCGATCGGCCTGAGTGGTATCGATGGCTGTATGCTCCGCTGCAAGGTCAAGGACGAGCGTCTCGGCTTTGTGGGAGAGGTCACGGAAGTCAATGCCCGGCCCATCGTCGATGTGCTGGAGAAGGGCTATATCCCTGTGATCTCCACCGTGGGCAGCGACCTTGAGGGCAACACCTACAACATCAATGCCGACACGGCGGCGGCCTATATCGCAGGTTCTCTGCAGGCCGAGCGTCTGATCACCATGACCGATATCACCGGTGTCATGATGGATCCCAAGGAGCCTGAGAGCGTGATCCCCTGCATCGACCTGACCGATGCCGACCGCCTGTTCAAAGATGGCATCATCTCCGGCGGTATGATCCCCAAGGTGCAGTGCTGCATCGATGCCATCAACCACGGTGTCAAAAAGGTCACCATCCTTGACGGCAGAGTATCGCATGCCGTGCTGATGGAGCTTTTGACCGATGAAGGTGCCGGCACTATGGTGGTCAGGGATAAATTTACCACGGAATAAGGAAGTGAACACATGGATATCAAAGCCATGGATAAGGCCTATGTGGCCAATACATACAACCGTTTCCCTCTGCAGCTGGTCAGCGGCAAAGGCTCCGTTGTGAAGGATGAGCAGGGGAAGGAATATATCGACCTCGGCACCGGCATTGCCGTCAATACCTTCGGTATTGCGGACGATGTCTGGCAGCAGGCGGTGACAGAGCAGCTGTCCAGGCTGCAGCATACCTCCAACCTGTACTATACCGAGCCCTGTGCCAGACTGGCGCAGATGCTGTGCGAGAGGACCGGCATGAAAAAGGTCTTCTTCTCCAACTCCGGTGCGGAGGCCAATGAATGTGCCATCAAGGTGGCAAGAAAGTATGCCGCCGAGAAGAAGGGCAGCGACTATCACACCATCGTGACATTGTGGAACTCCTTCCACGGCAGAACGCTGACGACGCTGGCCGCTACCGGTCAGGATGTGTTCCACAAGGACTTCCAGCCTCTCACGACGGGCTTTGTCCATGCCAATGCCAACGATCTGGCGGATGTGGCTGCCAAGGTCAGGGAGAACAAGACTGCAGCCGTCATGCTCGAGGTCGTGCAGGGAGAAGGCGGCGTCAATGCACTGGATAAGGCATTCGTGCAGGGCGTTGCGGAACTGTGCCGCAAGGAGGATATCCTCCTGATCTGCGATGAGGTGCAGATCGGCAACGGCAGGAGCGGCAAGCTCTATGGTTATATGCACTATGATGTGCAGCCCGATATCGTTTCTACTGCTAAGGGACTGTGCGGCGGTCTGCCTCTTGGTGCGACCATGATGAACGAAAAGACCGAGGCTGTCCTCGGCTTCTCTGACCACGGCTCGACCTTTGGCGGAAACCCTGTCTGCTGTGCCGGTGCGCTCTCTACCGTGAGCCGTCTGGATGATACGCTCCTGCAGGGCGTTACTGAGCGGTCTGCGCTCATTCGCAAGGCGCTCGAAGGCAAAAAAGGCATCAAGAGCGTCACAGGCCTTGGCCTGATGCTTGGCATTGAGACGGAAAAGCCTGCGGGCGAAGTGATCGCCAAGTGCATGGAAAAGGGCGTTCTGGTGCTCAGTGCCCATGGAAAGGTGCGGCTGCTGCCTGCGCTGAATATCCCCATGGAGCTTTTGAAAAAGGCTGTAGATATCCTTGCGGAGGTCTGCGGCGAATAAGAAAAAATACCTTCCCGAATGCCCAAAATGGGCATTCGGGAATTGGACATTATCACGGAGGGATGAACATGATCAGAATAGGCATCGTCGGCACGGAAAACTCCCATGCCATGGCCTTTGCAAAATATTTCAATCTGCCCGAAGAGGCGACCGGAAAAGTGCCTTATGAGGACATCCGTGTCACGGCTGTCATGGGCAGTGCCGAGAGTGCGGCTGCCGTAGTGGAAAAGACAGGCGTGGAGAAGATCTGCCAAACTGCGGAAGAGATGGCTGAGCTCGTAGATGCCGTCATGGTGGTGGATCAGAAGGGCTCTGCCCATTATGCCCACGCGATGCCTTTCGTGGAAAAGGGGATGCCGATCTTCGTCGATAAGCCCTTTACATCCAGCGTGGCGCAGTCCCGGGAGCTCTATGACCAGATGATGCTCCATGGCTGTAAGGTCATGGGCGGCTCCGGCATGAAATATGCTTCCGGCATCTTGGAGACCGGAGAGATGGTCAGGAAGTTCCGTGAAGAAGGGATCTTCGTCAGCGCATCCATGAATTTCATCATGGTCATGGATAGTGACCATGATGGTATCTGGTTCTATGCGCCCCATCTGGTGGAGATGGCGCTGGCGGCTTTCGGCTGGGATCCCAAGGCTGTACAGGCGGTCAGGACCGGAAAGAGCATGCTCGTGACCCTGCAGTATGAGGAGGATGCCGTGGCTCTGCACTTCAACCGTGACGGTCTGAAGTACAATACCACTCTCTATACCACGAAGGATTACTACTGTGTGGATACGGGCATCGACATCTTCAATGTTTTCAATGACTATGCCCGTGAGGCCGGCTACTTTGCTGAGATGCTCCTTGGCAGAAAAGAGCCTCTGGATGAGAAGACGCTGCTGCGCCCCGGTGAGGTGGTCGCTGCCATCGAGCGGTCTTTGCAGTCCGGTATGCTGGAACAGATCTGAGGAAAAAGCCTTGCGCCCCAGCTTTGCGGGCGCGAGGCTTTTCTGCTTCTAAACTTGAAAATCGGCATCGATCGTGATACAGTAAGCAAAATATCGAAAACAGGAGACAAAGGCTATGAAGATCGTGATAATCGGCGACGGTAAGATCGGCAGCACCTTGGCAGAGCAGCTGTCGCGCGAGAAACATGAAGTCACATTGATCGACCGCTCTGGCGAACCTCTGGAGCAGTCTAACAATCAACTCGATGTCATGGTCGTAGAGGGCGACGGTGCTTCCCATGCTGTGCAGCAGGAGGCCGGTGTCGATCGGGCGGATCTTGTGATCGCCTGTACCGGTGCGGATGAACTGAATCTTCTTTGCTGCCTGATCGCCAAAAAGCTGGGCGCGGGGCATACGATCGCCAGAGTCCGCAACCCCAATTATGTGGAGGAGCTGTCGCTCATCAAAGACGATCTGGGCCTCAGTATGGCGATCAATCCGGAAGCCATGTGTGCCACAGAGATGGCGCGTGTCCTTCGGATCTCTTCGGCGATCAAGATCGATACCTTCTCCCGCGGGCAGGTGGAGATCCTGAAGCTGCCTGTGGCGGAAGGCTCTGTCCTTGACGGCATGGCGCTGATGGAGATGGGCAGGCTGAAGGCCAAAGTGCTGATCTGCGCCGTTGAGCGCGGGGAGCATGAAGTGTTCATCCCCTCCGGCGAGTTCCGCCTGCAGGCGGGCGACCATATCTCTGTGGTCGCTACACCGGTCGAGGCGATCCGTTTCTTCCGTCAGACCGGTATCGCCAGGACGCGTGTGCGTCAGTGTATGATCATTGGCGGCGGCAGGATCGCATTCTACCTTGCCAGGCAGCTGCTGGCGGCCGGTATGGATGTGAAGATCATCGAATCGGATATGGCGCGGTGCGAGACGCTCAGTGAGCTCCTGCCGGACGCTTCGATCATCCACGGCGACGGTACCGACCAGCAGCTTTTGCTGGAGGAAGGGCTTGAGCATATGGACGCTGTGGTCTCTCTGACCGGTATCGACGAAGAGAACATCATCATCTCTCTCTATGCCGCGCGGACGACCCATGCCAAAGTGATCACCAAGATTAACCGCGGCTCTTATGAGGATATCGTGGAGAATCTGGAGCTTGGCTCTGTGTTCTATCCCCGAAGGATCTGTGCAGATAATGTGGTGCGCTATGTGCGTGCCATGCAGGCTTCCAATGCCTACGCCAGCATGGAGACCCTCTGTAAGATCGCAGGCGGCAAGGTCGAGGCTTTGGAGTTTTCTGTGACAAAAGAAGCCGATTACTGCGGTGTGCCGCTGCAGGATCTGAACCTGCGGGATCAGATGCTGATCGCCAGCATCACAAGAAAGGGCAAGCCCATCACCCCCAGAGGCGGCGATTCCATCGAGGTGGGTGACAGCGTCGTCGTTGTGACGACCCATAGCGGTATCGCTACGCTCAACGATATCTTTGTCAAAAAATAAGGAACTAGCTTATGAATTATCTTATGATCGCCTATATCACCGGTGTGATCGTCCTGATCGAAGCAGCTTTTATGACATTGCCTGCGCTGGTGGCGCTGATCTACGGTGAGCCTTCCGGCTGGTATTTTCTGATAACACTGGCAGCGGTGGCTTTGGCGGGCTTCCTGCTGACGCGTTTGCGCCCTCAGAAGCGCGATATGTATGCCAGAGAGGGCTTTGTGATCACTGCGCTGACATGGATCGTCATCTCTTTGATCGGCGCGGTGCCGTTCACGCTGTCCGGACAGATCCCCGCCTACCTGGATGCGGTGTTTGAGATGGCCTCCGGCTTTACCACCACGGGCTCCAGTATCGTGCCCAATGTGGAGCTGCTCGACAACTGCATGAATTTCTGGCGCTGTCTGTCCCATTGGCTGGGCGGCATGGGCATCCTGGTCTTTATGATGGCGATCGTCAATCTGGGCGGCGGGCAGAGCAATCATTTGCTGCGGGCAGAGAGCCCCGGCCCCTCCGTCAGTAAGATGGTGCCCAATATGCGAAGATCCTCTGCGATCCTCTACGGCATCTACATGGGCATGACTGTATTGCTGATCGTGCTTTTGCTGCTGGGCGGCATGCCGCTGTTTGACAGCCTGTGTCATGCCTTTGCCACAGCCGGTACTGGCGGCTTTGGTGTCAAGGCGGCCTCGATCGGCTACTATGACAGCCGATATCTTCAGACTGTCATCGCAGTGTTCATGGTGCTCTTTGGTGTGAATTTCAATGCGTATTATTTTCTGCTGGTCAGAAAATGGTCGAACGCATTTCGCAATGAGGAAGTTCGCACCTATCTGGCGATCATCCTGATCAGCTCGGTGACGATCGGTCTGAATATCATGGATATGTTCTCCAGCTTTGGAGAGGCGCTGCATCATGCGTTCTTCTCTGTTTCGTCGATCATCACTACGACCGGTTTCGCAACGGTGGATTTCAGCTTATGGCCGGAGACGAGCAGACTGATCCTGGTGCTTCTCATGATCATCGGCGCCTGTGCAGGTTCTACCGGCGGCGGCGTCAAGGTCTCCCGCATGGTGATACTGTTCAAATCAGCGGCCTTTGAGATCCGCAAGCTCCTGCATCCCGGCAGCGTCAAGGTCCTGACCATGGATGGCAAACGCATCAGCCGTGAGACCATACAGGGTGTGCAGGGCTATATGCTGGTCTATTTTGCGATCACTGTGGTATCGATCCTTCTGGTCAGCTTGGATGATCTTGATACGGCCACGACCATCACGGCGGTGGCAGCGACCCTCAATAATATCGGTCCCGGCCTGAATATGGTGGGTCCGGCAGGCAATTACGCCATGTTCAGCCCGCTGTCCAAGCTCGTGCTGACGGCAGATATGCTATTGGGGCGTTTGGAGCTGTTCCCGCTCCTGATCATGTTCATGCCGTCCACTTGGAGAAAGCATTGAAAAAGACTGCAGTTCCGATGGGAACTGCAGTCTTTTTTATCGCATATAAACTTCGTTGGGCAGGGCATCCGACAGCTCCAGAAGCGTTTGGCGGATACCGCCGGTGTAATCCGTGACCAGTGAGCCCAGTGTCGTGCCGGGCATGGTCGTACGCAGAGAGATGGAAAAGCTGACCGTGACCTTTCCGCCGGAGTTGTCCAGAGCGATGGAGCCGCCATGGAGCCGGGCAACGGCATTGACCAGCGGGATGCCGAGACCAACGCCCCATTTGACATCCGGGAGCAGACCTCTGGTCGAGAGCCTGTTGAACGCGTTGCGCAGGAACTCGTTGTCGCTGTCGGGACACGCATTCTCCACCTGGAACATCAGATGAGTGCCGAGAGACTCTGCGCGGAAACGAATGGGGGTACCGGGCGTACCGAACTTCAGTGCATTGGAGATCAGATTCAAGATCGCACGCTTGAGCAGTGCCTCATCACCGTGGAAACATACCGTTTTTTTCGGCAGCAGACGGATGAGGTCGCGGCCGGCGCTTCGGCAAAGGTCTTCCACCTCGTCGAGGAAGCCGTCGAGAAGGCTCAGTGTATCACCGGCGGTGATGTGGAGCTTCGGGGCATCCTGGCTCAATCTGGAAAGCTCTGTGAGATTGGACACGGTGCGCGTCATCAGACAGATCTGACGCTGTGCTGCGGCATACTGTGCCTCCTCGATGCTGTCGGACATCATGTGGAACAGACTGCTCAATTCTGACAGCGGCTGCCGCATGATCTGAGAAACGACGCTCATGGCATCCGAGGCAGCGCCGACGACCGCACAGGTCTCCAACAGGAATAGCATACCGTCCAGCAGCGGCTGTGCAGCTACCTGATACTGCTGATCTTGCAGGGTGATCGTGAATCGCAGGCTGCCGGTCTTGTCCCATGTATCAAACAGGGGCTTGCTGGAGCCCAGCCATTGAGGCAGCGCGGCGGCGCAGGCGGGCGCGAGCGTTCGTGCCGCGTCTGTTTCGGTCACAGTGCCGTTGTCGCGGATGCAGAATGCGGAGCGCTGCAGGAACGACAGCACGGGCATGATGGTATCGACGCTTTGTTGGTGCATAGCATGGACCTCCGATGATCGGTGTTTCTTTAGGATGTACAGTCTTGTCCGTTTTATCGCCGCAGAGCGCGGATATCTGTCCCACGGAAAGGGCAGATCGTATAGGTGCCGCGGATCCTGGAAGCGATCGGACCGGGGTAGCGCTGGGAAATGCCATCCGCAGACAGATTGGTGGAGATGATGATCGGCTTTTCCTCCATCATCCTGGTGTTGATCACCTGATACAGGGCGGAGAGGCTGAATTGTGTGGACATCTCCGTGCCAAGATCGTCGATGATGAGCAGATCGCACTGCAGATATTTTTTCGTCAGATCTCCGCTGTGGTCGCCGCCGAATTTGGCGGACTCAAAATCGGAGATCAGCTTTCCGGCGGTGTCATAGACCACGGAGAAACCGTTGTCTGCCACGGTGCGGGCGATACAGGCGGAAAGGAATGTCTTGCCAAGTCCCGGTGCGCCGGTGAACAGCAGGGAGGGGGAGGCTGCGGAGAACTCTCTGGCATATTTTTTGCACAGCTGAAAGTTGCTCTGCATCAGCATCCGGGGGCTGATTCCGGTCTGAGGATCCGGCTCTGAGGGATACAGCTCCAGCCGAAAGCTCTCAAAAGTCTCTTTTCCTGCCAGTAAGCTGGAGAGCTCTTTCTTTTGCTCCTGACGGCACAGCTCCTGCAGGCATTCACACATCGATGCACCGCTGTAGCCGGAGCCGTTGCAGTGGGGGCAGATGGGTGCAGGCTCCAGTGCGCTCTCATCGAGACCATTGGCGTCCAGGATCCATTCCCGTTCTCTTTGCAGGGACAGATTCTCCTCTTTGAGCCGCTCGATGACAGGCGTGGGATCTTCTCCGTGACGGAGCGCCGCCGCGACTGCCTGCGCCACAGAGCGCCGCAATGCGACATCAATCTCACGCAGCCTGGGATAAGCGGCGTAGATGCGGGCGATACGGGCGGCAGATTCGGAATCATGGTCTGCTTTGGCGTGCTGCAGACGATCCTGCGCACGGCGGATGATATCTTCGGAATACGCCAATTACATCCCCTCCTTTTTTTCCTGCATGATGCGGCGGATAGCCTCCAGCTCCAATTCACCCAGACCTCCGGTCTCGGAGGCAGTACGGATCGGGGCTTTGTCTCCGGCTTCGATGGCTCCCACATCGTGCAGACCTTTCTCATGCCAGCTCTTCAAAATGGAGTTGAGATAGGGCCATTTCAGACTGCCTGTGTTGATACAGGTCTTTTCATAGGCGATCGCGATCTCGTCTGTGCCGAAGCCCCAGTCGAGCCATTGTGCGATATATTTCTCTTCGCCCGGCGTCAGGCGGCGGTCTCCCAACTGGAGCGTCCGCCGAACTTTGCCGATCTTGGTCTGACGCTGGTTCTGCAGCTGTACATAGGAGGCGGCCTCTTCCATGGTCTCGATGCCGAGGTCTGCCCAACGGTATGCCTCGCGCTCGATGGTGCGCATGGAAGGGGTGCGGTCGTTCCCTTTGGCTTTGGAACGCTGAAGACAGTAGCAGATCAGGATGGAGATGACCTCATCAGACATCCCCAGATACTCGTGGATGGAGAGTAAGATCTTGCATTCCTCGACGCTCAGGAGCTTGCCGAGCCTTCTCTGGACTTCGCCGAGGAGCCTGCGGAACATATCGCGCTCCTGTGCGCGGAGCAGATCTGCTTCCGTATAGGAGGGCGGCTGCGCCGGACGCATGACCGTGGGGACTTTATCCTCCCAAAGGCCGGACTGGCGCAGGAAGGAGGCTGCCGCAGCGATCTGATCGTCGCTCATACGCAGTGCGTGCCTGGCCTGCAGCTCTGTGCCGCCTGCGCGAAGGTATAAATATAACAGGGCGCTGTCTCCGCTGGCGGCCGCCAGCAGTTTTCGCCAGTCACGCTCAGGGATGATGAGATCCTGATCGGGCATACATCCACCTCCTATCGTTGATCCTTACAGTCTTGCAACAGTATATCACAAATTTCGTCTGAGAACAAGTAAAACAGCACAAAACGGTCAGCCATGGAAATATTGCCGGTTGCGTTCCATTTTTCTTTTATGTATAATGAAGATCACAAGATCCCTTACGATTGGAGAGAACGCAATGGAAAACAGATTGGAAAAACGATACGGGCTTTTGACGGCGATCTGCATGGTCGTTGGTATCGTCATCGGCTCCGGCGTATTTTTTAAGGCGCAGAGCGTGCTCGGTCATACCAATGGCAATGTGCCCCTCGGTATCATCGCGTGGCTGATCGGCGGCGCGGTGATGATCCTCTGCGCGCTGAACTTTGCCAATCTCGGTACGCGATATGAGAAAGTCAACGGTCTTGTGGACTATGCGGAGGCCACCATGGGCAGCCGTTACGCCTACCTGACCGGCTGGTTCGCCACAGTCCTGTACTATCCTGCCATGACCAGTGTTCTGGCATGGGTATCTGCCCGGTATACGCTGGAACTGTTCGGCTCCTCTGAGATCACCGGGGGGCTGTGTATGTCGCTGGCGTGTTTTTATCTGTGCCTGAGCTTTGCGGTCAACGCGCTCGCGCCCAAGATCGCGGGCAAGTTCCAGGTCAGTACGACCTTCCTGAAGCTGATCCCGCTGGTGCTGATGGCGGTCGTCGGTCTGATCGTGGGCCTTGCCAGCGGCAATACGGTCCAAGAATTTACTGCGCCGGTCGTCAGCGGGGAGAATGGTCTGAATGCCGGTGGTATGATCTTCGTTGCGACAGTCGCTACGGCGTTTGCTTATGAGGGCTGGATCATCGCCACGACCATCAACAGTGAGCTGAAGAACGCCAAGCGGAATCTTCCGATCGCCCTGATCATCGGTTGTTCTGTGATCGTGGTCGTCTATATCGTCTACTATATCGGTCTGGCCGGTGCAGCCCCCGTGGAGGAGCTGATGAAGAACGGTGCCAATGTGGCGTTCCTTTCTGTCTTTGGCAAAGTGGGCGGCACATTCCTGTATGTGTTCGTGGTCGTATCCTGCCTTGGCACGCTCAATGGCTTGATGCTGGCCAACCAGAGAGGTATGTACTCCCTTGGCATGCGAAATGAGGGACCCAAGCCCGCAGTCATGGCAGAGGTCAGCGGCACGGTCAATATGCCTGTCAATTCTGCCGTCGTTGCGCTGGTGGTCAATGGTTTCTGGATGTTCTACTTCTACGGTGCCAATCTTAACAGCACACCGCTGTTTGGGGTGTTCAGCTTCGACTCTTCAGAGCTTCCCATCATCACCATCTACGCGCTGTATATCCCCATGTTCATCAAGGTGATCCATATGCATGGCAGGGAGGGCTTCTTCAAGAATGTCCTGCTGCCCATCTTGGGCATCGCCGCGTCTGTGTTCATGGTCTTTGCCGCAGTCTATGCCCACGGTATCGTGCCTTATCAGGCTGCTGCAGCACAGGGACGGTTCGCCTGTCCTGTGGTGTTCTATCTGATCGTGTTCGTTGCGGTCATGATCGTGGGCAATTGTTTTTATAAGAAAAAGACCGGCTAGAGGAAAGGGAACACTATGGCAGGAAAATATCTGAAAAAAAGACCGAAGAAAAAAGCTGTGGACATTTTGCTGACAGTGCTCGCGGTCCTGTTTGCCGGTGCCATCGTGCTGAGCAGCGTGAAGCTCGTCCGGGGCAGACAGGAGCGGGAGCTGGGTGTTGCTGCATATGCTTCTCTGGCGCAAAGTGTGGTCATGCCGCAGACCCCGGAGCCTCCTGCGATGCAGGGCGATACGGTACAGCAGACGGAGAAGGCGCATGAAGAAGCGACTGTTATCGATGTGTCCAGACCGCTGACCGTCGACCTGGAGGCACTGAAGGCCATCGATCCCCATGTGGTGGGCTGGATCGGCTCCGATACCGGTGCCATCAACTATCCTGTTGTACAGGGAACGGACAATGCATACTATCTAAATCATCTGATCGATGGTACGGTCAACAGCAACGGATCGATCTTTATGGATTTCCGTAATGGGAAGGATCTGTCCGACCGAAATACATTTATTTACGGACATAATATGCGAAACGGAGCCATGTTCGCATCGCTGGTCCGGTATGCCGAGCCGGGATACTATGAAGCCCATCCGGAGCTGCTGCTCGTGACGGAGGAGGGGAGCTTCAGTTTGCAGGTGTTTGCCGGCTGTGTCGTGCCGGGAAATTCCGACCTGTACCAGCTGTCGTTCCGCGATGATGAGGAATATGCAGCCTACATCGAAAAGGTGAAGCTGCTGTCGGACTTTTCTGCGGATGTGCCGGTCGGCACGGAGGACCGGATCGTGACATTGTCGACCTGCTCCTACGATCACGAGGATGCCAGATATCTCCTGTTCTGCAGGCTCGTCCCCATGCAGTAGATACATAAAAGACCCATCGTTCCGAGAAGGAGCGTGATGGGTCTTTTTTGCTTTCTGAGCATACATTTGATATTGCATTTTGTGGTGCTGAGTGGTAGAATGGAATTGGATACTACCATATAAAGGGTCAGTATGCCCAAAGCTCGAAAATATTGCGGAAATGGTTTGCGTGATCTGAAATAAATGCGCGTTTTGGTACGAAAATACCAACGATCGCTCTCCCGGGAGGAAATGAAAATGAAGAAGAGGAACGGAAGCTGGAAAAAATATATTGCACTGATGCTGGCTTTGATCATGGCATTGGGAGGCCTGTCCGGCGTGACTGTCCCTGTCGGGGCCAGAACGGCTGTCTTTGGCGGACTTGGGATCAAAGACACAGATCCCCCTACCGTCAACGAATGGAAAAATGTGATCGTGGATCTGGACACTTCTTATGCAGGCGGTGTCTGGACGGATAAGTCTGTCTTTGAGTCGGCGGAAGCATATTTCGAAGCCACCGATGAAGAAGAGAACTTCACCATGGAGCTGCAGAATCCCAGAGACTTCCTGATCTCTCTTTCTGCTATCGCATCCACCAAGACCATCGTGGGCTATTCCACCCTGCCCACCGATACCATGTTCATCCTGGATGTCTCCGGCTCTATGGACAGCGGCAACCGCGATGTCCGCATGGTCCAGGCTGCCAACAAGGCCATCGGCGATCTGCTGGCGCTGAACAACTACAACCGTGTCGGTGTGGTCCTGTATTCCTCCAATGCCACCTTGATGATGCCCCTCGATCGCTATACCACCACCTCTACGACCACGGTGGACAATGTGACCATCCCTTCCTATATCTATCTGAACAATAATGACGAGGTCGTCGTCAGTGCCGGTGTGAGAGATTCCAATAACAGCAGACCCAACGGCAAACGCGAGGTTGTTGGTGCCACCTACATCCAGAAGGGCATCGAGGTCGCCATGGGGCAGCTGACTGCAGCCGATCTCCAGACCACCATCACGGAAGGCTTCCAGGCCGGTACCACCCGTACCCCCATCATGGTGCTCATGAGTGACGGCGCACCTACCTACGCTACCAACAGCTATACCAATATCGGCAACTACAACATGGGCAACGGCCAGTCCTCCAGCACCACCGGCGATATGGCCTTCGTGACCCAGCTGACTGCCTCCTGGGCAAAGGAAAAGGTCGCCCGGAAGTACGGCGATGAAGTTGAGCCTCTGTTCTATACCCTTGGTCTCGGCGTGGGCAGCGATGCCAATGCCCTGAGCGTCATGGATCCCAACAACGCCGGTGCCAGCACCACGGCCAACAGCAACTGGAGCCGCTTTGAGCGGCTGAACGAAGGCAGTTCCATGTCTTTGAACGACCATAACGACCGCCGTGTGACCAAGCTCAACGACGGTGTCAACGACAGAAACGACACCATGCCCCTGAGCAAGAACTATGTTGACCGCTATTTTGCTGCAGGCACATCCAATGAGCTTTCCACCGCGTTCCAGAGTATCGTCGATACCATCATCCTGCAGACTATGTACTACCCCACGCTGGTGGAGGGCGGCGATGTCCACCACAGCGGCCATCTGGAATTCCGCGATTACATTGGCCCCAACATGGAGGTCAAGCAGGTGGAGGGCATCCAGCTGGGCAGCACCCTTTATACCGGTGAGCGGTTCGCAAAACTGGTCGCCACCGGCATGGGCACGCCCGAGAATCCCACCGAAGAGGGCACGGAGCTGGTCCATTCCCTGATCACCCGATTGGATCTGGGCGAGAGCAGCGACCCTGCCGCTGTCCAGACTGCACAGCAGCTGATCGCAAAAGCGTGGCAGTACGGTCAGTTGGCCTACAACACCGACTATGACGGCAATGTGACATGGAGCAACTGGATCGGCTGGTATGCCGATGAAAACGACAAGTATCTGGGGTTCTGGGATGGCGACGGCATCGATGCGGAAATGGTCGGTAAGGCAGCCTATGCCATCAAGTCCTATCTGGTCATGGGCGGTGTCGGTGAGGACAAGCGCGAGACCGATATGTTCTATGCCTCCATCCAGATCCGCTCTGCATTGGATGCCGACGGTAATGTGACGGAAGATATCGTCTACGGCAGACTGCCTGCATCTTTGATCCCTATGGTGGAATACCATGTGTCGCTGGACTCCAACGATCCCATGACGGCAAAAAAGATCACGCTGTCTCAGAGCGGTGCTACAGCACCCAGCAGACTGATCTACGAAGTCGGCCTGCGCAGCGATATCGATATCCTCGATCTGGAAGGCACTGCTGCGGAGGGGCTGAAGACTGATGAAAACGGCAACTTCGTGTTCTATACAGACCAGTGGGACACCACCGGTCTGTCAGAGGGCGTTGCACCCAACAAGCTGCACAATGCCTATGTCAATTTCTTCCCCTCTGAGGAGAATGAGCGCTATTACTATCACGAAGATACCCCCATTTATGTCAGGGGCGATAACGGCTTTGTCAAGTATTACGGCAGAGAGCCTGTCGCCGGAGACGGCAACAGCTACTATCATGCCCATGTGATCTACCGGGCTGCTTCCAACGGCGGCACCGCCTCTGTGGAGGTGGAGTACGCACAGATCCCTGCTTCTGCGTTGACAGCAGATACTGTGAAGCAGGTCGAAGGCACCAATAACTGGATGATCAAAAAGGGCACGCTGCATCTGTTCGAGGCAAGAACTGCCGCGAACAAGACGGAGAATACCACAGCCACCCTGCCTTACTCTGAGTATCCCATCGTCCATGACGATGCCGATATGGGCTACCATCTCGACGGCATCCTTGGCAACAACGGTATCCTCACTATCGATGCGCCCGAGGGCATCAAGCTGACCAAGCGCATCGACGATACGCTGGTCGATGACGGGACGACCTATACCTTCCGCGTCGATCTGACTTCCGGCAGCCATGCGGATGCGACTGTCTATCTCATCACCGAGACGGACGGCGTGCGCTCGGCATGGCAGGAGATCGACTTTGCCGATACCTACACCGTGGAGCTGGCTCCCGGTGATGTGGCATGGCTGGCCGGTCTGCCTGAAGGCAACACCTATACCGTCACCGAGGAAGTGGATGGTGAATACGAAGTCAGTGCCATCACTGTTGACGGTGACGATATGGAAGAGGCTGTGATCACGGTCGAGGACGATCATATCGCGGATGTCGTGTTCACCAACTCTGCTGTCTTTACCGGCGATGTGGAGATCGGCAAGACGGTCATCAGCGACTTTGCGCCCCACATGACCTCTCAGTATGCCTTCCGCTTTGACTTTGCTGTTACTGTCACCGATGCAGACCCTGATGCAGAATATGCTGTGGATCTGGTGCAGGCCGACGGTACGGTGGTGAACTGGGAGAGCTTCTGCGCTGATGAGGAAGGGAAGATCGAATTTGAGCTGGAGCTGTCTCACGGCGAGTCTGTGCTGATCAGAGATCTGCCCGAGGGCGCACAGGTATATGCCGCAGAGACGATGCTGCCCGGCTTTACCGGCGACCGGACGGATGATGAAGAGACTGTCTCTGTGATCGCAGGCGAGACTGCCAGAGTGACTTTTACCAATACCTATGAGGCAGAGCCTGTCAGTCCTACTGCTGTGGATGTTTTTGCAAAGAAGATCCTGCAGGGAAGAGACTGGGCGGAGGGTGACAGCTTCACCTTCTCCGTGGAAAAGCATGTGAGCAGCGAGGAGCATACGGTCATCGAAGAAGTGGAAGTGGACTACAGCGATGATGATAAGATCGCCGACTTCCAAAGCAATGCCGGTGAGCGCTATACCGAGCCCGGCACCTATTCCTACCGCGTGGTAGAGAAGCCCGGCGATCTGGCAGGCGTTGCCTATGATTCCGCTATCTGCTATTTTGATATCGTGGTGAAGGATGACGGTGAAGGCCATCTGTACATTGCCGATGTGATCGGTCGCCGGGATGTGGAGATCGTCTATGACGATGCCACCGAGACCTGGGATGTGATCGCGGAGTTCACCAATGTTTACAATTCCGAAGGCTCTGTGCAGGCATCTCTGGGCGTAGTCAAGGATGTGGAGGATGATGCCGAGACCGGGATCGATAAGGCCGGTTTCGAGTTTGAGCTTTATGAGGCCGATGAGGACTTCGATATCGATGATGCCCCCAGAGCCACCGTCACCACCAACGCCGAAGGCGTTGCCGCGTTCCCCGATACCGTCTTTACAGAGGAAGGTACCTACTACTTCGTTTTGAAGGAAGTTGAGGGTGACGATCCCCGGATGGAGTATGATCCTGCGGAGTACCGTTTCACCGTGGAGATCACCTCCGATCCCGAGACCTCCGGCCTTGTGGCGGCAGGTACGGTGACGGATGCCGACGGCAAGGTCCTGTATGAGGAAGAGGTCGCCTACGACCCCGAAACGCAGATCGTTCCCGTTTTGTCCTATGCGGCGGAGTTTACCAATGTGTATGAGCCCCTCAGCACCGAGACAGCGATCGCAGGTGTCAAGGAGCTGATCGGTCGGGATATCAACGACGGCGAGTTCACCTTCGAGCTTTACGAAGCAGAGCTGACGGACGATGGCTTTGTGACCGGTAACTACATCACCGAGACCACCAACACAGACGATGCGTTCCGCTTCGAAGATCTTGATGCACTGACCTACAGCAAGACCGGTCTGTACTACTATGCCGTCAAGGAAGAAAAGGGCGAGCTTGGTGGTGTGACCTATGATGAAGATACTGTTTATGTGACAGTCCAGGTCACCGCGGATCTTGCCAACGGTGCGCTGACGGTCAACTCTGTCAATACCACCGATGCACAGGGAAACAGCGCCATGCTGAAGTTCACCAACACCTACAGGGCAGAAGGCACTTCCGGGACCATCGAGGCAGATAAGACCATGACGGGCCGCACGCTGGCGGCAGATATGTTCCGCTTCCAGCTGAAGGATGCGGCTTCGAGTGAAGTCCTGCAGACGGTCACCAATGATGCGCAGGGCAAGATCTCCTTCACGGTGGACTACACCGCACCGGGTGAATTTGACTACATCATCAGTGAGCAGATCCCCACCGGTGTGGATGCAAACGGCAGATTGAACGGCGTGCTGTACGATACGGTGCAGTGGCCCGTCCATGTGGTCGTCCGTGACGATTTGGCAGGTCAGCTGGTGACGGAGGTCTCCTATCCTGAGGGCGCACCCGCCTTTGCCAATGACTATACCCCTGCAGCGACCACGGCGACCATCCGTGGTCAGAAGGTGCTGGAGGGCCGAGCCCAGACAGCCGGTGAGTTTACCTTCGAGCTCTATGAGACGGATGCAGCCTTCGTGCCGCTGGACGGTGTGGCCGATGGTACAGCAGCTACCTACGATATGGGCGGCAGCTTTGGCTTCAGCTTCGGCGAACGGACCTACTCCAAGGCCGGCGGCTATCGCTACATCGTTGTGGAAAAGAATACCGGAGACGATCAGATCGACTATGATCTCACGGTGTACTATGTTCTGGTCGCTGTGACCGATGACGGCGAAGGCCGTCTGGAGAGCAAGGTCACAGTCGGCAATGCCATTGAGAATGGCTTGATCACGGCTCCTGTCAATGCTGTGGAGTTCTACAATGTGTTCAACCATGAGGCTACAAAGCTTCAGATCGGCGGCAGCAAGAAGCTGGAAGGCCATGGGTGGAGCCATGACGGCACGGCCCATCAGTTTACATTCGAACTGTACGAGGCCAACGAGGAATTTGCTGTCGTGGAGGGCACCGCACCTCTGACTGCTGCAAACGATCCCACGGCGGCAGGGAAGGAAGGGGCATTCTTGTTCCCCGAGCTGACTTTCGATCAGGAAGGCACATACTACTATGTGGTGAGAGAACGCTTCCCGGCAGGTGTCACGGCAGAAGATCCCAGAGATGATGTCACCGGTATCGTCTATGACACGAGAGAGCTCCATGTCACCGTGACGGTGGCGGAAGATCCTGCCGATCCTCTGGCACTGAAGGCGACTTACACGGTCAATGGTGCGGAGAGCATCGAATTTGTCAACCGCTATACCACAGAAGGCTCTGTCCTTGCCACCATCAGCGGCAAAAAGGTCATGGAAGGCCGAGCGCTCCATGCCGATGGCTTCACCTTTATCCTGAAGGACAGCAGCGGCAAGGAAGTCGAGCGTGTCATCAACAACGGTGACGGCACTTCCAATGAAGGTACATTCTCTTTCCATGCACTGACCTTTGACAAGGCCGATACCTATACCTACACCGTAGAGGAAGAAAAGGGGTCAGTTGCCGGTGTGACCTATTCCGAAGAGGTCTACACCGTGACCATCAAGGTCGGTCACAAGGACGGCAAGCTGCTGGAGCCTGAGATCACCTACCAAAATGGCGATAAGGCTGCTGATGCCATGGTCTTTACCAATGTCTACAAGGCAGCGGAGTCCGATAAGCTCGTCATCTCCGGCACAAAGACCCTGCTCGGCGGTATCCTGAAGGATAAGCAGTTCACTTTTGAGCTGTATGCGGCTGCAGTAGATGCCGACGGCGTATTCGTGCAGGGCGACAAGCTGGCTGAGGCCACCAACATCGGCACAGTCTTTACCTTTGGCGGTCTGTCCTATCAGACTGTCGGCGAATACCATTACATCATCAAGGAGCAGGCAGGTCATGAGACCGGCGTGACCTATGATGACAATGTGTTCTATGTGACTGTTCTGGCAGAGGATCCCGGTACCGGAAAGCTGACGGCTGAGGTTTCGCAGATCGCTTCCGAAAAGACCGTCAGCGGAGCGGGAGTCGAGTTCTCCAACATCTTTACACCTGCCCCGATCACGGTAAGCTTCTCCGGTAAAAAGTCCCTGAGCGGCAGAGACATGGTCGATGGTGAGTTCACCTTTGAGCTCTTTGAGACCGGTGCCGATCATCTGGTGGCAGAGGGCGCACAGCCTGTGGATACGGCTTCCAATCAGAACAGGAGCTTCACCTTCGACGAAGTGGAGCTGTCCGTTGCCGGTGCTTACTACTTTGTGGTCCGCGAGGTCAAGGGCAGTGCCGCCAATGTGACCTATGACTCCACGGTCTATAACATCACGGTGCTGGTGTCCAACAACAACGGTGTTCTGGAAAAGACGGTCACCTATCGTGTGGGCACCGAGGAAAAGGCGGAGATGGAGTTCCGCAACACCTACAAGAAGCTGGATCCTCAGCCCAAGGCGCTGGAGATCGAGCTGCAGATCGAGAAGGTCATGCGCGGTGACTTCGGTCTCGATGGCTTCGAGTTCGAGCTGCTGGACCGTGACGGTGATGTGATCGATACGGCTCGGTCCGATCGCCGCGGTGAGGCGACATTGGAGGTCGGTCCTTTCCGCAAGGCAGATGCAGGCAAGACCTACACCTACTATATCCGCGAGGTGGATACGGATATCCCCGGCATCTCCTACAGCACCAGAGAGTATGAAGTGCAGATCGCGATCTATTACGACAGCGCACGCAATGTGCTGTCCTACGAACTGGTGAAGGATGGCGAAGTGGTGGATGAGGACGAGGCCTTTGTGTTCACCAACATCTATCATTCCGGCGGCTCCGACGGCCCTGTGGATCCCTACGAGCCTCCTTATACGCCCACATCTCCCAAGACCGGAGATGAAGGCACAGGCCTGTGGACTGCCATGCTGATCGTCGGTATCCTTGGCTTTGCTGTAACGGCGATCGCGCTGTTCAGACGCCGCAGAGCATGATAAATACGGTATGCATCAAACGCCCCATGGATCTTCCGATCCATGGGGCGTTCCTTAGTATTTATAGATCTTTTGTTTTCGCAGCAGGAAGTAAAAGCTAACGGTCGCGGCCATCGATTCTGCCACCAGCAGGGAGGACCAGATGCCGTCGATGCCCCAGATCATGGGCAGCAGCAGGACGGCTGCCACCTGGAATACGACAGTTCGAAGGAATGAGATCGCGGCGGAAGTCAGTCCATCGTTGAGGGCGGTAAAGAAACCGGAAAGACAGATCGCATAGCCCATGAACGGATAGCAGAAGGAATAGATCCTCATGCCGCGGACCGTCAGTGCCATCAGATCCCGGTCGTAGCCTACGAACAGGCGGGAGAGGGGAGTGGACAGCAGCAAGGCTGACACGATCATCACAACGGCAAAACAGCTGACGATGCCAAGACTTTTTTGCTTGAGACTTCGAAGCTCACGGTGGTCGGCGGCACCGAAGTGGAAGCCGATCACCGGTGCGCTGCCGATGGAGAAGCCGAAGAACAGGGAAGCGAAGATCATGCTCACATACATCATGGCACCGTAGGCTGCCACACCGTCCTCCCCGGCATACTGCAGAAGCTGTACATTATAGAGCATACCGACCAGAGACATGGACACATTGCTCATCAGCTCTGAAGCGCCGTTGGTCGTAGCCTGAAGGATGGCGCGTCCGTTGTAGCCGGTCTTGCCGAGCCGCAGCAGGCTGCTGTTGGGAAGGAAAAAGTAGATCAGCGGGAAGACACCGCCGATGATCTGGGAGAACGCTGATGCCAGTGCCGCGCCCACCAGCCCCAGAGGGAGTACGCCTACCAGCAGATAGTCCAGTATCATGTTGGTCACACCGCCGATCACGGTGGTCAAAAGTCCAAGATTTGGCTTTTCTGCCGCCACAAAGAAGCTTTGGAACAGCACCTGCAGGATATAGACCGGTGTCGCGGCGACCAGGATGCGCCCATAAACAAGGCAGTCCTCCAGCAGCCTGCCCTCCGCACCCATCCATGTGACGATGGACCTTAAAAAGATCAGGCTGAGGGTCGAGATGACCGCGCCGAAGATCAGTGCGGCGTAGACCAAAAGGGAGAATATGCGCACTGCCTCCTCTTTTTTGCCCTCGCCCATCAGCTTGGAGACCAGAGCGCTGCCACCGGTGCCGAACATATACCCGGGCGTACTGATGATGATGAGGAAAGGGATGATAAAATTCACTGCGGCAAAGGCGGTCTTGCCTGCGTAGTTGGATACGAAAAAACCGTCTACGATGCCGTAGATCGAAGTGAATACCATCATGATCATGGATGGTACGGTAAAACGCAGAAGTTTTCCGTAGGTGAAATGATCGGATAACTTGATAGGTAGCTTTTTCATGATACCTCCAAAATGTGAGCGTGTATGAGCAAGGGATAGTTTATAGAAAACGGTGCAGTTTGTCAAGGTGTGCATAGTTTCTTGTTCTATAGCATACATTCCCATAGAACGATGTGCAGGGAGTGTTGCCTTTTGACAGACGACATGGAAAGAAGGGCCTGTGATCTGGCCGTGTACATCATCGAAAACCGCACCACGATTCGAGCCACGGCAAAGCGGTTCGGGATCTCCAAATCCACGGTGCATAAGGATCTGACGCAGCGCTTGAAGCATTGCGATACAGAGCTGTATCTTCAAGTGAAAGCACTTTTGGAAGTCAACAAGGCCGAACGCCATATCCGCGGAGGGCTTGCTACGAAACAGAAATACAAAAACACCGCCGGGGACCGTCGATGACAGTCTCCGGCGAACAAATATCGCTGACAGACGGACAAATTTGTACAACATGGAATAAATCGAACTGTCAAACTCAGTATTTTTGTCTAATCTCCTACTATCAATTTAATGATATGATGTGCTATATTATGTGTAACAAAAAACTACCATGGACGAGTTCGAAACTGACCCATCCTGATAGTCTAGATGGAGGAAACGAAAATGAATTACGACCGCACTTATAACTTCTCCGCAGGCCCTGCGACGATGCCCGAGCCTGTGCTGGAGGAGATCCGTGATGAGATGATGAACTACCGCGGCAGCGGTATGTGTGTGATGGAGATGTCCCACCGATCTAAGATGTTTATCCAGATCGCCGAAGAGGCTGAGCAGGATCTGCGCGATCTGATGGGGATCCCCGATAATTATAAGGTACTGTTCATCCAGGGCGGCGCGACTTTGCAGTTCTCCATGATCCCCATGAACCTGATGAAGAACGGCGTTGCCTGCTATGTGGAGACCGGTGCATGGTCCAAGAAGGCCATCGCAGAAGCCAAGAAGGTGGGCGAGGTCAAGGTCGTGGCATCCTCCAAGGATAAAAACTTCTCCTATATCCCCGATTGCTCCGATCTGGATATCCCCGATAATGCTGACTATGTTTATATCTGTGAGAACGAGACCATCCACGGTCTGACCTATTCCAAGCTGCCCAACACCAAGGGCAAGATCCTGGTCTCCGATCAGAGCTCCATGTTCCTGTCCCGCCCCTGCAATGTCTCCGACTACGGTATGATCTACGCAGGCGTGCAGAAGAATGTTGGCCCCGCCGGCATGGTGGTCGCCATCATCCGTGAGGATCTGATCCGCGACGATCTGGCAGACCTGCCTGTCTATATGCAGTATAAGTCCCATGCCGATGCAGGCTCTATGTACAATACCCCCAACTGCTGGGCCATCTATGTCTGCGGTAAGGTGTTCAAGTACCTCAAGTCCATCGGCGGTCTGGAGGCCATGGCAAAGCTGAACGAGGCAAAGGCCAAGGTCATGTATGACTTCCTCGACAGCTCTGAGATGTTCAACGGTACGGTCGCAAAGAAAGACCGCAGCTTTATGAATGTTCCTTTCGTCACCGAGAGTGCCGAGCTGGATGCAGAAGTGGTGGCTTATACCAAGGCTGCCGGTTTTGAGAACCTGAAGGGCCACAAGTCCGTTGGCGGCCTGCGTGCTTCCATCTACAACGCCATGCCCATCGAAGGCGTCGAGGCGCTGGTGGAATGCCTGAAAAAATTTGAACAGGAGAAGAAATGATATGAAGATCCTTGTTACCGATGGAATGGATAAGACCGCTCTGGCGCAGCTGAAGGCAGACGGTCATGAGGTCGTGGAGCAGTTCTATGAGCCCGATGCACTGGGCGAGGCCCTGCAGGGCTTCGATGCTGTGGTCGTCCGCTCCAAGACGAAGGTCCGCGCCGCCCATATCGACGAAGCCAAAAAGGGCAGCCTGAAGCTGATCATCCGCGGCGGTGTTGGTGTGGATAATATCGATGTCAAGTATGCCGAAGAATGCGGCATGACTGTGAAGAACACCCCCAAGGCATCCTCCCAGTCCGTTGCGGAGCTGGCCATGGCCCATATGTTCGCCTGCTCCCGTTATGTCTCCATCGCCGGTCACACCATGCGTGAAGGCAAGTGGGAGAAGAAGTCCTACGGCAAGGGCGTGGAGCTGTTTGGCAAGACCCTCGGCATCATCGGCTTCGGCCGTATCGGTCAGAGCCTGGGCCGCATGGCCAAGGCCATGGGCATGGATGTGGTCGCGTTCGATATCTTCCATATCCCCGGCATCGAAGAAGAGATGGGCATGCGTTATGTGGAGATGGATGAACTGCTGGCAGTTTCCGATTTCATCAGCCTGCATACTCCTTCGATCGACGGCAAGCCTCTCATCAATGAAGAGAACATCGCCAAGATGAAAGACGGCGTCGTGTTCGTCAATACCTCCCGCGGCAACAATGTAGACGAAGCTGCTCTGCTGGCAGCGCTCAACTCCGGCAAGATTCGTGGCGCAGGCCTCGATGTTTTCGTCGAAGAGCCCTCCGCCAACGCAGAGCTCTACAGTCATCCCAATGTCTCCTGCACGCCTCATATCGGCGCAGCCACCATGGAAGCACAGAAGCGCATCGGCGCGGAGATCGTGGAGATCATTCGTAATTTCTAAAGAGAAACTTTTTTAGGAGGAAACCATTATGAACGCATATCTCGCAAGTGTCATTGAAAATGTAAAGAAGAAGCACGGCCACGAGCCTGAGTTCGTCCAGACTGTGGAAGAGGTGTTCTC
>JAFSHB010000121.1 GCA_017440525.1 Oscillospiraceae bacterium | reverse complement strand
TCCTTATCCAGACCGTAAGCCAGAGCAGCTGCGGTGGGCTCGTTGATGATACGCTTGACATCCAGACCTGCGATCTTGCCTGCGTCCTTGGTGGCCTGACGCTGTGCGTCGGTGAAGTATGCGGGAACGGTGATAACAGCTTCGGTGACGGTGCCGCCCAGATAAGCTTCGGCGTCAGCCTTCAGCTTCTGCAGGATCATAGCGGAGATCTCCTGGGGGGTGTACTTCTTGCCGTCGATCTCGACTTTGTAGTTGGTGCCCATCTCACGCTTGATGGAGGAGATGGTGCGGGCGTGGTTGGTGACAGCCTGACGCTTTGCCACCTGACCGAGCATTCTTTCGCCGGTCTTGGAGAATGCCACCACAGAGGGGGTGGTGCGGTTGCCTTCCGCGTTGGTGATAACGATGGGCTCGCCGCCTTCCATCACGGCGACGCAGCTGTTGGTCGTACCAAGGTCGATACCGATGATCTTGCTCATAATTTGTTACCTCCGATATAATGAAAAATGAAAAGTGAAAAATGAACAATTGAGGTGTTGCCACAGGCAACAGATCTAAATTCGTTTGGCGAAGCCAAACACCTTAATTTTTCATTTTTAATGTTTAACTTTTAATTCGCTACCACCACCATGGCGTGGCGGATGACTTTTTCGCCGACCTTGAAGCCGGTCTGGAACACTTCGCAGATGACGCTCTCGCCGAGGGCATCATCGTCTTTGTGCATCACAGCATTGTGCAGGTTGGGGTCGAATACTTCGCCCGCCTCGCCGAAGGACTTGACGCCGAGGGCCTCCATGATGGACATGAGACCTGTCATGGTCATCTCCACGCCCTTTTTGTAGGCTTCGTCGGCTGTCTCCTGTGCCAGGGCACGCTGCAGATTGTCGTACACCGGCAGGAACTTGCCGATGGTGTCGGCCTTGGCGTCGGTGTAAAGGCTCTCGCGTTCGCGCTGGGTGCGCTTGCGGAAGTTGTCGTACTCCGCAGCAAGACGCAGGTAATTGTCATGCTCTGCGGCCAGCTGGGCTTTGACTTCTTCTACAGGGTCGATCTCTTCGACTGCTTCTTCGGCAGTTGCTTCTGCCGCAGTCTCCTCCAGGACCTCTTCGGTCTGAGGTGTGTTCTTGGTCTCGTCCATTTATTCGTCTCCTTGCGAGGGCGGAAGCTCCGGCTTTGCGAACATCCGTCCCAGGTTTTCTGCGAAATAGCTCAGGCGGGCAGTGACTTGGGCGTAGTCCATTCTGGTGGGACCGACCACGCCGATCAGGCCCTGCATGCCGTCGCCGATATCGAAGCGGGTCATGACCACGCTGGTATCCTTCAGTTCTTTCGCGATGTTCTCCGGACCCACCAGGATCTGGGTCTTGGCCGTGTCTGCCAAGGTGGCAGGCAGGTTGGAGAAGGTCTCGCTGTCCAAGGAAGAAAGGACCTCCTGCGCCTTGTCGATATCCCGGTATTCGGGCTGGCCCAGCAGCTTCATCTGACCGGAGACATAGACCTCCGACCTGCTCTGCTGGCTCAGCACATGGGTGGCATAGTCCAGCACGATGGGAACCAGCGCCCCTGCGGCCCCTGCCGAACGGGAGACACGCTCGAGGAGCTCCGGTGTGAAGCCCTCGGGAGGCAGCTCCGTGCAGGAAGCATTGAGGACCGCGGCCAACAGCTTCAGATCCTGCTCCGTGCAGGACACGGGGAGCTTGACGAGGCGGTTCTTGACCACATCGGAGTTGGTCATGATCACCACGATGAAGCTGCCTTCGCCGGCTAAGATCAGATCGAACCGCTTGACGGTGGGGGCGTTGGCGGCGGCTGTCATGGCCATGGCAGGGAGGTTGGTCATCTTACTGACCATCTTGCTCACCTGACTGATGACCTTATCTACCTCCTGCATCTTCAGCTCCATGGCCTGATTGAGGCTCATGGTCTCATCCACGGAAAGGCGGTAGTCCTGCATCAGCTCATCCACATAGAGCCTGTAGCCTGCAGGAGAGGGCACACGGCCGGCGGAGGTGTGGGGCTGTTCCAGAAGGCCCATCTGGGTCAGATCCGCCATCTCGTTGCGGATGGTGGCGGAGCTGCAGTCCATGCCGGGCATGGCGGAGAGCACCTTGGAGCCTACAGGCTCGGCAGTCTGGATGTAGTTATCTACGATGGCGCGGAGGATCTTCTTTTTTCGCTCCGTCAGTTCCATAGGCTCACCTCGCTCATTTTTTTGTTTTAGCACTCGCTGATCCTGAGTGCTAATTTACTTTACCATGGGTATCGCGGAAAGTCAATAGGACATAAGTGAATTATTTGTGAATTTGTGCCCTTACATGCGCGAAAAATTTTTTTAAGTTTTCGTGAAACTTATGGCACCGGCACTATGAATCTGTCGTCTCATACTATATAATGATGGCAAACGAAAAAGGTGGTGAAGATGTTGTGGGAAAGCCGTTGATCCAGGTCTGCGGGCTCAGAAAAGAATATCCCATGGGCGATGAGACCGTGGTGGCTCTGAAAAAGATCGACCTTGCGATCGAAAAGGGGCAGATCGTGTGCATCTTCGGCACCTCCGGCTCGGGAAAATCCACCCTCCTCAACCAGCTGGCAGGACTGGAAAAGCCGACGGCCGGCTCTGTGACGATCGGGGGCGTCCCGGTGGACAGGCTCAGCGAGAATGCGCTGGCGGTGTTTCGGCAAAAGCACCTTGGCTTCGTGTTCCAGTCCTATAACCTGCTCCCCACCATGACGGCGGCGGAGAATGTGGCGTTGCCGCTGATGTTCCGGGGCGTTCCGAAGAAGCAGCGGGAGAAGGCCGCGGAGCGGATGCTGGAGCTGGTGGGCCTTGCCGACCGCAAGGATCACTATCCGTCCCAGATGTCCGGCGGACAGCAGCAGCGAGTGGGCATCGCCAGAGCCTTTGTCGCAAGGCCCCATGTGGTCTATGCCGATGAGCCGACTGGCAATCTTGATTCTAAAACGACGATAGAGGTCATGGAGATGATCCGAGGCTTTGCCCGGAAGTTCGACCAGACCATCATCATGGTCAGCCACGACGCCGAAATGGCCGCCTACGCCGACCGTATCATCACGCTGAAAGACGGCGAGATCATCTCAGATGAGCAAAGAGGGGACGCATATGAAACTGTTTAAGAATGTGTTGGCACTGCTTCTGGCGTGCCTGTTGGCCTGCCCAGTAACAGTGTTGGCGACTGAAAATGGGAAAGAAGAGGATGACGAATACAACGATAATTACAACTATTTCAGCAATTGGGTGGTTACAGAATATTCTGTTGATCGCAATGTCATCCGAAAAGGTGATGATGTAACGATTACAGTTTATCTTGTAGGCAACAAAGCAATCGAAAGTATTACGCCCATAACAGGTGCGTTCAATCACACAGAAGTTGTGCCGGATAAGAGTTATGAAAATGAGGGGATAATCTCGTTTAGTGCAGAATATACCGGTGTAGGAAAAGAGTTCCAGTTCCGTGTCAATGGCGATCAGGTTTATTTTACAATCCACGAATGTGAAGAATATACGCAGGAAGAACATACCGACCAGACCACCCCTGTTTTGCAGGTAGGGCGGCACGACCAGATCAAGCCCATCGCCAAGGGCGAGACCCAGACTGTGACCCTCTGGATCAATAATTTGACCGACCGCGACCTGTATGATGTGGTGGCGGTGGTGTCGCCATCGGGCGATCTGCAGATCATGGACAACAGCGTGACCTACCCCATCGGCCGGATCTGGTCGGGGGATGTGGCGTTTTTTGATGTGACGGTCAAAGCCTTTGGCGAGATCGCATCGGCCTCTCAATCCCTCTCCGTGGAGATCAGCTATGCCTATGAAAAAGACGGCATCCTGACGCCCGGCACCGACACCCAGACCGTGCCGCTGTCCGCCATCGCTTCGCAGGAGACGAGCTCCATGACGGCCTCTGTCCCCAATGTGATCGTCTCCGGCTATGACTACGGCTCCGAGAAGATCTCCGCCGGTACGGCCTTTGATCTGAAGCTGGAATTTCAAAACACCTCCTCCGTCAAGACGGTGGAGAATATCGTCATGACCATCGATCCCGGCACGGCGCTGGCGATCACCAGCTCCTCCAATTCTTTCCATTTCTCATCGCTTGCGGCAGGCGGCACCCAGACCCAAACGGTCAACCTGCAGGCCCTGCCCGATGCGCCCTCGGCCCCTGCCAAGGTGGCGGTGAAGTTCAGCTATGAGTATATCGACGGCAATGAACGAAGGACCGTCACCCAGGAGCAGACGGTGAGCCTGCCTGTGTATCAGCTGGACCGTTTCGAGATCACCCAGGATATGAGCTATATCGACAGCTGGCAGTATCAGGAGTCTTTCCTGACCCTCAGCTATATCAACAAGGGCAAGGGCACGGTCTACAATGTCTCCGCCGAGCTGCAGGGTGAGATCCCTGCCATGAGCAAGACTCAGAATATCGGCAATGTGGAGGCAGGCCGCAGCGGCACCATCGACTTTATCATCACCCCGGAGCTGGCAGGGGAGAACACCTGCAAGGTGGTGGTCTCCTACGAGGATGATGCCATGCAGGTCATGACCAAGGAGTTTGACTTCGATGTGTTCGTCAATGAGATGTTCGTGCCGGAGATCCTGCCCGAAGAGGATATGATGATCGAGGAGCCGCAGGCGAAAACGGGCTGGATCTGGATCGTCCTTGGCGCGGTCGCCGCCGGTGCGGTGGCGCTGGTCATCGTTCTGAAGGTCAGAAAGAAGAAAAAGTCCGGCGTGGTGGAGAGCTTCGTGTTCTCCGATGGGACGGAGGATCTCGATGGGCTTTCTTGATCTGTTTGCCATGTGCCGCCAGAACCTGCTGCGGCGAAAGGGCAGGACCGTCCTGACGGCCCTCGGCGTCATGATCGGCTGTACGGCGATCATCATCATGGTCTCCATCGGTGTGGCCTCCGGCGAGAGCATGGAGGTCATGCTCCAAAGCATGGGCGACCTGACCATGATCGAGGTCTACGGCTACGGGCAGACGCCCCTCGATGACGACGCTCTGGAGCAGATGCGCGCCATGGATCATGTGGTGGCGGCAACTGCCAAGCAGTACTGCCCCTTCGGCTTCAACCTATATGCCGGGACCAATGACCGCTATGCCCAGCAATGGGGCTATTCTCAGGGCCTGCAGGTCAAGGCCATGGAGGATATCGGCTATGAGCTTTTGGAGGGCGACTTCCCTGTGGCAGGGGCGAAGGAGATCCAAGTGGCGGTGGGCCAGTATTTTGCCTATACCTTTCTGGATACCAAGCGCCCCGAGGGACGAAACCAGATAAACCGCTATGTGTTCGATGAAAATGGGGAGCTGGACACGGAGAACATCCCCGAGCCCTACTTCGATCCCATGGGCATGAAGCTGAAGCTGACGATCTATGTGGATGAGAACAAGTCCATCGAGCGGGAGCTGCAGGTGGTCGGCGTCATGAAGGAGGACAACGGCCGCGGCTATGAGACCAGCGAGGGCCTCGTCATGGATATCTCCGATATGCAGGCCCTGCAGGATGAGCTGACCAAGGCGCAGGGCTTCGCGCCAAGCCGTGAGCAAACAAAGTATGACAATGCCATCGTCAAGGTCGATGATATCGGGAACTTGGCAGGCGTGCAGGACGAGATCACAGGTCTCGGTTTTGAGACATGGTCCATGGAAAGTATCCGCGAGCCCATGCTGGAGGAGACCAACCGCCAGCAGATGGTCTTTGGCGGCCTTGGCGCGATCTCCCTGTTCGTCGCCGCCATCGGCATCATGAACACCATGGTCATGTCCATCACCGAGCGCACCCGTGAGATCGGCGTCATGAAGGCGCTGGGGTGCTATGTGAAGGATATCCGGCGCATTTTTCTTTTGGAGGCAGGCTGTATCGGTCTTCTCGGCGGTGTGGCAGGTGTCCTCATCAGTCTGCTGATCGGGTTCGTGATGAACCTTGTCTCCGCAGGGGCCGGGAGCTATCTGCAGGGGATCGTTCAGGGGATGCCCCTGTCGTCTCTTTCCGGGCTGTGGCAGGCTGTCACCACGCCCGGCAGCCGCATCTCCGTGATCCCTGTGTGGCTTGTGCTGGCAGGCCTTGGGATCTCCGTGGCGATCGGCGTCCTATCCGGCTTCTACCCTGCAAACAAGGCCGTGAAGATCCCGGCGCTGGAAGCCATCCGACATGAATGACATCCCACCCGAAAATGGAGGATGGCAGTGCGATCGTTCCTGTAGGGGCGGTCATTGACCGCCCGCGGGCGACCGATGGTCGCCCCTACGACCGAAGACGGCGGTGCGTTCATAGCTGTGTGAGGAAGAGAAAACGGTGGTGAAGACTGTGGAAGAATATAAAAGCCGGAAAAATATCCGTCTGTCAGAACTGGACTACAGTGCCCCGGGTGCGTATTTCATCACGGTATGCCCATGACCGCGAGAAGCTTTTCTGGGAGAATGTAGGGGCGACCATTGGTCGCCCGGAAGATGTCAGGCTGTCTGAACTTGGAAAGATCGTGGAGCAGGCGATCAACAAGATCTCTGTTTGCTATCCCGGTGTGTGCGTGGATATCTATACGATCATGCCAAACCATGTGCATCTGTTGCTGCAGATCAAAACGGATGAGGATGGGCGGGCAGTGCCCGCCCCTACAGTCTCGACGGTGGTGCAGCAGATGAAGGGTAGCGTCACAAAGCAGGCGGGAAAGACTGTCTGGCAAAAGGGATTCTACGACCATGTGGTGCGCGGCGAGAAAGATCATGGGGAGATCTGGGCTTATATCGAAGGGAATCCTATGAAATGGGAAGAAGATCACGGATGAATACCACATTTGTATTGACAAACCGGGGAATCACGGCTATTATCTAATAGAATCGAATACTACGGCGATGATGAGGACGAGTAATTTTCGGAAAGTCTCAAGAGAGCCTGCGGAAGGTGTGAGCAGGCGGCGGAACGGAAACGAATATCACCTCGGAGCTTCCTGCTGAACGACAGTAAGTGTGGACGGGTG
Organism: Oscillospiraceae bacterium; assembly: GCA_017440525.1. Taxonomy (GTDB): domain Bacteria; phylum Bacillota; class Clostridia; order Oscillospirales; family Oscillospiraceae; genus Avoscillospira. The sequence goes on along the minus strand of JAFSHB010000121.1, from coordinate 630 downwards.
CGACCGTTATATCGCCCATGAGTTGGCCGCAAGGCAAAAAGAGTGGTACCGCAGAGGTAAGTTTCACCTTTGTCTCTTTGATAGGGACAAGGGTGTTTTTATTTTTAACAATTATTGTTTTGGAGGCAATTATGGAATACAAGCAGACACTGAACATGAACAAGTCCGGCTTTCCCATGCGCGCCGGTCTTCCCAACCGTGAGCCCGGTATGCTGGAAGGTTGGCAGCAGCTGGATCTTTACAAGGAGCTCCTGAAAAAGAACGAGGGCAAGCCCAGCTTCGTCCTGCATGACGGCCCTCCCTTCTCCAACGGTTTCATCCACATGGGCCACGCCCTCAATAAGACCCTGAAGGACTTTATCGTCCGTTCCCGTGCCATGATGGGCTACTATACCCCCTATGTCCCCGGCTGGGACAACCACGGTCTGCCCATCGAGCGCGCCATCGAGAATTCCAAGAAGAAGGTCAATAAGGATATGTCCGTGCCCGAGTTCCGCAAGGCTTTCGAGGATTTTGCTGAGGACTTCATTCAGAAGCAGATGGGCGGCTTCAAGCGGCTGGGTGTGGTCGGCGACTGGAAAGCGCCCTACCGCACCATGGACCGTCATTTCGAGGCTCAGGAAGTCAAGG
>JAFSHB010000120.1 GCA_017440525.1 Oscillospiraceae bacterium | reverse complement strand
GGCAAACTCGCGGAATACGTGGACGCCGATACCATGTATGCGTTGAGTGATATTATTACATATCACGTTCCCTGTTTGCCGACGACGAAACATATGGTCAACGACGAAACGCTTGCAAAGATGAAAGACGGGGTTGTGTTCGTTAACACATCCCGTGGCAATAATGTGGATGAAGCTGCGCTGCTTGCTGCCCTGAACAGCGGTAAGGTTCGCGGCGCGGGTCTGGATGTCTATGCAGAAGAGCCTTCTGCCAACGCGGAACTCTATAGTCATCCCAATGTCTCCTGCACGCCTCACATCGGCGCTGCCACTATGGAAGCGCAGAAGCGCATTGGCGCTGAGATCGTGGAGATCATCCGCAATTTCTAAAGAGAAACTTTTTAGGAGGAAACCAGTATGAATGCATATCTTGCAAGTGTCCTTGAAAATGTGAAGAAGAAGCACGGCGGCGAGCCTGAATTCGTGCAGACTGTGGAAGAAGTGTTCTCCTCCATCGAGCCTGTCATCGATGCCCATCCCGAATACGAAAAGTTCGATATCCTGAACCGTATGGTCGAGCCGGAAAGAATGTTCACTTTCCGCGTCTGCTGGATGGACGATAACGGCCAGTGGCATACCAACATCGGCTACCGCTGCCAGTTCAACGGTGCCATCGGTCCTTACAAGGGCGGTCTCCGCTTCCAGGCCAATGTCACCCCCAGCATCATCAAGTTCCTGGGCTTCGAGCAGACCTATAAGAACTCCCTGACCGGCCTGCCCATGGGCGGCGCCAAGGGCGGCTCCGACTTCGATCCTGCCGGCAAGTCCGATGCTGAGATCATGCGTTTCTGCCAGGCCTTCATGTCTGCTCTGTACCGTTACATCGGTCCCGATATCGATGTTCCCGCAGGCGATATGGGCGTCGGCGGTCGTGAGATCGGCTACCTGTTCGGTCAGTACCGCCGTCTGAAGGGCGTTTGGGAAAACGGCGTCCTCACCGGCAAGGGCATGTCCTATGGCGGCTCTCTGATCCGTCCCGAAGCCACCGGCTACGGTGCTGTCTACTATCTGCAGGAAGTCCTGAAGCACGAGGGTGAAGATATCAAGGGCAAGACCATCGCCATCTCCGGCTTCGGCAATGTGGCATGGGGCATCTGCCAGAAGGCTCTGCATCTGGGTGCCAAGGTCGTGACCCTGTCCGGTCCCGATGGCTATATCTACGATCCCGATGGCGTCTCCTCTTCTCAGGAGAAGGTCGATTATATGCTGGAGATGCGTGCTTCCGGCCGCAACCGCGTGCAGGACTATGCCGATAAGTTCGGTGTCCAGTTCTTCCCCGGCGAGAAGCCCTGGGGCGTCAAGGCCGATATCATCATGCCCGCTGCTATGCAGAACGATGTCAAGATGGAATCTGCCGAGAAGATCGTTGCCAACGGCATCAAGTATTACATCGAAGTCGCCAATATGCCCACCACCAACGATGCGCTGGCTTACCTCATGAAGTCCGGCCTGATCGTTGCTCCCTCCAAGGCTGTCAATGCCGGCGGTGTCGGTGTCTCCGGTCTGGAGATGAGCCAGAACTCCGAGCGTCTGAGCTGGACGGCTGAGGAAGTGGATGAGAAGCTGCACCAGATGATGGTCAACATCCACAATGCTTCCGCCGAAGCTGCTGCCGAGTATGGCCTTGGCTACAACCTGGTCGCCGGTGCCAACATCGCAGGCTTCAAGAAGGTCGCTACTGCTATGATGGAGCAGGGCGCATTCTAAATCATACATACAAAGGCTCTGCTGTTTCCCACAGCAGAGCCTTTTCGTTTCCTCCCACGGCACAGCCGAACCGTAGGGGGCGATGCCCACATCGCCCCGCTTGCAGGCATTCACGGGCCGACACGCAGGTCGGCCCCTACAAGCACCATCGAACACCATTCGCAGGGGCGGATGGTGTCCGTCCGATGCAGACATATCTTGCTCTGCTCCGCGATGATTCTTCACAACCGCCCTTGTTATTTCCAGCGTTTGGGAGTATAATAAAATTTAATATAAATGAAAGGGTGTTTTTATGTTCTCTCATGAAGAACGCTGCATATATGAGCAAAATCAGTTGGCGGATGTGATCTGTCAGCTTCGTTTCCCCACGATCCTGGCGATCGGTGCCAGAGAGCCTGTGGACTTTCAGGAAGCTATCCGCAGTGTGTTTCCCAACTATCGCCTGCGCTACGATCAGCTGCCGCCCAAGGTGACGGCGCTGCCCGGTCAGCCTGCCAAAGTTGAGCACCAGAAGCCCATCGCCAATCACAATTTCGCTACAGCGGATGGCAAGTATCAGATCAATCTTTCTCAGGGCTTCATCTCTCTGACCTGCCATTCCTATACCGCTTGGGAGGACTTTGCCAGGATGATGGACAAGCCTCTTGCCAGCTTTATCGAGATCTATCAGCCCGCTCATTTCGAGCGCGTTGGCCTTCGTTATCTCAATGCCATCTCCAGAAGAGATCTGGGCTTGGAGCATCTTTCGTGGAAGGAACTGATCGAGCCGCAGTATCTTGGCCTTTTGGCATCCGATGATATGGGAGAGACTGCGTTCTCCCGCTGCACGCAGGATGTGGAAGCGGCGCTGCCCGGCGGCTGCCGTCTGAAGCTCCATGTGGGGCCCGGTGTCATCAAGCGCGGGCAGGATACTTCCGATAAGGAAGTGAAGATGATCCTGGATCTGGATGTATCCATGAATGGGAACATCCCGGTCAACATGGCGGCGGCGTCTATGCAGACGATCCATACGAATGCCGGCTCGATCTTCCGCGACGCCATCACGGATACGCTCCATGAGGCCATGCAGCCGGGATCTTGATGCAACCTTTCTTTTTCGCTTTCGTCTTTCTTGGTGAAGAAAAATAAGGAGTTTTGTCATGGGAGCTGTTTCTCAGATCATAGGTGAAGTGAAAAAAGTGATCGTCGGCAAGGATCGCGTGCTTTTGTGGGTGCTGACTGCCATTTTGGCAAAGGGCCATATCCTTTTGGAGGATATCCCGGGCGTCGGAAAGACCACCATGGCGCTGGCCTTTTCCAAGGCCCTCGGCCTTGAGCATGGTCGTGTCCAGTTTACCCCCGATGTGCTTCCGTCGGACATCACGGGCTACAGCGTCTATCAGAAGGAGACTGGGAAGATGGTCTATCAGCCCGGTGCTGTTTTGACCAATGTATTTCTTGCCGATGAGCTCAACCGTGCTACATCCCGCACCCAGTCTGCCCTTTTGGAGGCCATGGAGGAGGGGCAGGTGACAGTCGATGGCAAGAGCTATCCGCTGCCCCAGCCGTTCTTCGTGCTGGCGACACAGAATCCCACCGGTGCGTCCGGCACACAGCTGCTGCCGGACAGCCAGATGGACCGCTTCTGCATCCGTCTTTCGATCGGCTATCCCGCGCCGGGGGATGAGCGCGACCTTGTTTTGAACCGCCAGAACGGCGATCCCCTCGATCGGGTTCGTCAGGTGGTGACGAAGGAGGAGCTGTGCCAGTTGCAGCGTCAGGTGGAAGAAGTCTACATGAAGCCCGAAGTGGTCGATTATATGGTGAGCCTGATCGCCGCCACCAGAAATGAGCCTATGATCTTGCGCGGTGCCAGTCCCAGAGCGACGCTCTCCATGGCATCTCTGGCAAAGGCCATGGCTATGCTAAAGGGCAGAGACTATGTGACGCCCGATGATGTGCAGACTGTGTTCGTCGATGCCATCGCCCATCGTCTGCTCCTTGCGCCGGAGGCAGAGGCACGGCGCGTCACAGCAGTTCGTCTTTTGCAGGACATCCTGCGAAAGACGCCTGCACCGAAGCTGCGCTGATATGATCGTAAGCTGGATCTGTTATCTTGTGGGGCTCGCGGGGGCGGTGGTGTTCCATGCCTATTATTTTGGGTGGTATTCCTGGTTCGTTCTGCAGCTCATGGTGCTGCTGCCTCTGTTCTCGCTGCTGGTCAGCCTCCCTGCTATGCTGCGGACCGGGCTGGCTTTGGAAGCCCCTGCGGTCTGTCAGCAGCATGAAGCGGTCTTTATATCTTTGAAAACATCAGGCGGTATCCTGCCTGTGCCCCGCTGCTGCTTCCGTATTCGGATGACTCATGGCATGACGGGGCAGAAGATACTCCTGCGCCAGAAGGTCGGCGGACAGGAGCAGTGGTATGTGAAAGTGGATACGGATCATGTGGGTGCAGTCTATTGCTGTGCGGAAAAGGTCAGGGTCTATGACTATCTGCGGCTGTTTCGGATCCCTGTTCGGGGCGGACGAGCGACGGAGATCCTGGTCAGGCCGCAGCCTGTTGAGCCCGCGCAGCGGCCCGATCTGAGCCGCTTTTTGACAAGATCCCTGCAGCCAAAGCCGGGCGGCGGCTTTTCCGAGGAGCATGAGATGCGTACCTATCGCCCGGGCGATATGCTGCGGGATATCCATTGGAAGCTGTCTGCAAAGACCGACGATCTGATCGTCCGCGAGGCGCAGGAGCCTGTGCGCTCCAGAGTCATCCTGTCCTTGGATCTGTGCGGCACGCAGGAGGAGCTCGACGATACATTGGGCGTGTTCCTCTGGATCTCAACATGGCTCCTGGAGCATGGAACGCCCCACAGGCTGATCTGGATCGATCCGAAGGACTGCACACTGGCAGAGGCATATGTTTCGGATGAAGCCGCCATGGAGGATGTGCTCATTCGGCTGCTTCGCTCTGAGGTGGCACCAGATCTTCCTTCCATCGCAGATCACCACTTCCGTGATGCAGACTGGCGGTATCATATCGCACCCGAGAAAGAGGTGGGACCATGAAGCATGAACGCATGACCTTTGCCCTCTGTTCCTCTGCTGTCCTTCTTGGCTCTGTGATATCCTTTTCCTGCGTTATGTGTCTGGTAGAGGCCTTCGGCCTTTCCTGCGACCCGAAGTATTTGATCCTTGTGTGCTGCGCGGTCTGCGGTGTCGCGGCTATGGTGATGAGCGCCAAGCACAGCGGGATCTTCAGCCTGTGTGCGTTCGTTCTCTATTTTGCATATCTGATCTGGAAGGGGAGCGCTGTCTTTGCCGGAGCGCAGACCCTTCTGTATCATGTGACAGAGGCCTACGCACTCTGTTTTGAGAATGTCTCTGTCTGGGGCATGCCCGGCGGGGATGTCCGATGGCTCCTGTATGCGATCGAGTTCCCCTTGGCATGGCTGTGTGTCTGGACAGTCTGCCGGGAGGGCTATACATTTTTTGTGATACTGGCCTGTGCGCCTGTTTTCGTCCTGTGCCTGATGGTGGTGGATCTGGCTCCCATCCTGTGGCTGGTCCTGCTGACAGCGGCGATCGTGATCTTGCTGCTCAGCGGCAGTGCCAGGATCCACAGTGCCGGTGCCGGAGGCCGTCTCGTCTGGTGGCTGGTGGTCCCTGTGACAGCGTTGGTGACGCTGCTCATGGTGCTGTCTCCCGTGGAGAACTATGTCCGCTCAGACTGGGCGTCACGGCTGCAGTCTGCGGCGGAAGCGGGATTTGATCTGAATCTATGGACCAATAAGATCGTGACTGCAGTGGGCTCTCATTGGAGCGGGGAACTGGAAAAGGTGGATCTTTCCAAGGTCGGTCCTCAGTCCAAGACCGGTGTTTATGTCCTGCAATATCAGAGCGATGTGCCGATCAGGTATCTGCGCGGCGGCAGTCTTGGGTATTACGGAGAGAACACCTGGGAGCGGGTGGAGCTGCCTGTATCACTTGCGGTGGAGCACACCCAGCTCATCAGACCGTCATCGTCCTATTCCACCGTGCTGATCGAGACGGCAGTGGGAGAGCCGAAGTTCTATACGGCCTATCATCCGACTGCTGTGCCGGACGATGGCATCGCTGTGGATGATGCTTATCTGAAGAACCCCAACAGAACGAGAGGCTACGCTGTGCGGTTTTTTGAAAGCGGCACGCCGCAGATCTCAGAGGCGTATAAGGCATTTGTGCAGGAGACCTATCTTCAGATCCCGGAGAAGCTGCGCCAGTCTCTGGCGGACTATCTACAGACCTATGATCTGATCGGTGCGTCGCCCCAGACGATCGCCGATCATGTAAAGGCGTCCGGTGTTTACGAGCTCGATACGCCTGCTGTACCAAACGGTGAAGACCTCGTTTTGTACTTCCTGACGCAGAGCCATCAAGGGTACTGTGTCCATTTTGCTTCCGCGACCGTGCTTCTGATGCGAAGCGCCGGGATCCCGGCGCGGTATGTGTCCGGCTATGCTGTCCGGGGACCTGCCGGACAGTGGAACAAGGTCACAGAGGATGATGCCCATGCATGGGTGGAGGTCTATGTGGACGGTGCCGGATGGATCCCTGTGGATCCTACCCCGGCAGACGGTGATGCGCATGTGCCGGATGTGGAGCCGGGGAGGGAGGAGCCGCCTGTCGATACAGAGCCTGTTGCGACACCGGATCTGCCGGCGGAGCATTCGAGCACTTCTGTTCCGTCAGCGCCGGATGCGTCAACGCAAAAAGGACGCGCTCTTTGGTGGCTGTTCCTGCCGGGCATCCTGCTCTTGGTGCTCCTGCGCCGTGCTGCGGTCGTCTATTGCCGCAGATATCATTGGAAGCGTCAGCAGCCCAATAAGAAAGCGCTGCTTTTGTTCGACCGTCTGACACACCTGTGCAAGGCGCAGGGAACGGCGGTCTCGGAGCGGTGGATCTGTCTGGCGGAGAAGGCGAAGTTCAGCCAGCATACAGTCACAGAGGAGGAGCTTCTCGAACTGTCCCGTGCAGTGCAGGAGCACATCGTCCGCTTGAAGCAGCGGCCCTTCCTCCACACGCTCTGGCATCGCTTTGGACCTGTACTGTATTAAGAAAGAGAGACTGCAAAGCAGTCTCTCTTTTGTGCCTTTATGCGTTATTGGATATGCGCGTGGTCGTTGATGTGATCCATGCAGTAGCAGTAATAGCCGCTGCACTTGGAGCAGTAGCGGAACTCCAGCTCCGGATGGTCGGTGTCTGTCCGTCCGCAGACGGTGCATTTATGCCGGTAGGACGGCTGAGGGGGCTTCTTCTGATAGTCCCTGGCCCAGTTGGGATTCGGTCTTTGCTTTCTTTGAAAACGGCTCTTCGGCTTGCAGAAGTCTGGCAGCACATGGAGGATGTCCGCGCCGAAAAACAAAAAGTAGTTCAACAGAGCGAACAGGGAGAAGAACCGCAGGCTGAGCACATCTACGATGACCAGCGCGAAGTAGAACCAAGCAAGATACTTCATCTTCAGCGGGATGATAAAAAACAGCAATACCTGGTTTTCGGGATAGAGCGTGGCGAATGCCAGCAGGAGGCTCAGGTTCAAGTACCCGGCGGTGGCATCGATGCCCATGAGCAGGGCGGCGATGTCGGTGATCACTACGCCGCAAAGATAGAAAAGGTCGAACCGCAATGTGCCCCAGCTGCTCTCTATGGCCTTGCCGATCACATAGTAGAAATACATGGAGACGGCGAGGAACAAGATCCTGCTGTCGGTGGGGATGATGATGTAGGTGAACAGCCTCCAGACTTGCCCGTGCAGGATGGCGGCGCGGTCAAAGCATAAAACGCGGTAGAGCAGACCGCTGGGATCGATCTGCATGAACAGGTACATGACCGCCATGCTGATGCCGATCCAGAGCATCAGGTTGGGGATGCCTTTATAGCGGTGTTTGTAGCAGAACCGCTCAAAATCTCTTCTCAGGTTTTTCAAAAGATGACCTCCTTTGCTTTCTGTTTATTGTAGCGCATGATGCCGGAAAAAGCTATAAATGAATTATGAACTTTTTTAAATGAAAATACACAAAACCTCTTGACAAAATTCGATAAATGTCTATAATGGCATTGTCAATCGAATAACCTTATCAAGAGTGGTGG
>JAFSHB010000119.1 GCA_017440525.1 Oscillospiraceae bacterium | reverse complement strand
GAGCAGTGCTTGCCTTCGGTCAGACCGGTGTTGGTGCAGTCGGCTGCCACGGCAGCATCGATCACCTCGGTGTGACCCAGAGCGGCAGTCTCGGTCTGGGCGACCAGGACTTCCTCACAGACGGAGCAGTGCTTGCCTTCGGTCAGACCGGTGTTGGTGCAGTCGGCTGCCACAGCGGCATCGATCACCTCGGTGTGACCCAGAGCGGCAGTCTCGGTCTGAGCGACCAGGACTTCATCACAAACGGAGCAGTGCTTGCCTTCGGTCAGACCGGTGTTGGTGCAGTCGGCTGCCACGGCAGCATCGATCACCTCGGTGTGACCCAGAGCGGCAGTCTCGGTCTGGGCGACCAGGACTTCATCACAAACGGAGCAGTGCTTGCCCTCGGTCTTGCCGGGCTCGGTACAGGTGGCTTCCACAGCCTCATCGACCACTTCCGTGTGGCCCAGTGCGGCGATCTCTTCCTGTGCAACGATCACAGCGGAACAGACGGAGCAGTGCTTGCCTTCGGTCAGACCGGTGTTGGTGCAGTCGGCTGCCACGGCAGCGTCGATCACCTCGGTGTGACCCAGAGCGGCAGTCTCGGTCTGGGCGACCAGGACTTCATCACAAACGGAGCAGTGCTTGCCTTCGGTCAGACCGGTGTTGGTGCAGTCGGCTGCAACGGCAGCGTCGATCACCTCGGTGTGACCCAGAGCGTCGATCACTTCGCCTTCGACTTCCACATAGTCACACAGAGTACAGGCAATGCTCTCGCCCTTACCGGCGACCGTACAGGTGGGCTCGACGGCTGCCGCGGTCTCCATGTTGTGAGCACCGTCACAGAAGAACATCCACTTGCCATCGACATACTCATAACGACCTTAGGTGCCTCTGGTGGAGTCTGTATAGGAGCCATCAGCATTCTTCAGCTTCGCAGAGGTGATGGGGATCTGTACATAAGTGCTGTCGTCAGGATCGGCGGCCTGAATGACCTGATAGGTCACAGTTTCCGTGCCGGGATCGATCCGCACGACACCGTTTCCTTCGGAGCAAAGATCGGCACCGCCCTGGGTGGTGTAGACAGCGCCCAAAGTCGCATCCGCAGTACCGTTGACCACGATCTTGGCATCGACCAGATCTGCCTCCGTACGCGTGTAGACTTTACCGGGTGCGTAGGGAACAGGCATAAAGGTCTTGTTGGCAGAGCCGCAGTAGGTGCCCCAGGTATCGGCATCATACAGATATGCCTTGGTGCCGGAAGCGATCGTGCAATGGGCACCTTCATCGATGATGATCTCAGAGCCGGGCAGCAAGGCGACATTCTGCGCGATGGTAACGGTGCTGCCATCGTTGACCTTCACAGTGATATTGCTGTTGATGCCCAAATTGTAGCTGGCGGAGTCGATGTTGTAGATACCAAGGCTCATCTTCAAGGGAGAGATGGACATCTCGCCGTCCAGCTCCACGACCAGACGGTCGGTGGTGCCGTCATAACGCTTGGTCACAGTACCGGAGGCCAGATTGAACATGGCACCGCTGCTGCCAAAGAAATTGATCGCGGCACCCTGGTCGCCCAGCAGCGTGACAGTAACAGAGGTATAGGCATATTCCTTGGCCCCGGTCTCGATGGTCATGGGGACTTCAATATTCTGGATGTAGTACTGGGAAACGGGGAACACCTCGTTCTTCATGCCGGTGGACATATCGCCGCCGCGCCAGTCCATAAACTGGAACAGCTCGTAGACGGAGGCACCGTTCTTGATCAGCACAGTACCCTCACCTGTGATAAAGCCCCATGCGTACAGGGTGCCGTTGACAGTGATGGAGCTTCCCTCTTCCATCTGCACAAAGCTGGTGGGACCGGAAGGAGAGCCGGACTGGACAGAGGCCTGACCGGTACGATACTTGCCGGAGAGGCTCATGGCACCATCGACGGTCAGATGTGCGCCTTCGGCCATGGTCAGGGTGCGGAATGCCGTGGGCTTTACCCAAGTCAGATTGCCCTTGGAATCCTTCGTGGTGTCGGATGCGGGCTTGGTGGTGTAGAGAGTCTCATCGGTGTCAAAGGGGATCAGCAGGGTGACACCGGTGGGGATGGTATAGCTGCCTGCGGGCAGGGTGGCGTTGTTCATCAGAACGATGCGCTTGTTAGAGACAGACTGCGCCATCGCTACAGCATCGTTCAGATCGCCGAACAGATACTCGCCGCCGACCTTGTACCAAGGCGCAGCGCTACCGCTGTTATCGGCAAACACAGCCGTAACGGTCATATCTCTGGTAGGGATCAGGGTATATTCCTTGTCAGTAGAGAGGATCTTGCCGCTCTCATCGGTCCAGCCGAGGAAGTACACATTGGTGTTGGGCGTGGCGGCCAGCGCCATGCCGCTCAGATCGCCGGTGATCACATCGCCGTTCGCGGCAGCAGTGCCGCCCACGGTAACGGTGCCGAGCGTCTCTTCATACGCAAAGGTGACATTGGAGGAAGCGGAGGCCGCGACCAGGCTGAAGTTAGACATCTTCAGGGTAACGGTGCCGTTCAGCGCCTTGGAAGTGATGGAGAACGATGTGCTTGCACCGGGCTCCAAGACCACAGAATAGGTGCCGGAATTGGCAGGAAGCGTGTGGGAATCGGCATTGCTGACCGTGTAGTCAAAAGACAGTGTCGCCGTTGCGCTCGTCTCGTTGATAAGGGTGATGGTGTTGGTCTTTTTACTCAGAAAACTGCCCTTGGCAGTAATGGTCACAGTTCCATTGGACTCAGCGCCGGTACCCACGGAATCGGTGATCGTCAGACCGCCGTCCAGCAGGGTCAGGGTGGTGGCCAGGAGCATAGGGGTATAGAGCAGCTCCATGACATAGTCAAAGCGGTCATAGGCTGCAACAGCCTCGCTTCCCTCCAGGATGGAGAGCTCTTCTTCGGAAAGAGCCGCTGCGGAAGCGTCGATCAGCTCCATCTGTGCCATGGTGGCTTCCAGCGTCTCGCTGTCAGCCATGGCAATGGCATTGGCGATCTCATAGTCCTCCATATCGGCAGAGATTCCGTACTGTGCCACGATAGCTTCGATTGTTTCCAGAAGCTCTTCCGCCGAAAGGGTCTCGACCACGGCGACTTCTTCGGTCAGTTCCTCTGCTTCTGCCGCGAACACCTGAACGGTCAGGGCGGCAAACAGCGCGACGAGGATCATCACAAGGGAAAGGCTGCGCTTGACATTCATTTGCATCTGTTGTTTCCTCCTTGAGTTATTCTTTTACAGGGATACCTACGATCTATTTTACTGAAAGGCACGCTCTCAGAATATTTTTACCGTCATTCCTGCGGTGTCAGTTCGGGATGGGCCTGCAGCTGGACCAGCAGATCGTTGACGCTCTCCTGCAGGGCATAGAGCGTATCGAGCGTCTCCTGCGGCCATGCATCATCCGGCTCGATCGAGCCCATGACGACGCTGACCATGGCACCGTCCGCCATCTGTCCGAGGACGAAGCCGCCTTCGGGCACCGCGCCATAGGACAGTCTGAACAGCTCGACCTCAGCATCCTTGAGGGTACTGCGGAACACGATCTGTACAGTATCGCCCTCCTCGATGGTCTCATGGGCCACCTTATCCGTCCAGAGCCCCGGATAGGTCAGCTCTCCGTAAGGGGTCTGCAGGACATCGTCCGGCGCTGTGACCTCCTGCCCACTGTTTTCCACCTTTTTCGGTGCGGCATCTCTTGCCGCGAAGGACCAGATCAGCACTGCCGCGATCAAGACCACGATCAGCACTGCCGCGATCCAACCGACGGCCGGGCGTTTCTCACGCTTGGCACTGTGTTTTCCTTGATAAGCCAATCTTCTCATTCCCCTTTCTCTTTCGCCGCTCGCGGTGCATACGGTCTCATCGTACTATATGCCGCGATGCCGCGATCCATCTCTTTCATCACTGCGGTCAGCTTCATACCGCTGCGCTTTTTGATCTTTCGGCCAAAATACCATTTCATCAGATGCTTCGCTTTGGGGAACGCGCAAGCCATGAGAGCACCCTGGTCGAAGCAGTATTTTTCATGAAAGCCCGTGAACCAGCTGGAGCTGTCTTTGGCGCAGGCACCGAGGACATACTCGTGGGAATAGAGCTTGAGCCCGGCTCGCAGGCAGTCGAGGATAAAGAGCGTATCTTCTCCGCTGCCATAGAGGCTGCCGCCGCCAAACAGCGTCGAAAACCGCAGGCGATGCTTTTCCACCGCTTCTCTCCGGATCGCCATACGGCACGCGCCGTAGCGCAGGCAGTTATAAAAATGCAGGCGCTTTGTCTTATGCCGCCGTTTGTCAAAGACCTGACCGTTTTTGGTCATATCGATAGCAAAGAAGATCACATCCGCATCGGGCAGCTCCCGAAACGCCTCGATCACCGGCTGCAGGTCGCTGTCATAATACACGATATCATCATCGGCAAAAAGCAGGATCTCGGCCTCAGCCGCCTCCAGCGCCAGATTGCGGTTATGTCCGACACCGACTGTATCGGAGCAGATCATCCGGACCTCACAGCCGTCGGTCTGCCCGGTCTTTTTCTCCCAATATCCGCATTGGTTGGCGATCACCGCGTTCTGCCGCAGATCCATCTGCGCTGTCAAAGACAGGTCCTCCCTGCCCATGGTCGCGACCAGTACTTGTAGCTCCATATCGCTCCTATCTGATGCTGCGTGTATGCACATCGAAGGTCATATCATCCCGGTAATGGGCGTAATGCTCGTAAGATCTGGTGAGGTCCACCAGGATCGCGTGCTGCTTGCACTTGCGTTCTTCCGGCGGCGGGATCCGCATATAGTCCCCGTATAAGATCCGGAGCAGCCTGTCGGGATCCTGCGGCGCAAGAACTTCCAGACCGTCGAATCCCACTGTTCTGGTCTCTCCAAATGCCGCGGCCGGATATACGCTCCTGCTGTATTTGGAAGCGCCGCCCAAAAAGCTGTGGAGCTGCTCCCCCATTTTCTTCGGGCCTTTCACGAACCGCAGGAACGGTCTGTTTGGCAGGATCCTGCACACGGCCATGAAGCACTTTTTCTTCTTGCTGTCTGTCACATACCCTTCCCGGTCCAAGCCCTTGGCGATGACCACCTTGGACGCCAGAAACTGCAGCTTCCGCAGGAGCGCGCTGCCGTAGGCATTGTCACAGGGGAAGATATCCATATACACGCCCTGATGGATCAAAGGATCTCTGGGCTTATATTTTTCAAGGCAGGTCGTCCCCTCCAGCCGGAGCTTGGAGAAGAACATGGGCCAGTGTTCGGAGAATTCCCTTTGCAGGAACATCCCGCAGTCCAGCTCCTGCGGAGCCTGCCTTAAAAACCGTTCGTAGTCCTCCCGCAGCATGATCACATCCAGATCGTCATCCCACGGGATAATACCCCCATGCCGCACAGCGCCCAAGAGCGTTCCGGCAAAGAGACAGTAGGAGATCTCCAGCTTTTTGCACACCCGGTCGAACTCCCGCAAAAGCAGCAGGAGCGCACGCTGGTGTTCCTGCAAAGTGGCGGTATCGCCCTGCTGTGTCAGTTCCAATGCAGCCATAGATCAGAGCCTCTTATACTTGGCAAGGCCGTAGATACCATACCGAATCATCAGTACGATGCTCCGGAAGGCCCCGATCCCCAGATGCTTGTGGTAGATCTCCCAGCGGCGGGACGCGCTCTTCAGCTTTTCCGAGGACCTGGATCCGCTTCGCTGCCGATAGGCCGCAAGGATCTCGGTCACGCCGCAGGCTGTACCGCCCTCTTTCAGGATCGTGAACCACATGGCGATGTCCTCGTGATAAACATTCGTCGGGAACCGATAGGCATCCACGATCTTCCGCGTCATCAGCACCGTGGAGCAGGTGATCACGCTCCTGACGAGAGAGTAGGCATAATCCGCCGTCTCCGGAACGATAAAATCGTTACAGATCTTTTTTCCGTCCTCATCGACCATGGCATAGGAACAGTAGACAAGATCCGCACCGGTCCGCTCGATGCAGGCGATCATCTTCTCCAGCATATCGCTGTGCCAATAATCGTCACTGTCCAGCAGCGCGGTGTAGGTGCCGCGGCTGAGATCCAATCCGCGGTTGCGGCTCTTCGCGACACCCATATTCTCTTCGTTGACCACAAGACGCACCCTGGCATCCTGCTCCGCGATACGCCCCAAGATCTGCCGCGTCTCATCAGAAGAGCCATCATCGACCACGATCAGTTCCAGATCGGACACGGTCTGACCAAGGACCGACATGACCGCCTCTTCCACAAAGCGCTCCGCGTTGCACGCCGGCATGACGACAGAGACCAGGGGCTTCTTTTCTTCTTTTATGTCCATCAACGAGCTCCTTTGCCGTTAAAGACCACGATCACAGTCTGCATCAGGATCTTCAGATCCGTCCATACGGAACGGCTCTCCATATATGTCTTATCATAAGCCAGCCGCTGGGCAGGCGTCATATCGTAACAGCCATTGACCTGAGAAAGCCCGGTCAGTCCGGGCATGACCCGAAGCCGCTCCCTGAAGTCCGGCAGATCTTTTTCAAATTCATCGTAAAAATAGGCGCGCTCCGGTCTGGGCCCGACCATGCTCATATCGCCTTTGAGAACATTGAACAGCTGAGGCAGCTCATCGACATGGCAGCGGCGGATGAAACGCCCCACCTTCGTGCAGCGATCGTCATTGACAGAAGCCCAGCGGGGACCGTCTTTCTCTGCATCCAGATACATGGATCGGAACTTGTACATGGTATAGGGCTTTCCGCCAAGTCCCAGCCGCTCCTGCTTGAAGATCGCAGGTCCGGCGGACTCCCCCCGGATGCACACAGCAACGATCCCCATCGGGATCAGGCAGATCAAAAGTCCCAGCACCGAAGCGACCACATCAAATACGCGCTTGATGCCCAGATATCCGGGCGGCGTTTTCAGCTTATAGACCCCGGCGGCTTCGGCACCGCGCTGTATGACCGCACTATTTTTTCCCATGAATGTTCTCCTTCTTCCTTCCGCGACAGATACACAGCTCCCGGCGTATCCCATACGCGGTATCATGCAAACGCCCCCCAAAAAGGGCGCACCTATCCATCATTCTTATACAGAGTAATTCTACTCTAATTTCCCTGTTGCGTCAAGGTCAGAACGGTAATTTTTACATATTTCTCCACTTTCATTTTCTGTTTTTTCTCCAAAGAACAGCTTATTTTTAATATTTTCAAGGCATTTTCTCACTTTTTTATTCATTTCTCCAGTTTCCACCCATTTTCTTCCAAGAAAAGAAAAAATATCCCGATCCGGCAGATGCCGGATCGGGACAGATATTGGTACTTAAGCCTCCAGATAGGAGTCGGAGTACAGCTCGTTGTTCTTGAAGATGTCGCAGGACTTGATGGTCTCCATCAGTCTCTGATCGCAGGGGTTGACGATCGCGGAGGTCAGGCCCTGCATCATGCACATCGCCATGAGGGAGGCGTCCATGATGGGACGGACATGCTTGGGCGCACCGTTGGAGTTGTTGGACAGACCGCCGGTGGACTTCAGGCCCTCGTCGGAGAACAGCTTGATGGCGTTCAGAACGTCCATCTGCTTGTCCTGCATGCCCTTGACGACCAGGAACAGGGGGTCGAACCACAGATCGTCGGACTCCATGCCCAGAGCCATACCGCGGTCGAGCATGTTGTGGCAGTGCATCATGCGCTCCTCATTGTCCTTTGCGATGCCGTCGGCAGAGCAAAGAGCGATAACGATAGCATCGTTGGCAGCAGCCAGATCGATGTAGGAGATACGGGAGCCGGCGTCAGCAGAGTTGACGATGGGCTTGCCGTTGGTGCGGTTGTAAACAGCGATACCGGCTTCGATCGCCTTCTTGTTGGCAGTATCCAGAGCCAGAGGCACATTGTTGAAGTTCTCCTGCAGGAGCTTGACAGCCCAGGTCATCAGCTCGGGACCGTTGGACTCAGCAGGACCGATGTTGACATCCAGATAGGTGGCACCGGCAGCGATCTGCTCAGCGGCACGCTTCAGGATGGGCTCGGGATTCATGGTGTTCATAGCCTCGCGGATGACGGGGCTGATGCAGTGGATACGCTCGCCGATGGTGACGAACTTGTTGCTCTCGACATTGCGAGCCTTGTACTGGACGCCCATATCGACCACTTCGATGGCGGGGATGGAAGCAGCGATCTTGGCGAAGTCCAGAGGAGCATCCTCGGCCACGGTATCCTTCTTCTCGGTGACGACCTTGGTGGAAGCAACAGCCTCGCCGGCCTTGATGTGCTCGCCGTCCTTCAGGTACTTGACGATCTCGACGGCCTCACGGGTACCGACGACAACGTTCCACTCAGGCAGCTTGTCCTG
>JAFSHB010000118.1 GCA_017440525.1 Oscillospiraceae bacterium | reverse complement strand
TGGAACATGGGGGAGTGTGTGGCGTCGGCTTCGTCCTTACGGAACACACGGCCGGGAGCCAGCATGCACAGAGGCGGCTTGTGATTCTCCATGTAGCGGATCTGCATGGGGCTGGTCTGGGTACGCAGCAGGATGCTGTCGTCATCATTGAAGTAGAAGGTGTCGCTGCGGTCGCGGGAGGGATGTCCCTCTTCGATGTTCAGACGGGTGAAGTTGTAGCTGGCCAGCTCCACTTCGGGGCCGTCCACGACCTGATAGCCCATGCCGACGAACATATCCTTGATCTCCTGCAGCACCATGTTCATGGGGTGCTGATGGCCAAGCTCGACTTCTTCACCGGGGATGGTGACATCGATGGCTTCTGCCTTGAGCTTTGCTTCCATAGCCTTTGCGGCAAGCGCGGTGTTTGCCTTTTCCAGCGTCTCTTCCAGTTCGGCACGGACGGCGTTTGCCACCTGACCCATAACAGGGCGTTCTTCCGCAGAGAGCTTGCCCATCTGCTTCAAAACGGCGGTCAATTCACCTTTTTTGCCAAGATACTTGACGCGCAGGGCATCGAGTTCCTGCTGGTCGGCTGCCTGAGCCATTGCGGCCAGGGCTTCCTGCCGGATCGTTTCCAGCTGCTGTTTCATTGTGTATTCTCCTTTATATCAAATGTTTTTTATAAAATAAAAAAGCCCTTCATCCCTTAAGGGACGAAAGACCATACTTCCGCGGTACCACCCATGATTCGCCTATCAGCGCACTTTACACCGTTAACGGAGTCACCCGGCAGGCCCTACTGCCAATTCAGGCCGCAGCTCACGAGGGAAAGCCGCAGATCTGCGGATGGACAGTCACAGCACCCTGTCCTCTCTGGAAACCGCTTTGTGATCCTTGACGACTCGATCATCGCTTTTGCATATTACCGACATATTCTATCACAGTTTTCCGCCACTTGCAAGATGGAATTTTGTGTGGTATGATCGGTAATAAGAAAGGGGCGATGCTGTATGAGCATGATGTTTCTGATCGGGCTCGTGATCGTCGTCGGTATCGTTGCAGCCATTGCTGTTTTGATCTCCGGCGGAGGGAAATGATATGAAGCCTGTCTGGATAGCGAAGAGGACCTCTGCGGATCTTATCCGTCAGGTCTGTCCCTTGCGTGCGCCTGACAGTCATAAAGGTGACTACGGCAGGCTCTTGCTGATCTGCGGCGCGGAGGGCTATACCGGTGCACCGTATCTTGCGGCGCAGGCAGCGCTCCGCACAGGCGCGGGGCTCATCTTTACGGGCGTGCCGCGAAGCGTCTATCCCATCGTGGCGTCAAAGCTCCATGCGCCTATGGTCTTTCCGCTGGCGGACACCGACGGCAAACTGTCGATGCAGGCTCTGCCGCAGATCTTGGAGCGGCTCCGTGCCGTGGATGCCTGTCTGCTTGGCCCCGGTCTTGGCAGGAGCGAGGAGCTGGATGCCCTCGTCTGTGAGATCGTTCGGCATTGCCGATGTCCTCTGGTGCTGGATGCGGACGGCATAAATGCCGCCGCGGCGCATAAGGATGTATTGCGTGAAGCGGCTTGTCCGATCGTTCTGACACCTCATGAAGGGGAATTTCGCCGTTTGACCTCAGCGGAAGAGCCTGACCGGATCTCCGGTGCGAAGGCCCTTGCGAAGGAGCTGGGGGCGATCGTCCTGCGAAAAGGTCATGAGACCATTGTTACTGATGGCGAAAGAAGTTATGTAAACCGAACCGGAAATGCCGGTATGGCGACCGGTGGCAGTGGCGATGTTCTGGCCGGGATCCTGACTGCGCTGTTGGGGCAGGGGGCAGGACCCTTGAAAGCCGCGGCAGCTGCCGCCTGGCTCCATGGTATGGCCGGAGATCTGGCTGCTATGGAACTGGGGCAATATGCCTTGACACCCACAGATCTGATCGGGCAGCTCTCACGACTTTTGCCTTAGGAGTTGGAGCTATTGTCCTGTAAGAAGATCGCGGCTCTGGTGCTGATGCTGGTGATGCTCACCGGCTGCGGAAAAGAGGAGCCCACACAGCGTGCAGTGGATCTGCGGACCGCACTTTTGTCGGCACAGGGGTGCAGCTTTACGGCCCATGTCAGAGCTGACTACGGCGAGCGGATCTATGATTTTTCGTTGGATGCAGACTATTCGCCGGAGAAGACCACCCTTACGGTAACGGCCCCCGAGGAGATCGCCGGGATCTCGGCGATCACGGATAAAAGCGGGACGAGCCTGCAATATGACGGCATGGAGCTTGCCATGGGAAAACTTGCCAATGGGATCGTCTCACCGATCCTTATCCCGTGGATCCTGGGACAGTGCTGGACAGGGGAATACATATCCTGTGCGGGCAGGGATGGGGAGTTGTATCGTGTGACTTATCTCAAGGGGTATGACGAAGAGGAGCTGCAGGTGGATACCTGGCTGGATGGGGACGATATCCCGGTCTATGCGGAGATCTTCTACCAGGACGCCCGCTGTATCACAGTACAGATCGAGAACTTCCAAATGTGAGGATACATTATGAAATTACTGAAGAGAACTTGGGCTGATGTAGATCTGGATGCACTGGCTCATAATTATCACGCCATCTGTGACCATGTGCCTGCGGGTACAGGATTTCTTGGCGTCATAAAGGCCGATGCCTACGGGCATGGAGCTGTGCCTGTCAGCCATGCGCTGGTAGAGCTTGGAGCAGACTATCTGGCTGTTTCCAATCTGGAGGAGGCCGTGCAGATCCGCCGCGGCGGCGTTCGTGCGCCGATCCTGATCTTGGGCTATACGCCTCCTGCCTATGCGGAGAACATGATCTATCTGGATCTGACGCAGGAGGTCCACAGTGCGGAGTATGCCAGAGCGCTGGATGACGCACTCAGCGGTACGAACTTCGTGCTGAATGTCCATTTGAAGCTGGATACCGGCATGACCAGGATCGGCTTTACAGCCTATGGAGATGCGCGTGCAGCAGAGCAGATCGCCGCTGCGGTCAAGCTGCCCCATCTGCGTGTGGAAGGCTCGTTTACCCACTTCTGCGTGGCCGACAGTACCGCGCCGGATGACGCTGCCTATACAAAGCTGCAATATGAGAGATTCGTTCAGGCACTGGATGTGCTGGAGGATCGCGGCATCAAGCCGGAGCTTCGACACTGCTGCAATTCCGGTGCAACTGTTTTGTATCCCCAGTATGCCATGGATATGATCCGCCCCGGTATCCTGACCTATGGTGTGGATCCTTCTGCCGATACCGTAGGGGTACTGGAGCTCAAGCCCATGCTGAGCCTTTATACATCCATCTCGCAGATCAGAGATATCCCGGCAGGAACGGATGTGAGCTATGGAAGGACTTACACCACGCCCACCGACTGCCGTGTGGCGGTGTTGGCGATCGGCTATGCCGATGGTCTGCAGCGGCGGCTGTCCGGTGTTGCCAGTTTCCTGATCCACGGCAAGCCTGCGCCTGTCATCGGGCGGATCTGCATGGATATGTGTATGGTCGATGTGACCGATATCCCGGAAGCCGAGGTCGGAGATCCGGTCACGGTGATCGGTCATGGCGCGAGCTGCGAGGCTATGGCCGGTCAGCTCGATACCATTGCCTATGAGGTCCTGTGTGGGATCAATAAGCGGATCCCCCGCATTTATTATCAAAATGGCAAGACTTCTGAGATCTTGCAGTACATCGTGTGATCCTTTGTCATAGAATGACACGGGAGCCTTTTGGTGGTATAAAAACGCCGCTGCGTGGGAGAATATGAGTAGCCTGTCTGAGACAGCGAAACTATTTTTCGCGGAGTGTGAAGCGAATGGACACCAACGTAAAACGAGGCGATATTTTTTACGCCGATCTGAGCCCTGTAGTCGGCAGTGAGCAGGGCGGCACCCGACCTGTTCTGATCGTGCAGAATGACACCGGCAATCGACATTCTCCGACCGTGATCGCGGCCGCGATCACCAGTCAGACCGGCAAAGCCAAATTACCCACCCATATATCCCTTACAGGCAGAGATGTGGGCCTGACGAAGGATTCTGTTGTGCTTTTGGAGCAAGTCAGGACCATCGACAAGCGCCGTTTGCGGGAACATATGGGCCATGTGGATGAGCGCGTGATGAATAAGATCGATAATGCCATCGCTGTCAGCTTTGGCTTGCAGACTCCGTAATAACGACAGTCCCTCCTGCATAGGTTGTATGCAGGAGGGCTTGTTTTATGGAATATCCTATTTTGATGCACGACCGAGAAGTGGGGACTTGCGTCCTGGAGGAAGTGGGGCTCTATTGGCAGCTCCGATGCGATTGTGAACTTTTGTCCGATCGGGTGGAGCGGCTCTATGCAGGAGAACGCAGGCTCGGTGTTTTTGAAAAAGAGGGTGATCGTCTGACGCTTCGGCGCGTGATCTCAAAAGCATCCTGCCCGGAACTGCCGCCGCAGAACGGTGTCTTGACGCTCCATCCCGTACAGCCACCGGAGCCAGAGCCGGAGGAGCCTGCTCTCGAGCCATGGGAAGGTGAGGTTCAGGGCTATCCCCTCAAAGGCTATCTCAAAGACGATCGTGTCTTGTTCCCTTATGACGAAAATGAGCCGTGCCCCTGTGAGCCTTTGATCTGCTTCTTTGAAGTCAAGGATGGCTTTTGGCAGCTTCCGCTCTCGGCCGGGGAGTGAGCGCTCGTATGGCGAGCGCGCCGATCTTCTGTAGAAACGATATAAAAGGGCAAGACCTAGTTGGTATTTCCGGTCAGGTCTGGCGTCTTGACCTTGGGGTCAGTGCAGCAGCTCGTGAGCAGAGACTGCAAATTTCATGATCGCCTCACACAGATAGGAACTGGTGGAACCTTCCGCTCGCTTGACATAGCTCTCGACTGAATCGGTCGCATGATCGAAAATAGAACCGTCTGCGTTAAAGACGACGCAAGTTACAGTCTTTCTGGCATCGGAGAGCACGAGCGCGCTGTTCTGGATCTTATAGATGTCACCAAAATAATGGACAAAATCCTCACCTTCGATGCGGACAGACTGGGCGGTGCCGGTGTGGTCGGTAAAGCTTACGATAGCGTACATATCTGCTACATCATCGGCGGAGATGTCCTTGAAATACATATTCATTTGGATATTGGACTCCAGCGTCAGGTTGCTGCCATAACAATGTGCACCTTTGATCTGTCTGTTGATGCATTCGACTTTTTCAGAAGCCAGAGCCTGTTCCTCTTCTGTCAAGATAGAGTTGGCAAGGTTTCTGGTGTTGTACTTAAAGAACTTCTGCGCCGCTGCACCATAGTTGAGCATATCCACCACGAAGCGTCTCACCTCGGAATCGTTGGAATTATCCAGAGCTCTGGCTGCATAGCTGCAGACGGAGTCTGTATACACAGCAGATACCGCATTGCCTTTTTCATCAAAGACTTCAAGGATCAGCTCGTCGTTCATTTGCTTGGCGGTGAGCGGATAAGTGACTGCGTAGTAGTCGCTGTTGACCGGTGTGAACAAGAGCTCTGTCACTTGGCCGTTGTGTGTGATCTTGGCGGTATAGTCATCGGTCGTATCGATCTGGTCGATGCTGAGCAAGAAGTTCATGTGCAGCGCATTGCCCAGAGTCATGTTGGCGCCTGCGATCGCCACCAGTTGCACCCGTTCTCCGCAGCGGTCACAGATCCCGTCGGCATCGTAGATATGACCGAGCTCGCTGTCGGGGAGCTCGATGGTATCGGTGTTTCCGCAACCGTAGATGCACTGTGCGGTCTGGGTGCTGTTCTTGGTGCAAGTGCCGTTTTCATCGCTCACATAGGTCTCGAATGCACATTCTACGACGGGGATCGCTGCAGACACCGTCTCACCACAGCGCTCACATACAGCGGCAGTCTCGCCTTCGACCGTACAGGTGGGGGCACTTACGACCGTTGCCTCGCCCAGCTTTCCCCACTTGGCATAGACGATGGTATCGTTGGTGACGGGACTTGTTTTATAGCTTGGCTCAAAGGGCTGTGAGCATGCTGCGTCATTGTACCAGCCGCCAAAATGATACCCATCACAGCTTGGCGTGGGAATCGAAAGGTTTTCGTACGAGTAGGATGTCGTCGTACTTCCATTGTATTTGGTGGTGATGGTTTTCCAAAGCTTGATGGAGCCGGTGTCCTTTTCGATCTCGACCTGTGCACCTTCAGGTGCATTTACATCCAGTTGGAAATTATAGGTGGCGATGTGATAGGTGTTGACTGTAGTATGTATCGCTTTTGCAAATGGAATCAGCATTGCAATTGCGATACATACGATCAGTAGCTTTGTGAGCATTCTGTGTCTTTTCATGTTGATAGCTCCTTGGTGAACATATTGACCGATATCGGTTAATACTAATATACACCATTTTCTAGTAACATTCAAGTAGAAAGTGAGGCTTGGATGTTATGATCACCTATCGAAAGCTATGGCAGGTAATGGAAGAGAAAGGTATAACGCAGTATGCGTTGATAAAAAAGCATCATATCAGTCCGGCTCAGATCACGCGATTAAAGCGGGATGAGAGTGTCAGCACCCATACGATCGATATGTTCTGTGCGATCCTGCAATGCGATGTTGGTGATATCATGGAGCATATCCCGGATGCTGCGATCGAGGAATGAAATACCCGCCTGCAAGCATTTGCTGCAGGCGGGATCTCTTTTAATCTGTGATGATCCTTCTCGCGGTGAGGTAACGGTTGGCGTAATAGGTCTCATTCATGGAGGAGACGCGGACGCCGGAGGAGGGGTTCGCCGCATGGACGAAGTTGTTGTTACCGATGTAGATGCCAACATGGTTCGCGTAGGAGCCGTAGCCGAAGAACACCAGATCACCGACCTGCAGATCACTTCTGGACACAGCCACACCGTTATTGTGCATCTGATCGTCGGCGGTGCGCTTGAGGCTGATGCCATACTGTCCGAAGCAGTAGTACACCAGACCGGAGCAGTCAAAGCCATCGGAGGGGCTCTCCGCACCGTAGACATAAGGATAGCCGACAAAGGTCATGGCGAAGTTGGCGATATCGATGGCATCATCGTTGGCGGAGTTGTCGAGCTGCTCATAATCCACCACATAATCTCCGCTGACATAGCCGGTCTTGCCCTTGTACTGCACCTGTACCCAGCCGTTGGCGCAAAGACCTGTGACGGTCAGATCGGTGCCGGCGCCGACCGTGCCGAGGATATTGGTCTCCTTGGACCACAGCTCGCGGACATTCAGATCGGTCGTTGTGATCATGTGCTTGTCCACACCGGTGATCTTCACATCCTCTATAACGGTGTTGTTGCCGGTCTCCACATTGCCGGAGCCGGAGTTGTCATCCACCACGACCTGTGCGGTACGGATGTAGTAGTAATACTCATTGAGGCTCTTGTACGCACGCAGGAACATGGCCATGGCTTCCTGACGGGAAGCGTTGCCCAGAGGATCCAGATATGTACCGTCGTTTTCAGCCTTGCCGTTGACATAGCCGTAACGCACGCAGATCTGGGCGGCCTCCTTGGCCCACTGATCGACCTTTGCGGTATCGATGAAAGAGCCCAGATAGCTCTCATCTGCCACAGGCTGGAACGCAGAGGCCTTGCAGAAGTTCTCGATGATCTGGAAGAACTCCTGACGGGTCAGGTAGTTGTCCGGCTTGAAGGTGCCGTCGGGATAGCCGCTGACGATACCGAGCTCATATGCCTTGACGATGTAGTCTTTTTCGGTATCGGTGAAATAGTCGGTCTTTTCGGGGATGATGGCATAGCCCGTGATCTTTTCAAGGGCATGGACTGCCAGCTCGCACATCTCGGCTCTCGTGATCTTCTTGGAAAGATTGAAGCCGTCGTAGGAGGCCGGGAGCAGTCCCAGCTCCTGCATCTCACGCAGGCTCGGTTCGAACCATTGCGCCACACCGGAATAGGCGGCCGATGCCATGGGGATGGCGGAGAACACCATCACAAGGCAAAGTGCCAGAGATAAAAGTCTTGTTTTCAGTTTCATCATTTTACACCTCGATCGTTAGCCCTACAGGGCAGTGGTCAGAGCCGAATACCTCCGCATAGATCGGTGTCTCGGCGATCTTGTCTTTGAGTCGGTCGGAGACCAGGAAGTAGTCGATTCGCCAGCCTGCATTGTTCTTTCTGGCATTGAAGCGGTAGCTCCACCAGGAATAGGCGCCCACCG
Organism: Oscillospiraceae bacterium; assembly: GCA_017440525.1. Classification (GTDB taxonomy): domain Bacteria; phylum Bacillota; class Clostridia; order Oscillospirales; family Oscillospiraceae; genus Avoscillospira. The sequence goes on along the minus strand of JAFSHB010000118.1, from coordinate 19,042 downwards.
CATCGGGATTTTTGAAGCGGAAGGTATCTGTGAAGCCGGCGGCCAGGAGCTCCGTGAACTTTCCTCGCTCTTCATCGGAGAAACCGGCATTGCCGCGGTTGGGGCCGGGGTTCTTCAGATCGACCTCTTGGTGCGCCACATTATAGTCCGCACAGGCGACTACGGGCTTTTTCGCGTCGAGCGCTTTCAGATGGGCACGATAGGCATCGTCCCATGCCATGCGGTGGTCGATGCGCTTGAGCCCGTCCTGTGCATTGGGGGTATAGCAGTTGACGAGATAGAAGTCCTCATACTCCAGCGTGATGCAGCGGCCTTCCGTATCCAGCTCCGGCACACCGAGACCGTAGGATACAGACAGGGGCGTGGCCTTGGAAAAGACTGCTGTGCCGGAATAGCCCTTCTTTTCCGCATAGTCCCAAAACTGCGCATATCCGGGAAGTTGCAGATCCACCTGACCGGCCTGCAGTTTCGTCTCCTGTAAGCAGAAGATATCGGCATCGACAGAGGCAAAAAACTCCTCAAAGCCTTTTTGCAGGCATGCGCGCAGACCGTTGACATTCCATGAAACGAACTTCATTTGACACCTCATTGGTTTCCATAATATGTTTACCGTCCTCATAGTATACCAGAATTCGACACATCCGACAAGAGGAAAATCTTAAGTCTGTCTTCATAGTTGTAATTTCGAGCAGATCGTGATATAACAAATGCATGAATATTCGAGTGAGTTTATCTGTTATCGCCTGCAAATTCTGCCGTGCGGCACTTCGCATGCTGGGCAGGGGCGGCACAGACCTTCCGGGCCGTGTGGCTCTGAAGCTGTGTCCCGGCGTATTGGAAACGCTGGCAAAGACCGTGACGACGATCATCGTCACGGGCACCAACGGTAAGACGACCACCGCTCGTATGATCGAGCAGGCCCTTGCTGATTCTGGAATCTCTTACTTTGCCAACCGTTCCGGCGCCAATCTCCTCAGCGGCGTGACCGCCGAATTTGCCATGCATTCGTCCGTTTCGGGGAAATGCAAATATGACTATGCCGTCATCGAGGCCGATGAAGCGGCATTCAAGGCCATCGGCCGTATGGTGGACGCCAGGGCTGTGGTCGTCACCAATGTGTTCAGCGATCAGCTCGACCGCTACGGTGAGATCGGTCTGACGGTGGAGAATATCCGCATCGGTATCAGCCATTGCAAGAATGCCGTCTTGTGCCTCAATGCCGATGATTCTCTTTCAGGCTCTCTGGCGGAAGGGCTGGAGAATCCCGTGGTGTTCTATGGTGTAGATGGCCCGATCTACAAGTCTCGTGTGGAAGAAAACTCTGATGCGCCCTATTGCCGTGTCTGCCGCCATCCCTATACCTACGACTATGTGACCTATGGTCATCTGGGCGGCTATCGCTGTGAGAACTGCGGCGCTGCCCGTCCTGTGCCCCAGGTCAGCGTCAAAGAGGTGCTGATCTCCGATGGGGAGCGCTCTGAGGTCGTCATGACGGCCGATGGCAAGGACTATCCCACCACGATCGCGCTCCCCGGCGGCTACAATATCTATAATGCCTGTTCCGCCATGGCCTGCGGCAAGGCCCTCGGTCTTGATATGGAAGTGGTGGCAAAGGCGCTGTCCTCATTCTCCTGCGGCTTTGGCAGGATGGAGAAGTTCGATATCGATGGCGTCAGCCTTCGCATGATCTTGATCAAAAATCCGGCCGGCTGCAATCAGGTCCTCAACTTTCTGACGCAGATCCAAGAGCCTTTCACCTTTGCGGTGTGTCTCACCGACCACACGCAGGACGGCAAGGATGTGAGCTGGATCTGGGATGTGGATATGGAGCGGCTCGTCGCTATGGGCGATACCTTGGGAAAGGTCCTCATCTCCGGCAGCCGGGCCGATGACATGGCAGTTCGTTTCAAGTATGCAGGGTTGCCTTCGGAAAAGCTGGTGGTCGTGCGCGACTATGCGGAGCTGACCAGAGCTTGCATCGCAGAGGGCAGACCATGCTATATCATGCCGACCTATACGGCCATGCTGGATCTGCGGGCTTCTATCAGCAAGAACTATGGCTTCAAAGCCTTCTGGAAATAAGGAGGGGACTGCTATGGAACTGAAGATCTGTCACCTCTATCGGGATGTGATGAACCTTTCCGGCGATCGGGGCAATGTGACCTGTATGGTAAAGCGTCTGAACTGGCGCGGCATCGATGTGTTTACGGCCGGTGTCGGTGTCGGACAGTCTTTGTCCGCCTCGGCGTTCGATCTGTTCTTTATCGGCAACGGTCAGCCTTTCACCCAGCCGCTTTTGCTGGAAGATGCGGCTCAAAAGAGCGCAGAGCTTCGCGCGGCTGCGGAAGACGGTGCTGTGATCCTAGGGATCTGCGGCGGCTATCAGCTGCTTGGCAGGACCTATGAGGAGAATGGTGAGATCTTTGAAGGCTTGGGTCTTTTGGATGTTCACACCAAATGCGCCGCTACCCGTCTTGTGGGCGACTATGCTTTCACTTGCGAGGATCCCGAGACCACCGTGGTCGGTTTTGAGAACCACAATGGCAGGACCTATCTGGGAGAAGGTGTCCGTCCTCTTGGCAAGACTGTGCAGGGTCACGGCAACAATGGCGAAGACCGCACAGAGGGCGCAAGATATAAAAATGTCTTTGCCTCCTATGCCCACGGCTGTCTTTTGGGCAAAAACCCTGTTTTGTGTGATCATATCCTGCAGACGGCGCTGATCCGTAAATACGGCACCGCCGAGCTCCTGCCCCTGGATGATGCACAGGAGCTGGCGGCGCACCGCTATATGGAAAACAGGCTCATGAAGTAAAAACGAACATCGGCGCGGTCTTGTCCGTGCCGATGTTTTATGCTATCATAAGCAAAAACAGTTAGGAGCGTGTCATATGCTGAAGTTTATCTGTTATCCCAAGTGTACCACCTGCCAGAAGGCACAGAAGTGGCTGGATGAGAACGAGATCGCCTACGAGCTTCGTGATATCAAGCAGGAAAGACCGACCCTTGGGGAGCTGACGGCCTGGTATAAGATGAGCGGGCTGCCCATTCGTAGGTTCTTCAATACCAGCGGGCTTTTGTATAAGTCCATGGATCTGAAAAACAAATTGCCTGATATGACGGAAGATGAGATGCTGCAGCTCCTGGCTACCGATGGGATGCTGGTCAAGCGTCCTCTGGCGGTCTGCGAGGATGCTGTTTTGGTCGGCTTCAAAGAGGCAGAATGGGCTGCAAGCTTGAAATGAAGGCGAGCATCGAGTCGTTGGACGAGGACGCGATCGATAGCTGAATGGATAGGTGTGATTTATTTATGGAATTTCGATTTAATGATATTTCTGAGCGGGATATGGATCTGCTCTTTATGGAAGAGTTTGCGGTCGATCGGAGGTTTCTGGGATTATTTATCAACAAGATCGAGTCTGTGGATCTGAGTGACTATATCGTCGTGTCAGAAGAAGTATCTTATGTTGACACTGCGTTAGGTGAATCGGATCTGACGATCGTTCTTGAACATAACGAGCACAAAGTGGCCTTGCTCATTGAAGATAAAGTGAACGCGATCGCTCAGCCCAGGCAGTATGAGCGGTATGTCCTGCGAGGAGAGAAGGGCATCCAGCAGAAGCTGTACGATGAGTTTCATGTGTTTTTGATCGCACCTGCAGAGTATATCAGGTGTAACGACAGTGCGGAAAAATATCCTCTGAAAGTCACCTACGAGGAATGTCGGGCTTTGTTCGCCTGCGGAACGGATGCAAGGAGCAGGATGAAATATCAGCAGATCGACAAAGCGATCGAGCAGGGACATAGACCTTATACAAAGATCGTGGATGAGACATCTACGAATTTTTGGGAAAGATATGTTCGCCATATGCAGGAATACTATCCCGACATTGCGTTGCGGTCTAAAGTGAAAGAGAAGAGCAAGAATGGTGATTGGCCTACCTACAGGACGAGCCTTGATATCAAAGGAGTCTACATCCATCATAAGATGAAAATGAAAGGTGTCGATCACAGCTATATCGACCTGACATTCAATGGTCTGGCTGAACGCAGGGGAGAACTGAAGGCCCTTCTGCAAGAAATGCTGGGAGACTGCTACGACAAGGGATTTGGTGTGCAAAAAGCTGGGAGGTCGGCTGTCTTGAGAGTCGTCGCCCCTCGCTGTCTGGACTATCAGCTTCCGTTCGAAGAGCAGATAGATGTTGTTGACGAGCATTTGCGTTTGGTAGCAAGACTCTGTGAGGCGGCAAACATGATCGACAAAGAGCGGCTGGTGGCGTTCTATGCAGAGGGTAAAAAAGATGTCGTGCTGTGATAGGGAGAGGATCTCCCTGTGGCAGGTGTGAAATGATCTGCTGCGTATCAGATGAGATACCATTTTTTACGCTCAGAAAAGTCCTGCAAAAATAATGAGGATATCCACAAAGTGGATATCCTCATTGTTTGCTGGTGCGCGAGGCGGGACTTGAACCCGCACGTCCGGAGTGGACACTAGAACCTGAATCTAGCGAGTCTGCCAATTCCACCACTCGCGCATATCTCCTGCTGTTTGACAGCCACAATATGATAGCATGAAGAACTGCAAAAGTCAACACCTTTTTTACATGATCTGCAGAAAACAGGGCATCATGACTGTGAGGTGTATAAGATGAACGAAAAGACCAAAGATCCACAGAGGATGGAAGAAGATCGGCGGCAGATCGAAGATCTTGGCTCATCGACGGTCAAAACAGAGCATGGTACGATCTATACCTTAACGATCATTGGACAGGTAGAGGGGCATCAGATCCTGCCGGAGACTGCAAAGACTACCAAATATGAACAAGTGCTTCCGCTTCTGGCATCGATCGAGGAGAGTCCTGAGATCGATGGACTGCTGATCTTGCTCAACACAGTCGGAGGGGATATCGAAGCGGGCCTTGCGATCGCAGAGATGATCGCGGGGATGCGGAAGCCTACGGTCTCTTTGGTCCTGGGCGGCGGTCATTCCATCGGCATCCCTCTGGCAGTATCGGCCAAGCGCTGTATGATAGCACCGACTGCCAGTATGACGATCCATCCTGTGCGTATGACGGGCGTTGTGGTGGGAGCGCCTCAGACCTATCAGTATTTCAATCGGATACAGGAGCAGATCGTTGATTTCGTCACAACGAATTCTGATATATCCAGAGAAAAATTTCTCTCCTATATGATGGCGACCGGTGAGATCGCGACAGATGTTGGCTCTGTGATCTACGGAAGGGAAGCGGTAGAGGTCGGTCTGGTAGACCAGCTTGGCAGTGTTGGAGATGCGCTGGCCTATCTCCATGATGAGATCGATAAAAACAGATCGGGAGAAAATACGGAAGCAGAGTAACTGCTTCCGTATTTTTTTCTGGGGCTGGAAATATCCGCCGGGATGTGATAGTATATACTTGTATTACTATCGATGTGTATATGGAGGATATTGTATGGATCTTATCACGGCTGTCGTATTGGGACTTGTGCAGGGTATCGCGGAATTCCTGCCCATATCCAGCTCCGGACATCTTGCGATCTTCCAGAATCTGTTTGGGTTCAAGGCGCTCGGCGAGGAAGATATGTTCTTTGACATCCTGCTCCATCTTGCAACCTTGTGTGCGGTCTTTGTGGCGTATTGGCCCGAGATCAAGGCGCTGATCCTGGAGTTCTTTACTATGGTCGGTGTGAGGAAGCTGCCCCGCGGGCAGAAGCCCGACCGCCTGAGCCGCAGGATGATCTTCTTTATCATCATTGCGACCTTGCCCTTATTTGTGGTGCTGCCGATCAAAGACTATGTGGAAGGTCTGAAGAACAACACCATGTTCATTGGCTTCGCGCTTCTCGCCACAGGCGGTCTGCTGTTTGCCTCCGATCGTCTGAACCGTGGGAATAAAGACTTGAAAAGTGCGTCTATCCTCGATGTCGTTCTGGTCGGCTGCGCGCAGGCTGTAGCGACGGTCCCGGGACTTTCCCGTTCCGGCACCACCATATCGGCGGGTCTTGCACGCGGTTTCTCCAGAGAGTTCGCCGTGAAGTTCTCGTTCCTGATGTCTATCCCGGCGATCTTGGGTGCATTCGTTCTGGAGCTCGTGGATCTGTTCCAGAGCCAGATCGTATTCGACCCTGTGTACTTAGTTGGTATGGCAGTCGCCGCGATCTCCGGTTATCTGTCTATCTGTCTGCTGAAGTTCATCACGCGCCGCGGCAATTTCGGCGGATTCTGCTTCTATTGCTGGGGTGCCGGTCTCGTGACGCTGATCTTGTCTCTTATCAAGTAAAGGAGCTTAAAACAATATGGCTGATAAAAAGAAAAAGTCGGCTGCATCAAAAAATACCGCAAAAGCAAAAAAAGAACAGGAGCGCAGGGCGAAAGCGTCTGAAAGAGAGCCTAAGCCTATCCGGCGGGAGATCGGTGCTTTCGTGTGCCTTGCGGCTGCCGGTCTCATCATGCTTGGCCTGTTCCATGCGGAAGGTTTTTTGACAGTGCCTGTGGTGTCTTTCCTTATGGGCATCATGGGTGCAGGCGTGTATGTCCTGCCGTTTGCGCTGCTGCTGGATTTTGTGGTGCTTTTGTTCCATGATGGACGGCCTGTCCGTCTTCGTGTCATCAGCAGCTGGATCGTGACGCTTTGCGTCGGTATGCTGGTACATCTGTTGAGCTGCAAAGAAGCCTTTACATGGGGATTCCCTATGGTCATTCAACTGTGGAGGACCGGTGTTTCGGGGATCTCGGGTGGTGCGCTGGCAGGGCTCCTGTCCATGCTGCTGGCCCTGTGCATCCATAAAGTCGGCGCAGTGATCTTGTGCATCATCAGTCTGATCGTCTTTACACTGCTTTCCTTCAATATGACGATCGGTGGTGTCATCCGTGCGATCCGCAGCCGTCCCCGGGTCGAGTACGCACCTCCTGTGCGTGAACACAGAGATCCGGCGGAGGTCGCTGTCGAACATGTCTCACAGAGGCATATCGAACGCACAGAGCGCAAGCGTGAGCATATATCCAACTTCGACCTTCCGGTCGATGATGGTCCTGCTGAGATAAAGCCGGAGCGGAAAAAGCGCGGAAAGCGGCAGGAGGAGCCGGCAGAAGAGACGCTTGATATCGCTGTACTGCCGGAGTCGGTGGCTGAGCCTGTGGAGGATCCTTTTGAAGATGTCATCGAGCTTCGGGAGCAGCCGGTACCGCTCGTTGTAAAGAAGGAGCGCAAAGCGCATGAGAGTGCTGAGGCAGATGAAGTCGAGACCGCGCTCCTGCCGCTGGATCCCGATATGCCTCAAAAGGTCAAAAAAGAAGAGGCCCAGCAGGAAGCTATGAAGATCGCAACAGAGATCGCGCAGTCTGAGGATGCGGTAAAACCGTATCGGTTCCCGGAACTGCGTCTGCTGAAAGAAGGCAGCGGCACGACCATCGATGGCACGGAAGAGATGCAGGCCAATGCCGAGCGTATCGATAATACGCTGGCCTCCTTTGGCATCGATGCCCATATCGTCAATGCCATCCGCGGCTCCTCCATCACCAGTTATGAGCTGGAGCTTGACCGCGGTGTGAGACTGTCCAAGATCACCAATCTTGCGGATGATATCGCATTGTCTCTCGGTGCGTCCGGTGTACGCATCTCCGCGATCCCGGATAAGATCTCTGTCGTTGGCATCGAAGTGCCCAACAAGCTGGTCTCTATGGTACATATCCACGAGGTCATCAGTTCCGCGGAATTTGGCAAGAGCAAGTCCAAGATCTCTTTTGCAGTTGGCAAGGACATCAACGGCAGATGTGTAGTTGGCGATATCGCCAAGCTCCCGCATCTGCTGATCGCAGGTACGACCGGTTCCGGTAAGTCTGTTTGTATGAACAGTCTGATCGTGTCGCTCCTCTACAAAGCCAAGCCTGAGGAGGTCCGATTGATCATGGTCGATCCCAAAATGGTGGAGCTTGGTATCTACAACGGTATCCCGCATCTGCTGATCCCTGTGGTCACCGATCCCAAGAAGGCGGCCGGTGCGCTGCAGTGGGGCGTTACAGAGATGATGAAGCGCTATCGTCTGATGGCGGATGCCGGAGTTCGCGATCTGGAATCCTACAACAGGACTTGCGGTGTGGAGCCTGACCGGGAAAAGCTGCCCCAGATCGTTGTTGTGATCGATGAGCTGGCCGACCTGATGCTGGTCGCGGCCAAGGAAGTAGAAGAGAGCATCTGTCGTATCGCGCAGATGGGCCGTGCAGCCGGTATCCATTTGGTGATCGCAACGCAGAGACCTTCTGCGGATGTCATCACCGGCTTGATGAAAGCGAACATCCCCTCCAGGATCGCATTCGCCGTGGCATCTGCCATGGAATCTCGCATCATCCTTGATACGGCCGGTGCGGAAAAGCTGGTCGGTAAGGGCGATATGCTGTATTCACCGCTCGGACAGGGCAAGCCCAAGCGTGTGCAGGGCTGCTTTATCGACGATGAAGAGGTACAGGCTGTGGTTGACCGCATCAAAGAAAATGCGCTGCCTTCCTACGATGATGATGTTATGGATCAGATCGAGAAGAAGGCTGCACAGAGCGGAAAAACAGGCGGTGCATCTGCCGGCACTGCAGAGACAGAGGCAGTCTGTGATGGCGATGAGCTTCTGCCTGCGGCAGTAGAGGTCCTGCTGGAAACGGGACAGGGCTCCGTATCCATGCTCCAGAGACGGCTGAAACTGGGCTATGCCAGAGCGGCACGCATCATGGACGAAATGGAAGAGAAGGGCATCGTTGGACCCTTCGAGGGCTCCAAGCCTCGTCATCTGCTGATCACGAAGGATCAGTGGCTCCAGATGCAGGGACTTGCGCCGGAGACGGCGGCTGAGGAAGAGGAGCAGGAGGAAGACGACGAAGCTCCGTTTTGATCGTAGTAAGGAGCAACGCTCTTTACATAAAAAAGCGCCGCATCCGTACAGGCGGAGCGGCAGCAGGAGGTAAAAAATGAATAAAAAAAGCTCTATCGAAAAGACCAAGGTCCTTGTGGGCATGGCTATTTTCACAGCACTGGTAGTTGTTCTGCAGCAGCTTGCAGGCGTTATCAGGATCGGTGTTTTCACGCCGTCATTGGTGCTGATCCCCATCGTTATCGGCGCGGCGTCCTATGGCTGGAAGTCCGGCGCCTGGCTGGGACTGGTGTTCGGTGTGTTGGTCCTTGGGGCCTGCATCTCCGGTACGGACCTTGGCGGCAGTGCCATGTGGAACTACGCCCCGGCTGTGACCGCGATCATCTGCATCGTGAAGGGCGTCGCGGCCGGTACCGCAGCAGGTCTCGTTTATGAACTGCTCCATAAAAAGAGCACGCTCCTGGCCACTGTGCTGGCTGCGATCGTCTGCCCTGTGGTGAATACTGGTCTGTTTGCGATCGGTGCGCTGGCAGTATTCAAGCCTTTGCTCCTGGAATGGGCAGCCGGTTGGGCGGCGCAGACAGGACGCGACGGTGTATCGCTGATCGCATATGTGTTCCTCGGTATGATCGGACTGAATTTCCTTGTAGAGATGGGCATCAATGTTGTTTTGAGCCCTGTGATCGTCCGTATCCTTAAGATCAGAAAGGCCGCCTGAACTGTATAAAAGATCCTGCTGCATTGCAGCAGGATCTTTTTCTATATCGCGGTATCACAGATGCAGCACTCTGTCCTTGATCTCCTGTGTGCGTCCTTGATTCCAGAACTGGGTGCCGATGTAGCCGCAGGTGCGGCGGGCGACATTCATTTTGTTCTGATCCTGATTACCACACTGGGGACAGGTCCATACCAGCTTGCCGTCTGCATCGTCGTGGATCTCGATCTCACCATCAAACCCACAGACCTGACAGAAGTCAGACTTGGTATTGAGCTCGGCATAGATGATGTTCTCATAGATGAAGGTCATCACATCCAGCACAGCTTCCAGATTGTTCTGCATATTGGGGACTTCCACATAGCTGATCGCACCGCCGGGGGAGAGGTGCTGGAATTGCGCCTCAAAGCCCAGCTTTTCAAAGGCATTGATATTCTCAGTCACATGGACATGATAGGAATTGGTGATATAGCTCTTGTCTGTTACACCGGGGATGACACCGAAACGCTTTTGCAGACACTTGGCGAATTTGTAGGTGGTGCTCTCCAGCGGCGTGCCATAGAGGGAGAAATCGACATTGTGTCTGGCTTTCCATTCTTTGCAGGCATCGTTCATGTGATTCATGACATCCAGCGCGAAGGGTGTGGCCTCGGGATCGGTGTGGCTCTTTCCGGTCATGTATTTTACGCATTCATACAGACCGGCATAGCCCAGAGAGATGGTGGAGTAGCCGTCATAGAGCAGCTTGTCGATCGGCTCGCCCTTTTCCAGGCGGGCGCAGGCACCATGCTGCCACAGAATCGGCGCGGCATCGGACAGAGTGCCCTTCAGCCGCTCATGGCGCTGCAGAAGTGCGCGGTAGCAAAGATCCAGCCGTTCATCAAAGATCTGCCAGAATCTAGCCTGATCCTTGCCGGAGGAGAGTGCCACATCCACCAGATTGATGGTAACGACGCCCTGATTGAAGCGTCCGTAATAGCGGTGCTTTCCGGGCTTATAATTCCCGGCGTTGGCGATATTGCCGATACCGGCATCCGTAAAGCGGTCGGGAGTCAGGAAGCTGCGGCAGCCCATGCAGGGATACACATCGCCCTTGAGTTCCAGCATCTTCTTCTCAGAGATATAGTCGGGCACCATGCGCTTGGCGGTGCATTTTGCGGCAAGCTTGGTCAGATAGTAGTAGGGGGTACCTTCTTTGATGTTGTCCTCTTCCAGCACATAGATGAGTTTGGGGAACGCGGGCGTGACCCACACGCCCTTTTCATTCTTCACGCCCTCGATGCGCTGCAGCAGGACTTCTTCGATGATAAGTGCCAGATCCTTCTTTTCCTGCTCATTATCCGTTTCGCCCAGATACATGAAGACGGTGACGAAAGGAGCCTGTCCATTGGTGGTGAGCAATGTGACCACCTGATACTGGATGGTCTGCACACCGCCCTTGATCTCTTCCCGCAGGCGCTTTTCCGTGATCTTGCCGACGGTCTCTTCTGATGCATCGATGCCTGCTTCAGTGAGCTCCTGCAGCACATTTTTGCGGATCTTCTCTCGGCTGACCTGTACGAAGGGGGCCAGATGGGTCAGGGAGATAGACTGTCCGCCGTATTGATTGGAGGCCACCTGCGCCACGATCTGAGTTGCAATGTTGCAGGCTGTTGCAAAGGAATGAGGACGCTCGATCAGAGTGCCGGTGATGACAGTGCCATTCTGCAGCATGTCCTCCAGATTGACAAGATCGCAGTTGTGCATATGCTGAGCAAAATAGTCGCTGTCATGGAAGTGGATCAGACCTTCCTGATGCGCCTTCACGATATCCTGCGGCAGCAGGATGCGTTCGGTGATGTCGCGGCTGACTTCGCCGGCCATATAGTCTCTCTGGGTGGAATTGACGACAGGATCTTTGTTGGAATTCTCCTGCTTGGCCTCTTCGTTGTTGCATTCGATCAGAGTCAGGATCTTGTCGTCGGTGGTATTGGAGCGTCTGATCAGATTTCTGGTATAGCGATAGGTGATATAGCGTTTTGCTACTTCGTAAGCGCCATGGGCCATGATCTGGCTCTCGACCAGATCCTGGATCTCCTCCACGCTCAGACTGCGGCCCATCTCCTGACAGGCAAGCTCCACTCTTTGCGCGATGCGCTTGATCTGGGTAGGGGTCATGCGCTCGGCCTCTTCAACGACGGCGTTGGCTTTTGTGATGGCGTTCTCGATCTTCGTGACATCAAAGATTGCTTCCGACCCATTTCTTTTTATGATCTTCATATGGCAGACCTCTCTATCTTGTGATTTGCTTCAACTAACTGATACTATATGTTGTGTGCTTGTCTACATTATGCCAGATAATGGGTGTTATGTCAATCCCCAAAACACAAGAAATGCGATATTTCTTTGCACAAAGGCGAAGCAAGACACAATATATAGTAGCAACGGGAAAAAAGCTAGTGGCGATCTGAACAAAATATCTGTTTCAGATCGTACATCTTTTTCGATAGAAGGATAACACGAAATAAGTCCCATTATTGGGACGAAACAAAAAAAGAAGCCTGACATCTATGTCAGGCTTCTTTGCGTATGAGCAGCTTATTGACCGGGCTTGAAGCTGTCCTTCAGGGAGACCGAGCGGTTGAAGACAGGTGCGCCGGGCTTGGAGTCCTTGGAGTCGGCGCAGAAGTAGCCGATGCGCATGAACTGGAAGCGGTCGGAGGGCTTGGTATCGCCCAGAGCGGCTTCCACCTTGCAGCCGGTCAGGATCTCCAGAGAGTTGGGGTTCAGACAGGCAAGGAAATCTTTGTCTGCGGCATCAGGATTGGCATCAATGAACAGATCGTCGTACTGACGGACCTCGGCATCGATGCAGGTCTTGGAGTCTACCCAATGGATGGTCGCGCCCTTGACCTTGCGGCCGTCAGCAGGATCGCCGCCGCGGGAATCGGGGTCGTAGGTGGCAAGAACTTCGGTCACATTGCCGTTCTCGTCGGTGTTATAGCCGGTACATTTGATCAGATAGGCTCCCTTCAGACGACATTCGGGGCCGTCGGGATACAGACGCTTATACTTGGGGATGGGCTCTGCAAGGAAGTCATCGGCCTCGATCCAAAGCTCGCGGGAGAAGCTGACCTCACGAGTGCCATCCTCAGGTCTGTTGGGATGGTTCTCCACCGTGACGGTCTCTGTCTGGCCTTCGGGATAATTGGTGATCGTCAGTTTGATGGGCTTCAGGACTGCCATGACACGCTGTGCGCTCTCATTGAGGTCCTCGCGCAGGCAGAACTCAAGGAACGCGTAGGGGATCGTGTTGGGGCTCTTGGCAACACCGACACGCTCACAGAAATTGCGGATGGAAGCAGGCGTGTAGCCGCGGCGGCGCATACCGCAGAGGGTAGGCATCCTGGGGTCGTCCCAGCCGGAGACATAGCCGTTCTCCACCAAAGCTCTGAGCTTCCGCTTGCTGAGCACGGTATGGTCGATGCCCAGACGGGCAAATTCGATCTGACGGGGGCGGCTGGGAACGGAGACATTCTCTACGACCCAGTTGTAAAGAGGTCTGTGGTTCTCAAATTCCAGAGAGCACAGCGAGTGGGTGATGCCTTCCAGCGCATCCTGGATAGGATGTGCGAAGTCATACATGGGATAGATGCACCACTTGTCGCCCTGGCGGTGATGATGCATATGGCGGATCCTGTAGATAACGGGATCGCGCATATTGAAGTTGCCGGAGGCCAGATCGATCTTGGCGCGCAGGGTCATGGCGTTGTCGGGGAATTCACCGGCACGCATCCGCGCGAACAGGTCAAGGCTCTCTTCGATGGGGCGGTCACGATAGGGGGATCTGGCGGGCGTTTCGGTGTCGCCGCGATATTCCTTGAACTGATCGGGCGTCAGTTCACACACATAAGCCAGACCCTTCCGAATCAGCTCGACGGCATACTCATAGTCTTTTTCAAAATAATCAGAGCCATAGTAGAAACGATCGCCCCAATCAAAGCCCAGCCAGCGGATATCCTCCTGGATGGCATTGACGAACTCCACATCTTCCTTGGTGGGATTGGTGTCATCCATACGGAGATTGCAGAGCCCATTGAACTTTTCCGCAGTGCCGAAATCGATGCACAGAGCCTTGCAGTGGCCGATATGCAGATAGCCGTTGGGTTCGGGCGGGAAGCGGGTGTGGACGGTCATGCCTTCGTATTGACCACCGGGGCCGATATCTTCGGTGATAAATGTATGGATAAAATTCTGGGATTCTACATTTTTGATCTCGTCTGCCATACAGCACATCCTCTCATTGATGGTTCTAACTGAAGATTATAACCGATATCTTTCTGTTTCGCAACGAGAAAAGAAAAAAAGAGCAGAAAAACTTTGTGCCCAATAAAAATTTTGTAAAGAATGTGAAAACATTGAAATTTACTCTTTCCAAAACGACGATCATCGTATAAAATAGATATGATCAAAGCATGAGGGGGAAGAACGATTTGAGCGAACCGAAATATAAAAGGATCTTACTGAAGATCTCCGGCGAGGCACTGGCCGGCGGCAAAGAACGCGGACTCGATTTTGAAATGATCGGGAAGGTGTGTGATGTCATCAAGCAGTGTGTGGAGCTTGGCGTGCAGGTAGGTGTCGTCGTTGGCGGCGGCAATTTCTGGCGTGGGCTGAAAGACGGCGGCGACCGCATGGAACGCACCCGTGCCGACCATATGGGCATGCTGGCGACTGTTATCAATGCGCTGGCTGTGGCAGACTGTCTGGAGCAGCGCGATGTGCCTGTTCGTGTGCAGACTGCGATCGCCATGAATGCCATCGCAGAGCCCTATATCAGGGGCAAGGCTGTACGCCATTTGGAAAAGGGCCGCGTGGTCATTTTCGGCTGCGGTACCGGCAATCCCTATTTCTCTACCGACACCGGCGCGGTACTGCGTGCGGCAGAGATCGAAGCAGATGCGATCCTTTTGGCAAAGAATGTGGACGGTGTCTACTCCGCCGATCCCAAGAAGGATCCCAATGCTGTGAGATACGATCATATCACATATGATGAAGTGCTGGCAAAGCATCTGTCTGTCATGGATACCACAGCTACATCCCTTTCTATGGACAATAATATCCCTATCGTGCTGTTTGCACTGGAAGATCCCCGGAATATCCTGCGCGTCGTCATGGGCGAGCAGATCGGTACGACTGTCAAGGAGGAATTTTAATTATGGATTTCAAGGAATATACCCGTAAGATGGAAAAGACGATCGAGGTCCTGAACAGCCAGTTTGGTGCTGTTCGTGCCGGTCGTGCAAACTCTCAGGTGCTGGATCTGATCAGCGTGGAATACTATGGTCAGGATACACCGATCGGTCAGGTCGCCAGCATCTCCTCTCCCGACGCCAGAACACTGGTCATCCAGCCTTGGGACAGCAGCCTGCTCAAGCCCATCGAGAAGGCGATCCAGGTGTCCGATCTTGGCATCAATCCTCAGAACGATGGCAGGATCATCCGTCTGGTGTTCCCTCAGCTGACTGAGGAGCGCAGAAAGGATCTGACCAAGCAGGTCAAGAAATATGCTGAAGATGCGAAGGTCGCTGTGCGCAACATCCGCCGTGACGGCATGGATGCCATCAAGAAGGCAGTCAAGAAGAGCGAGATTACCGAGGACGACCAGAAGAAGGGTGAAAAGGAGCTGCAGGAGTTGACCGACAAGTATGTGAAAAAGGTCGACGAAATGTGCACCAAGAAGGAAAAGGAACTGATGGAGATCTGATTTTCAGATCGGCAGATAGTAGGGACGCGCAGTGCGCGCCCCTACGTTTGCGTTATCAAGGGGTGTATGATGAAACTTTTTCGTAAAAAGGAAACGGTTTCCGCGGAGCGTCCTGTGCCAAAGCACATTGCCATCGTTATGGATGGAAACGGCCGATGGGCAACTTCCCGCGGCCTGCCCAGAACCGCAGGGCACAGTGTAGGCAGTGAGGTCTTTCGCAAAATTGCCACCTACTGCAAGGAAATCGGTGTACAGTATCTGACGGTTTATGCCTTCTCCACGGAAAACTGGAAGCGTTCCGAAGAGGAAGTCGGCGCCATCATGGGTCTTTTGAAAAAATACCTGTTTGAAGCGCTGGAAAAGATGGAGCAGGATCAGATCCGGCTGCAGTTTTTTGGAGATTTGAGCCGTCTTTCTCCCGAATTGCAGGAACTGGCAAAGAAAACCCGGGAGATTTCCGGCAAATACGAGGGCTTTCAGGCTAACATCTGCCTGAATTATGGCGGCAGAGATGAGATTGTCCGCGCCGCCCGGGAATATGCCCGGCGTTGTGCAGAAGGGAAGGCGGATCCGGATGCCCTGACGGAGGCAGATTTCGGAAATCTGCTGTACTCTTCCGGAATTCCCGATCCGGAGCTGATCATCCGCCCCAGCGGAGAGATCCGGATTTCCAATTTCCTGTTATGGCAGTCCGCCTATGCGGAATACTATTTTACAGATGTGCTCTGGCCGGATTTTACGCCGGAGGAGCTGGAAAAGGCGATTGCCGCATTCAACGGACGCAATCGCCGGTTTGGAGGCGTGTAGATTGAAAACCAGAATTCTTGTTGCGGCAGTGGGTCTGCCGGTAATTTTGCTGGTGCTTCTGGTTTTGCCGGAGGTCATTACGGCAATTATGATTGCTGCCATGTCTGTGATTGCGGTCTATGAGCTGCTGTACCAGACCGGGCTTGCCCGCAATCTCTATCTGATGATTGCATCTGCGCTGATGGCGGTGTTTGTCTGCTTCTGGAGCTATGGCGGCTGCCCGTGGCAATGGGGCATTGTGTTCCTTTGGTTGTATTTCATGGCGCTGTTTGTGATCCTGATTGCCTCTCACGGTAAACTGCCCTTTGCGGAGGTGTGCATTGCGGCATTTGCAGGCATTGTGATTCCGCTGCTGTTGTCTGCACTGACCCGAATTTTGGTTATGGGCTATGGCCGGTTCTACATACTGATCCCCCTGATTTTGTCCTTTGCCACCGACAGTGGCGCGTATTTTGTGGGCATTGCCATCGGCAAGCATAAGATGGCCCCCATTCTCAGCCCCAAAAAGTCCTGGGAGGGTGCGGCAGGCGGCGTGCTCAGCGCTATCATGTTTATGTTCCTGTATGCGCTGGTACTGGATCTTGGGTTCGGTTTTACCGTTCGCTATGCTGCGGCGGCTCTGTACGGTGTGATCGGTTCCGTGACCTGTATTCTGGGCGATCTGACCTATTCTGCCATCAAGCGGCAGACCGGGATCAAGGACTATGGCACTCTGCTGCCGGGACATGGCGGTATTCTGGATCGGTTTGACTCTATGACGGTGGTGGCGCCGCTGGCAGAATGTCTGCTGCTGCTTCTGCCGATGATCGTAAAGTGAGGAAGTTATGACGAAAACCATCAGTATTCTGGGCTCCACCGGCTCCATCGGACGTCAGACTCTGGACGTGGTGGATCAGCTGGGCGTCCGCGTTGCTGCCCTGACCTGCGGCAGCAATTTGGAGCGCATGACGGAGCAATGCAGAAAGTACCGTCCACAGCTTGCAGTTATGTCAACCAAAGAACTGGCGGATCGGCTGCAAACTGCGCTGCAGGATCCGGAGATCCGGGTCATGTGGGGCAAAGACGGCCTGCTGGAAGCGGCAGCCATGCCGGAAGCCGACACAGTGATTACCGCCGTGGTGGGCATGATGGGTCTGGAACCTACGCTGGCAGCCGTCCGTGCCGGCAAGCGCATCGGTCTTGCCAATAAGGAAACGCTGGTCTGCGCAGGCGAGCTGGTCATGTCGGAAGCAGACCTGTATGGCGCGGAGATCATACCCGTGGATTCGGAGCACTCTGCCATTTTCCAGTGCCTCATGGGCTGCGGAGACAGGGGAGAGGTCAAACGGCTGATCCTTACGGCCTCCGGCGGTGCCTTCTACGGCAAAACCATGGAAGAACTTCGTACAGCAAAAAAGGACGAGGCCCTGAAGCATCCCAACTGGAAAATGGGGCAGAAAATCACCATCGACTGCGCCACCATGCTGAACAAGGGTCTGGAATTCATCGAGGCCATGCGTCTGTACCGGATGCCGCCGGAGAAAATCTCCGTGGTGGTTCACCGGCAGAGCATCGTCCATTCTCTGGTGGAATTCAAAGACGGTGCCGTTCTGGCGCAGCTGGGCGTGCCGGATATGCGAATTCCAATCCAGCTGGCTCTGACCTATCCCAACCGGGTGGAAAGTCCGGCGGACGGTCTGGATCTGCTGACCTGCGGTCCTCTGACCTTTGCCGCTCCGGATCTGGAAACCTTCCCCTGCCTGAAGCTTGCCATGGATGCCGCCCATACGGGCGGAACAGCCTGCGCTGTGCTCAATGGCGCCAACGAAGAAGCCGTAGCCGCCTATCTGCGGGATGAAATTGGATTCTATGATATTTCCGATTCCATCGCCTGTGCCATGTCGCAGGTTCCGGTGGTGCAAAATCCCTCCTTGGAGCAGATTCTGGAGGCAGACCGTCTGGCAAGACAGGCGGCAAAGCAATATTTTCTAAAAAGGTGATGTAATTTGTATATCCTTCTGGCCATTCTGGTCTTTGGCGTTCTGATCTTTACCCATGAGCTGGGGCACTTTCTCACGGCGAAGCTCTTTGGCGTCCGCGTCAATGAGTTTGCCATCAATATGGGCCCCACGCTTCTGAAACGGAAAGTGGGGGAGACCACGTATTCTCTGCGGTTGATTCCCATCGGCGGCTTCTGTGCCATGGAAGGTGAGGACGAGGCCAGCAGCGATCCCAGAGCCTTTACCTCTGCCAAAGCATGGAAGCGGGCCATCATTCTGGTGGCAGGTGCAGCCATGAACTTCCTCACGGGTCTGCTGATCCTTGTGATCATGTTCAGCACGGTGGCCGGCTTTACCACGCCGCAGATCGTGGACTTTTATCCCGACTGTGCCATGCACCGCGAGGATGGCCTGCAGGTGGATGATACCCTCTATGAGATTGACGGAAGAAGAGTGTTTCTGTACTCCGATGTGTCGATGCTCCTGAACCGGAATTCCACCGGGATCTATGATCTGACGGTGAAGCGGGACGGTCAGCTGGTGCATCTGGAGGACTTCCCCATGGTCAAAAAGGCCTATGAGGAAGAGGGACAGACGGTTTACCGCTACGGCCTGTATTTTGGCTACGAAGAGAAAACGGCTGGTACGGTGCTGAAAAACGCATGGTATTCTGCGCTGGATTTCGGGCGTATGGTCTGGATGAGCCTTGGCGATCTGGTCAAGGGTATGGTCAGCATCAACGATATGAGCGGCCCGGTGGGAATCGTGTCGGTCATTGCGGAGTCCGGTAAAACGGCGGAGAGTACGGCTGATGCGGCCTTGAATATCGCCTATCTGGCAGCTTTTATAGCGGTCAATCTGGCGGTGATGAATATGCTGCCCATTCCGGCTCTGGATGGCGGCAGAGTGTTCTTCCTTTTGGTCAACGGACTGGTGCAG
>JAFSHB010000003.1 GCA_017440525.1 Oscillospiraceae bacterium | reverse complement strand
GTGTGCAAAAACGACAGCGCGCTTCTTATTTATCCGCTGCCCGGAAGAATGCCCGAATATTGCTCCAGTCAGCATGATAGGGGATATCACAGCCGGAGGACAGGATAAAGTTGGGATACGGTATGCACGCCGCACGCAGCTCCTCGACAGCCTTCGCCATGGTCTGCGGTGTCGCATCGACAAACAGGGCGACAGGATCCAAATTGCCCATGCAGATGATATGGGGCGGAGCGGCCTGCAAGAGCTTCGGCATATGGACAGCATTGCCAAAATGGTATGCAGCGGCATTTTGAGAGAAGATCAGATCCAGCATATCCGGAACAGTGTTCCCGCAATTGTGATAAATGACAGCAAATGTTTCATCCTGCAGCGCCTCCACGATCTGCGTGACATAGGGCACGGAGAACTTTTTTGCCATACGGGGACTGAGGATCCCGGTCAAAGGCTCTGCCATCATGATGCCGTCGGCGCCGGCATCCTTCAGGGCCTTTCCGTATCGAATCAGAAACTCTGTGCTCTTTTCCAGAACGGTCTGCACCGTATCCGGTTCATCACGGCAAAGGAAGAGGACCTGTGTAACATCCATGAGCCTGCCCGCAAGAGAGAATGGGCCGATCATACCTGCCAGCAGAGGCTTGTTTCGGATCTTCTGCTTGGCCGCACGAATCGCCTGCAAAGATACCGGGATCCGTCCTGCATCAACAGAAGGGATCTGCAGTTTGTCGGCATCCTCTTCGCAGGAGACCAACTGCCCGACGATGGCAGGGACCTCATTTTCAGAGAACTTGACCTCAGCACCAAACGCCTCCGCCTCCACGGATAAGTCCATCAGGCTGATACCCGCCAATGTGCTCGTTTCATTTGCGATGTAAGACATTGCTTCCGCCTGCAGCTGTGCATCACGCACAAGGTCATAGACGGAGACATCCAGCTTTTGTGCCGCAGGGAAAGAGAGGATAGGAAGCGCACCGGTCCGCGCCTTGGCAGCTTCCTGCAAACAGCTCCGTAAGTCCATACCCATTCTCCGTTACTGCAGATATGCCAGAGCCTGCTCTGCCGCACTGGCAGCATCCACGGTATGTGCATCTGCCCCGATCTCGCGGCAGAACGCCTCGTTGGTGGGTGCGCCGCCGATCATGATCTTGACGCGGTCGCGAATGCCTGCGGCTTTGGCGGCTTCCACCACATCCTTCATGGAAGGCATCGTCGTGGTAAGCAAGGCAGAGCAGCAGATCACACCGCAATTTTCCTCGACCGCAGTCTTGATAAAGGTCTCAGGTGCCACATCTGTGCCAAGGTCGATGACCTCGATGCCCTTGCCTTCCAGCATCATTTTCACCAGATTTTTGCCGATATCATGCAGGTCGCCCTGCACGGTGCCGATGCATGCTTTTCCCACAGGCTCCACACCTTCGGTGACCAGAAGGGGGCGGAGCACTTCTGTGCTCTTTTGCATGGCGCGGGCAGAATAGAGCATATCTGCCACAAAGATCTCGTTGCGCTTAAACAGCTCACCGACGACATTCATGCCGTCGATCAGTCCTTTTTCCAGAATATCCTGCGCACAGATGCCCTGACCGATGGCCTGTTCGACCAACACCACGGCCTTCTTTGCGTTGCCGTCTTGGATCTGTGTGGAAATATCTTGAAAGATCATAGTTTGTACCTCCCGATCAATAACTGCCGCATTCTTTGTATTTTTCCACGACTTTTGCCATGGTCTGCAGAGAAACGCTGTTGGGGATGGAGTGATCCGATGCGAAAAGATAACCGCCGTTTTCCTTCAAAACAGGAACTTTCTCTTGGATCTCTGCCAGAACATAGTCTGTTTCATGCATCCTCGAAGCATCGATACCGCCATGGAGGACCAGCTTGTCGCCATAGGTCTTTTTGACTGCAAACGCATCCATGCCCGCTTTGATCTCCAGCGGGTTGAGGGCATCGACACCTGTATCCACGATATCGGGGACCAGACCCATGATATTGCCGCACGAATGCAGTCTGGCATAGATGCCGTGATCGTGGGCCCAGTCCACCGCCCGCTTATGGAACGGCTGCAGGACACGGCGATAGAGCTTGGGAGAGAAGAAGGTGGTGCCCTTGTAGCCCATGTCATCATAAAACATGATCTCATCGAGCCGGTAGCCTGCATCCCACATACGCCCGAACAGTATCTCACAGCGGCTGAGATAGGTATCAAAGATATCTTCGATAAGATCGGGGGCTTCCATCATGGCGAACAGGGTCGGCTCCAGACCCATCATCCAGGAATGGGTCACATCGAAGCCAAACCAGAATGTGCCTGTGATCCAGCGGCCTTCTGCCCGCCATTTATCATAGTTGTTTTTCAGCCGATCCCAGGGGATCCGATCGTCATCCAAGGTCATACGAGCCTTGGCCTGCTCCCAGAGCTCGGGCGTGTTGATGGTATATTCCAGCATCTCCGGAGAAGAATCTTCTTCTTTGAACTGCTTCATGGTGACGCCCCATTCGGTGGTATAGATCGTATAGCGGTCTGTTTCCTCCAGAATCTTTTTGGGATATCGGGGAGAGGTATCCAAAGTGATGTTTTCCATTTTGTCGATGCCGAAATAGTCTCTCCAGTCCATCCCGGCAGGCATGCCTTCCCGCTCCCAGCGCCTGATCGTTCCGTTCCAAGGGTAGTCGATAAAAGGCACACGGTCTGCTTCCCTGTGCTCATACATCCGCTTTACCCGTTCCCAAGTTGTCATATTTGTCTCTCCCATACATCAATATTCTTATATCCACAATATAAACAGATCATAAAATTTCTGCAATAGCTTGCGATCATGTGGTTATTTTTCTATAATAGGAGTATCATTTTTTGATATCGGGGAGATCGCTATGTATAGTATCGACGGTGCCTTTGGACAAATTCGCTCTGCAGCCATGCCGCCCTCTATGCAGGAGGCCGGACTATTTTCAACAAAGTGGATCGGTTGGCATCGGTGCAACGATCTGTATCACATCTCCAGGCCCGGAGGCTTCGAATACCACCTGATCCTTGTGACCGTAGCCGGCTGTGGCCGGCTGCAGATACGAGATCGGGAATATCGTCTGACCCCCGGCACCGTGGCGATCGTCCCAAGAAATATCCCCCATGCCTATCAAACGCCAAAAGACGGCAGCTGGGAATTTTACTGGATGCATCCGGATGGCGCCCTTGCCGATCGATTTTTAGATGCGCTGGTCCGGAAAGAGATCTGTGTCAAACAGGTCGATGATGTTGGTCAATACGGAACAAAAATGGAGCGGATCATGGCACTGTGCAAAGAAAAGCGCGCGGATACAGCCTATCGCATCTCCTCGGAGCTAAGCTCCATTTTCCACGATATCGCACTGCAGTTCCATCACGCCGGTCCGCAAACGCTCTCAGAGCAAGCCATGCAGTATCTGGAAGCGCATTACAAGGAACCGCTCAAACTCGATCGTGTGGCGGCAGAACTGTTTGTGTCGGTGCCATATCTCATTCGTGTGTTTCGCCGGGAAGTCGGATGTACGCCCCATCAATATCTGCTGAAACATCGGTTGTCATGCGCCTTGTTTTATCTGAAGCTCAGCGACCTCAGCGTAGATGAGATCGCAGCCATGACAGGCTTTTCTTCCGCGAGCCATTTTATCAGTCTGTTCCGCAGCCAATACGGCTGCACCCCCGGTCAATACAGGACAGACGGACCGTTTGAAGGACAAAACTAAAAAGCCGAGGGTCAACCCTCGGCTCTCTTTATGTGTGCTTTTATTTTTTCCAAGGTGCTGTCGGAGATGGCGTGCTCCAGCTTGCAGGCTTCCTCGGCGGCATCGGCCTCCTCCACCCCAAGGAGCATCAGCGCCTTTTTTATGGTGGTGTGCCGCTCGTAGACAGCGGATGCCACCTGCTCGCCCTGCTCGGTCAGGGTCAGGAGCCCCGCTTCATCCATCCGGACATACCCCTGCTCCCGGAGCTTTTTCATGGCAATGGACACACTGGGCTTGGAATATCCCAGCGCCTGCGCCACATCCACGGAGCGCACCTGCCCATTTTTCTGCTGCAGTGTCAAGATCGCTTCCAGATAATCCTCGCCGGACTGATAGATGGCCATGGCGCACCTCCTTTTGTTTTCCTCATTATACGATGTTCCAAAAGTCCTGTCAACTTTTGTGTTGACATTCCCGATTTGCTGTGCTAAACTAATAGCATCTCGATAAAAGGAGATCGTTCCATGAGCCGCAATTACTTTACCGCATACTTTTACTTTTACTTTCGTTCCTGAAGGTAGAAGTGGTTTGTGATGCGTAAAAACAAGCGGCGATAACACCGTTTCTTTTCCCCACACAGATCATTTCTGTGTGGGGTCTATTTTTTGGAGGGATATCGTATGATCGCCATTTTGAAAGCAGGAACACCGAAGGAGCAGATCGACAATCTCATCCGCTGGCTGGAGAATCAGGGCCTCAAGATCCACATCTCCGAAGGCGACCGCCACACGGTCCTCGGTCTCGTGGGCGACACCGGCGGGATCGATATGGATCTGCTGGCTTCTCTGGATATCGTACAGGATGTCAAGCGGGTCAGTGAGCCCTATAAGCGCTGCTCGAGAGACTTCCAGCCGCAGGACACCGTGATCGAGATCGGCACCTCCGGCGTGAAGCTGGGCGGCGGCAACTTCTGCTTTATCGCAGGCCCCTGCTCTGTGGAGACCCATGAGCAGATCATCGATGTGGCAAAGTCCGTCAAGGCCGCAGGCGCCAACATCCTCCGCGGCGGCGCGTTCAAGCCCCGCACCTCTCCGTATGATTTCCAGGGTCTTGGCGCCCTTGGCATCGAGATGCTGCTGGAGGCCAAAAAGGAGACCGGCCTTCCCATCATCACCGAGGTCATGAATGTGACCCAGCTCCCCCTGTTCGAGGATGTGGACATCATCCAGATCGGTGCCAGAAATATGCAGAACTTCGACCTTTTGAAGGAAGTGGGCAAGATGAACAAGCCCATCCTCCTCAAGCGCGGCCTGTGCGCCACCATGAAGGAATGGCTCATGAGCGCGGAATACATCATGAGCGAGGGCAACGAGCAGGTGATCCTCTGCGAGCGCGGCATCCGCACCTATGAGACCTACACCAGAAACACCCTGGATCTGTCCGCTGTGCCCACTCTGAAGGGACTGAGCCATCTGCCTGTGGTCGTCGATCCCAGCCATGCCACCGGCAGCCGTAAGCTGGTGCGCCCCATGGCGCTGGCAGCAGCAGCAGCCGGTGCCGACGGTCTGATGATCGAGGTCCACAACGATCCCAAAAATGCCCTGTGCGACGGCGCCCAGAGCCTGACGCCCGAGCAGTTCGCTGAAGTCAGCGCCGCCACCCGCCGCGTGCTGGAGGCCATCGTATGACCGCCGGCATCGTGGGACTTGGCCTGATCTCCGGCTCCATGGCGAAAGCCTATGCCGCCGCAGGCCACACGGTCTATGCCCACAACCGCAACAGGACCATTTTGGATTTTGCCATCCTGGACGGTGCTGTCACCGCGCCCCTTGATGAAAAGACCATCAAAGCCTGCGAGGTCATTCTGGTGGGACTCCCTCCCGAAGCTACCATCGACTGGGTCAAGACGCACGCTCCCCAGATCGCGCCCAAGACCATCGTGATCGATCTGTGCGGCACCAAGCGCGTGGTGTGCGAAGCCCTGTTCCCCGTGGCCGAAGCACACGGCTTCACCTTCGTGGGCGGCCACCCCATGGCAGGCACCCACAACTCCGGCTTCAAATATGCCAAAGAGACCCTCTTCAAGGGCGCACCCATGGTGCTGTGCCCGCCGTCAGGCTTCGACATGGAGCTTTTGACTGCCGTAAAGCGTCTGCTGGCCCCGGCAGGGTTCGGAAAATTCTCTGTCACCACCCCGGATGAGCATGATAAGATGATCGCCTTCACCAGCCAGATGTGCCATGTGGTCTCCAACGCCTATATCAAATCCCCCACCGCAAGGCTGCACCGCGGCTTCTCGGCAGGCTCCTACAAGGACCTGACCAGAGTTGCATGGCTCAACCCCGATATGTGGGCGGAGCTGATGCTGGAAAACAGCGACCATATGCTGGAGGAGCTGGATGTGCTGATCGAAAATCTCTCCCAATACCGCACCGCGATCCAAAACAACGACTTTTCCGACCTGCGCGCCCTGCTGGATGACGGCAGGCGCATCAAGGAGGAGGTGGACGGCAGATGAATACGATCCATGTCTCCGCCTCCCGGGGCTACGATGTGAAGATCGGTCACGGTCTGCTCCCCACCCTGGGTGCGGAAGCCGCCAAGCTGTGCAAGGGCAGGACAGCCTGCATCGTCTCCGACGATTCGGTCGCCGCCCTCTATGAAAAGACCGCCCGTG
Source organism: Oscillospiraceae bacterium (assembly GCA_017440525.1). Classification (GTDB taxonomy): domain Bacteria; phylum Bacillota; class Clostridia; order Oscillospirales; family Oscillospiraceae; genus Avoscillospira. Next base: position 1,937 of record JAFSHB010000003.1, on the reverse strand, counting down.
CTTCTCTGGAAGCCGCAGGCTTTTCCGTTTTCACCTATGTGTTCCCCCATGGAGAGCAGAGCAAATCAGGGGAGAACTTTTTGATGCTCCTGCGTTTCCTCGCACAGAGCCACCTCACCAGAGCCGATCTTCTGGTGGCGCTGGGCGGCGGTGTCACAGGGGATCTGACCGGGTTTGCCGCAAGCTGTTATCTGCGCGGCATCGCCTATATCCAGGTGCCGACCACCCTCCTTGCCATGGTGGATTCTTCCGTGGGCGGCAAGACCGCCATCGACCTGCCGGAGGGCAAGAATCTCTGCGGCGCATTTTATCAGCCCTATCTGGTGCTGTGCGATATCGATGCCCTCAGCACGCTCCCCGGAGAGATCTTCCGTGACGGCTGTGCCGAGGTCATCAAATACGGCGTACTTGGCAGCCGCCCCCTCTTCGATGCCCTCAAGGGCGACTACGACTTGATGGAGGTCGTCACCCGATGCGTGCAGATGAAGCGGGATATCGTGGAAGAGGACGAATTCGACAACGGAGCGCGTCAGCTGCTGAACCTGGGCCACACCCTTGGCCACGCGATCGAAGCCAACAGCGATCTCACCCTTTCCCATGGGCAGTGCGTGGCGATCGGCATGGCGAAGATCGCCGAAGCCGCCGTGAAGCACCATATCTGTTCGGCACAGACGAGAGATGAGATCCTCGAGGTCTTACAAAAGTTCGGCCTCCCCACCGAGACAGACCAAAGCAGGGAGAGCATCCTTGCCACAGCCCTCGGTGATAAAAAACGCAGGAGCAACACCCTGACGCTGATCGTCCCCCAAAAAGTGGGCGAATGTATCCTGCACCCTATCTCCATTGAAGAACTCCCTGACTGGCTCCTATAAAGCCTCCCCTTGAGGGGAGGTGGCATGGCGAAGCCATGACGGAGAGGTGATCTCCACACATCCTGTTCACCTCTCAGCTTCGCTTCGCTCAGCAGCTCCCCTCAAGGGGAGCCTATGAGGTGTATCTATGATAAAACACATCACCCCCAACCCCATCCGCGGCACGATCCCTGCCATCGCCTCCAAATCCATGGCCCATCGGCTCATGATCTGCGCGGCTTTGGCAAAGACCCCCACCGAGGTGATCTGCTCCACCACGAGCAAGGACATCGAGGCCACAAGGAACTGCCTTGCCGCCATGAACGAGGGCAAAAGCCCCCTTCCCTGCGGCGAGAGCGGCTCGACCCTGCGGTTTTTGCTCCCTGTGGTCGCGGCGCTGGGCCTTGAAACAGCATTTTATATGGAAGGCCGTCTCCCCGACCGCCCTCTTGCCCCTCTGGATGAAGAGCTCCGAAAGCACGGCGCGGTGCTCCGAAAGGACGGCGCGACCCTCCATGTGTCGGGACAGCTGACCGCAGGAGACTACACCCTCCCCGGCAATGTGTCCAGCCAGTATATCTCGGGTCTGCTCTTTGCCCTGCCCCTGCTGGACGCCCCCAGCACCTTGACCGTGACGGGGACTGTCGAATCCGAGCCTTATATCCATATGACGCTCCACGCCTTGCGGCAGTTCGGCATCCATATTATAATAGAAGAAAATGTCTATCACATCCCTTCTGTCGCCTACAAAAGTCCCGGCATCGCTTATGTGGAGGGCGACTGGTCCAACGCCGCCTTCTGGCTGTGTGCCGGTGCCCTGACAGGCCCTGTGACTGTGACAGGCTTAGATGCCCGCTCCCTGCAGGGCGATAAAGCCGTGATCGAGATCTTGGAGCGATTCGGAGCCCTGTGCGAACAGCACGGCGATTCCTTCACCGTCTCACCTGCGCCGCTCCATGGGATCGAGATCGATGCCGCCGCCATCCCGGATCTTGTGCCGATCCTCAGCGTGGTGGCAGCCAAAGCCGAAGGCACGACCCGCATCTATAACGCGAGCCGTCTGCGCCTGAAGGAATCCGATCGGAT
>JAFSHB010000117.1 GCA_017440525.1 Oscillospiraceae bacterium | reverse complement strand
TGCGCAAGGGTATTGAGAAGGCTGTCGACGTGGCTGTCGAGGCAATCAAGGCCAACTCTCAGGCTGTCAACGGCTCCGACGACATCGCAAGAGTTGGTACCGTTTCCTCCGGCGACGAGTCCGTGGGCGCTCTGATTGCTGAGGCCATGGAAAAGGTCACTGCCAACGGCGTTATCACCATCGAAGAATCCAAGACCGCCGAGACCGAGCTGGAAGTGGTCGAAGGCATGCAGTTCGACCGCGGCTACATCTCTCCCTACATGGTCACCGATACCGAGAAGATGGAAGCTGTCATCGACGATCCCTATATCCTGATCACCGACCAGAAGGTCTCCTCCATCCAGGAGATCCTGCCCATCCTGGAGCAGTTGGTCAAGGCCGGTAAGAAGCCCTTTATCATCGCAGAGGATGTGGAAGGCGACGCCCTGTCCACCCTGCTGGTCAACCGTCTGCGCGGCAACTTCACCTGCGTTTGCGTCAAGGCTCCCGGCTTCGGCGACCGCCGCAAGGAGATGCTGAAGGATATCGCCTGCCTGACCGGCGGCACCGTCATCTCCTCCGAGCTGAACATGAACCTGCAGGATGTGCAGCTGAGCGACCTGGGCCATGCCCGTCAGATCAAGGTCAGCAAGGATGCCACCGTCATCGTCGACGGCATGGGCGACGCCGATGCCATCGCTGCCCGTATCGGTGAGATCCGCGCTACGCTGGCTGTGACCACCTCCGAGTATGACAAGGAGAAGCTGCAGGAGCGTCTGGCTAAGATGTCCGGCGGTGTGGCTGTCATCAAGGTCGGCGCTCAGACTGAGGTCGCCATGAAGGAGCAGAAGCTCCGCGTGGAGGATGCGCTCAACGCTGCCCGCGCAGCCGTGGAAGAGGGCATCGTGGCCGGCGGCGGCACTGCCTATGTCAACGCCATCGCCAATGTGGAGAAGCTGATCGCCAAGCTGACCGGTGACGAAAAGACCGGTGCTATGATCATCGCCAAGGCTCTGCAGGCTCCCATCCGCCAGATCGCGGACAATGCCGGTGTGGACGGCTCCATCGTCTTTGAGAAGATCCGCTCCTCCAAAAAGGTCGGCTACGGCTACAATGCCTACACCGAGACCTATATGGACATGATCGCCAACGGCATCCTGGATCCCACCAAGGTCACTCGCAGCGCTCTGGAAAACGCTGCTTCCATCGCAGCTTGTGTCCTGACCACCGAGTCTCTGGTGGCCGACAAGCCCGATCCCGCAGCCGACGCTGCAATGGCTGCTGCTGCAGGCGGCGGCATGGGCGGCATGTACTAAGATAACAAAAGATGTCCACCTTCGGGTGGGCATCTTTTTTGTTATCAAATGAAAAATGAATAATGAATAATGAATAGTGGATAGTTGTGGTGTCGCAAGCGACGATCGGAATAAATATCCCCTCCGTCAAAACCTACGGTTTTGCCACCTCCCCTTGTATTTTCAAGGGGAGGCTTTGCGTACTGCGGAGCACCAAAAGGCTCCCCTTATATACTAAGGGGAGCTGGCAGCGAAGCTGACTGAGGGGATAAAGATCTGATCGTCCGCAACGCGGACACCTCAATTATTCATTCTTCATTCTTCACTATTCATTGGCAAGTGATCGAAGATCACTTGCCCTCGTAGCTCATCAGCTTCTCCACTCTTCTCTGGTGGCGGCCGCCTTCGAACTCCGTGCCGAGCCAGGTGTCGATGATCTCCAGCGCCAGCATCTGGCCCACCACACCTGCGCCGATCGCCATCATGTTGGTGTCGTTGTGCTGACGGGTGAGGCGGGCGGACATGACATCGCTGAGCAGGGCGCAACGGATGCCCTTGACCTTGTTGGCGGTGATGGAGACACCGATGCCGGTGGTGCAAAGGACGATGCCGCGGTCACATTCGCCGCTTGCTACAGCCAGAGCGGCAGGGCCGGCAAAGTCGGGGTAGTCACAGCTGTCGAGGCTGTCGGTGCCGAAGTCCTTGTAGGTCAGGCCCTTCTTATCCAAAAACTTTTTGACTTCTTCTTTCAGCGCATAGGCGCCATGGTCACAAGCCAGAGCGATCATTGATCTTACCTCCATGGTATTTTTTCCTATTATACTTCGTTTTGCATAAAATAGCAAGGGGGCGGTCACTTGCAAGAAAGACGGAAACATGATAAAATGGAAAAAACAGTCGATAGGAGAGGGAGATATGTTGCAAAAGATCCGGTCAAAATTGGGGCTCAGCTCCGCAGCGCTTCGCTATCTTGCGATTGCGCTGATGCTGCTCGATCATATTTGGCTGGGGCTGCGTCCGCCCCATGCTTTCTGGATGACCTGCCTCGGTCGTCTGGCATTCCCTCTATTCGCCTTTCTGATCGCGGAGGGCTTCTATCACACCTCCGACCGCAAACGGTATGCACTGCGGCTGTTTCTTTGCGGTCTGATCACGGAGATCCCCTATGATGTGTTCGTCTCTTCGGCTCTTTTCAGTATGCGGAGCCAAAATGTGCTGTTTACGCTGCTGTTCGGTCTGCTCGCGCTGTGGATGTTCCAATGGGCGAGGGAACAGGGCAGTGTAAAGCATCATATTCTTGCCTGTATGGGCTTTGCTGCACTTTTTGTGTTGGCGACGCGCAGCAGCACCAGTTACGGCGGTCTCGGTATGACCATGGTGGTCATGTTCGGTCTGCTGCGGGGCGTAAAGGGCGCGCTCCTCTGGGAGCTTCTGTGCCTTGCTCTGCTCAATTATCTGATCCCCGGGCGCCAGATTCGGCTGGGGAGCGTCATGTTCTCGATCCAGAACCTCGGAACGCTTGCCATCGTGCCGATCGCCCTGTATAACGGACAGCGAGGTGCAAAAAATAGATTCCTGCAGTTGGGCTGCTATCTTTTCTACCCGGTGCATATGGGGCTGCTGGCGGTCCTGCGTTATCTGCTTTAAGGAGGTCTTTCGTGGGCTTTTTTCAAACATTGCTTCAAAATAAGATGCTGATCGCGGCAGTGATCGGCTGGACAGTGGCGCAGGTCAGCAAGACCCTGCTGGTGCTGCTCTTAGACCGGGAGCTGCGCTGGGAGCGTCTGGTGGGCTCCGGCGGTATGCCCAGCTCTCACTCAGCCACGGTCTGTGCGCTGGCTTCTTCTGCCGCTATGGTCCATGGTCTGGATAGCGGATATTTTGCCATCGCGGCGATCTTCGCCTTCATCGTCATGTACGATGCCTGTAATGTCCGTCTGGAGACGGGCAAGCAGGCGGCTGCGATCAATGAGCTCCATGTCCTCCTGCAGAAGATGGGCGAGGATCTGACCCCGGAGGAAAAGCTCAAGGAGCTGGTGGGGCATACCTTCCCGCAGGTGCTGGTGGGCGCGGCCCTTGGCATCGCCATCGGGATCCTGATCCCAATGTGGATCTGACCTTATAAAATAACATTGAACTGGTCATTTTTACATGGCCAGTTTTTTGTTATCATCATGCCAACGAATTTCGATGAGGTGCTTTTATGGCATATAAAAAGATCTTGACCGTGCAGGATATCTCCTGTGTGGGCCAGTGCTCCCTGACGGTGGCACTGCCGATCCTCTCCGCCTGCGGCCATGAGACCTGTGTGCTGCCGTCTGCGGTGCTATCCACCCATACGGGCGGCTTCAGCGGCTTCACCTTCCGCGATCTGACGGAGGATATGCCCGCCATCTGCGACCACTGGCAGAGGGAGAAGATCTCTTTTTCCGGCATCTACACAGGGTATCTTGGCAGTATCCGCCAGATCGACCATGTGCGGGATATCATGAAAAAGGTCGCCGCGCCCGATTGCATCAAGGTCGTCGATCCTGCCATGGCGGACTTCGGCAAGCTCTATACCGGGTTCGACGAAGCCTTCGTGGAGGCCATGAAGTCGCTCTGCGCCGAGGCTGACTATGTGCTGCCCAATGTGACGGAGAGCTGTTTCCTCACCGGCGTGGACTACCGCACCGAGTATGACAGAGCCTATGTGGATCTGCTCCTTGAGAAGCTGACACAGATCGGATGCAAAAACATCATCCTCACGGGCATCTCCTACGCCCCCGGCAGGACCGGCGTGGTACTGCTTGAAAAGGGCGTGTATCGCTATCATGAGCATGAGATGCTCCCCATCACCTGTCACGGCACCGGCGATATCTATGCCTCCGCTTTCGTGGGTGCGCTCCTGCGGGGCAAGGATGCCTATACCGCCGCCAGGATCGCGGCAAACTACACCATGGAATGTGTCAGGTACACGGCGACGGTCGAGGATCACTGGTACGGCGCGGCCTTTGAGCCTGTCCTTGGCAAGCTGATCGGGATGCTGTAAAAAAGATCCCTTCCTTTTGCGGGCCGACACATGGGTCGGCCCCTACGAGCTTGAACGCACTGCCGACTGTGCCTGCTTTGAAGAAGACAGAAAATGGGACCCCCTTGGGCGCGTTCCCATAAGACATTATTCGGTTTTGCCGCAGTCTTTTCCGCTGTAACATCTGAATATCCCCTTGAAATACACAATGTATTTCTGCGTGTCTATTCCTTGTTCCATCGGAAAATTCAGTCGGCAAAACTGCAAAGCACTTCAAAAACAAAGAATTTTTATTCCAAGACAAGAAAAAATGATAGGGCAAGGCTGACGCCTGTTATATCATTTTTTTGCATTATTGGGTAAAAAGCTCGTTTTTGAAGCGGATACTGTCTTATGGGAACGCGCCCTTGGGGGGTTCCATTTTATTGTCTTTTCTGGTATGATCGTGTGGAACGAAACAAAAAGGGGGCATGGACTGTGATACAGGCAAAGGA
>JAFSHB010000012.1 GCA_017440525.1 Oscillospiraceae bacterium | reverse complement strand
GCATACAAGGAACATGCGGAACGGACTAAAAACTACTCCAAGCAGAAGTGGAATGACCTTGCCGAGGGACTGGACCATATTATGGCAGAGTTTGCACTCTGCATGAGAAAGGACGAAAGTCCTGATTCCACTGAAGCACAAAAACTTGTAAAAATGCTGCAGAACCATATCACCGAGAATCACTATCTTTGTACAAACGAAATACTGGCAAGTCTCGGTCAGATGTATGTAGCGGACGAGCGCTTTACGAACAACATTGATAAGCACGCTGACGGTACTGCTAAGTTTATCTGTGAAGCAATTGCGGTGTATTGCAGTAAGTAAATTCCAGTTTGTCGAATCGTATAAGCATAATACACACAGCCATGCATTCGAAGTGCATGGCTGTTTTGCACCTGAAAATTGTTGTCCCTAATGCCGATCACTCGTGAGCGGCAGCCCGATCATACAGGACGGCAAGCTGGTGGGAGCCGTCACCCATGTTTTAGTAAATGACCCAACAAGAGGTTACGGGATCTTTATCGAAAATATGTTGGATGCGGCAGACTAAAGCCCTTCCCTTGAGGGAAAGGTGGCCGAGCGGCAGGGAGGTCGGATGAGGTGTAGCTGAGAAACAGTGTTACAATGTGATCTACACCTCATCAGGGAGAAGCCTTATTCACCGGACGCGGTGGGACAAAACGAAGGCAGGGGCTTTTGCCTCTGTCCTTTTGCGTTTTTTTATGCTATAATGCCATAGAAATTATCGAAAGAACGAGGCATACGATGACAGATCACGAACAAAAATGGGATGCACGACTGCATATACAGACCATCGGCCGGGACTCGTCCAATGCCGATGAATACCGTTTCCCCTATGAGCCGACGCCCTATTGCGTTTTGGAGCGTTTGGCAGACAGCGGCATCCTCAGAGAAGATGATGTCATCTTGGACTATGGCTGTGGGAAAGGGCGCGTGGGCTTTTTCCTGTCAGACCAGATCGGCGCGAAGACCATCGGCATCGAATATGACGAGCAGATCTGCCGGGGAGCGATGGAGAATAAAAAAGCGTCCGAATCGAGATCGGAGCTGGTCCTTGCAAGGGCGGAGGCTTACGAAGTCCCGGCAGATGTCACCTGCTGCTACTTTTTCAATCCCTTTTCTGTGGAGATCCTGCGAAAAGTGATGGCCAGGATCGTGGCGTCCTATTATGAAACACCGCGGGAGATGCTCTTGTTTTTCTATTATCCGTCCGATGAATATATCTCCTATCTGATGACGGTGGACGAGCTGGAGTTTTACGATGAGATCTCCTGCGAAGATCTGTTCGAGGGCAAAGATCCGCGGGAGAGGATCATGGCTTTCGTTTTGCCGGACTATACGATATAGACTTGATACTGTGAAAGAGGTCCTTTTGAGATGAAACATTCATCCCTTGCGAAGATCGCTCTGTTCCTGACGGCGGTGCTGTGGGGAACGACCTTTACGGTCGGAAAGCTCACCTCCGCGGTATTCTCCGCTTCGTTTATCATTGCGCTGCGGTTTTTGATCGCTTCGATCGCCCTTTTGATCGCGGCGTTCCCTCAAAGAAAGCAGCTGGATAGAAAATATCTGATCGATGGCGTTTGGATGGGGATCACCCTGTTTGCTTCCTACTGGCTGCAGGTGCGCGGTCTGACGCTGGATACATCTCCGGGAAAGAGCGCGTTCTTGTGTACGACCTACAGCGTGATGGTGCCGTTCTTTTATTGGGCGGCCACAAAACAGCGGCCCAGGCTCCACCATCTGCTCTGTGTGCTCCTCTGCCTTACAGGCATCGGTCTGCTTTCCTTGTCGGGCGGATGGGGCATGTCTCTTGGCGATGTGCTGACGGTACTGAGCGGTGTGCCCTGTGCGGTCAATATCGTGATATCCTCGATCGTCAGCAAAAACAGAAATGTTTTGCTGCTCACGACCATTGAATTGTGGGTGGTCACGATCCTTGCATGGCTGTCAGTCTTTGCGGGCAATGGCTTTCCGACGGAGCTTCCTCTGGGCGCGGTCGGCGGGATCGTGTATCTTGGCCTGTTCGCAACGGCGCTGTGCCTGTTCATGCAAAGCTACGGCCTGAAATATGCCGAGCCTGCGATCGGCGGTATGCTCTTGAGCTTGGAGTCGGTGTTCGGTGTCCTGTTCTCGGTCATCATCTATCATGAACAGATCACCCTCAGGATGCTCTTTGGCTTTGCGGTGATCTTCGCCGCCATTTTGCTGTCACAATGGGAAGGCAAAAAAACGACCTGTCCGTGAGGACAGGCCGTTTTTGCTCAGGGCTTGCGGATAAAGAGGTTCAAGATCAGAGCCGCAAAGGTCAGACCCAACAGCATTATAAAGGCAGCCGTATAGCCGCCGGAGACTTCCAGCACTTTGTTGGACAATGTGGCGATGAGAGAGCTGGTCATGGCATTGAAGGTCATCATGGCCATATTGGTGGAGTAGTGCTTCATGCCAAAGAAGGAAGAGATAAATGCGGAATTGATGGTGGGGCATGCACCGTAGGAGATGCCGCACAGGCACAGACCTGCGATGCACAGAGGCAGAGAGCCGACAGCCACAGCCAACAGCGTTACAGATGCGGCACCGATGGTCAGGATATTGGCGCACAGCATGGTCTTGCGGCGGCCGATGACATCAAAGATCGCACCGGTGAGGATGCGGCCGAGACCGTTGCAGACGGACAGCACACCGACCAAAGATACAGCCAGTGCTTCCGGTGCATCCACAGACAGAGCCAGATCCTTGGCGAAGCTGATCACAGAGCTGCCCACGGCAGCCAGGAATGTCATGTACACAAAAGCCAGCCAGAAAGAGGGGCGGCAGAGCATCTGTGCGGTGGTGAAGTCTTTGGCTTCAAAGATCTCAACGGTTGCGGCCTTTTTGGCTTTGGGCTGAGGGAACACAGTTTCGGCATCGGGCTTTTTCAGCAAGAGACCGGAGACCGCGATCACCACGCAGATGGCGGCGCCCAAGATCATAAAGGTCGTGCGCCAGCCGAGGGCGCTGTTGAAGGCGGTATTGGCCAGATTGCCAAGGACCAGTGCGGATGCGCCGAAGCCCATCATCAGGCAGCCGGAGCAAAGGCCCTTCCGATCGGGGAACCAGGCGCTGACTGTGCCAAGGAGCACATTGTAAGCGATGCCGATGCCCAAGCCTGCCAGAACGCCGTAGGTGATGTAGAGCATCCACACGGAGCTGCCTTTCAAAAGGGCGGTCATAACAAATCCAAGAGCGGAGAGCAGACCGGATGTCAGAAGGGCGATCCTGTGTCCGGCTTTTTTGGACAGCCGTGCGCCAAGGAGCCCTCCGATGCAGAAAAAGCTCATGGCCAGCGTGAAATTGAGTGCCAGCGCCGAAGCGCTCCAGCCGAATTCGGCAGACAGGGGGGCTTTTAAGATCGACCATGCATACAGGACACCTGCAAACAGCATGGCGACCACGCCGATGATCAGATAGAGCCAGCGCACGGATAGAGCTTGCTTTGTCTCATTCATAGGATATCGCTCCAATCTTTTGCTATTTAAATCGTATTATACAACGCTTTTTTTCAAAAGTCCAGATGTGTATCGTAGTATTATGAAAAGAAATGTGCTACAATGGTGAAAACATGGTTGGGGGTATCTGCTATGGACTTTCTGATCTATGACCAAAAGAGCATACCGAAGGACCGGTGGCGCTATGGCCTGCGGTCTGTCGGCGCCACCGGATGCGGCCCGATCGCGGCTTATAATGCCCTGTGCCTGCTGGGATATCATCCAAAGATGGAGCCGATCGTCCGGTGGTTCGAGCGAAATGTTCCCCTGATCAACGGCAATCTGGGCACCTTCGTGCTGACCCCGGCGCAGTTTTTCAAAAAGCTGGGCTTTCCTGTCCGTGTCATCACGCGGCGAAGCGGATTTGATGAAGCGGCAAGATCGAGCGATGTCTGCCTGTTGTTCTACCGCTGGCAAAAAAAGCTCAAAGGCGGCGCCCACTATGTGGCGCTGCAATACAAAAACGGAAGATTCACAGGCTATAACACCTATCGAAACGCGCAGGCCCCGGATGACTACGGTGAGAGTCTGGAAGCCTTTTTGAAAAAACGAAAGTATTTTTTCACGGTGCTCATCGCTGTGAAAGCCAAAGCAAAGGAGACTGCTTATGAATAAACTTGGGTTCGGGTTCCTCCGCTTTCCCATGGAAAATGATGAAGTGTGCTATGATATCCTGACGCCCATGGTGGATGCCTTCTTTGCAGGCGGCGGCCGCTATATCGATACGGCCTACCCCTATCTCAACGGCAAGAGCGAGGAGGCCGTCCGTAAGACCGTGGTGGAGCGGTATCCCAGAGATTCCTACATCCTTGCCAATAAAGTCCCCGGCTATCAGGTCAAAGAGCGGGAGGACCTGTATCGGATGTTCGAGACATCTCTGCGCCGATGCGGTGTGGATCATTTTGATGTCTATATGCTCCATTGGCTCAATGAGAAGCACTATGCCATGGCGGAGCAGTTCGATGAGTTTGCTTTTTTGCGGGAGTTGAAAGCATCCGGCAAGGCGAAGAAGATCGGCTTTTCGTTCCATGACACGGCTGCCCTGCTGGATAAGATTCTGACGGCCCATCCGGAAGTGGATGTCGTGCTTTTGCAGATCAATTATCTGGACTGGGAAAGCGAGGGGATCCAGTCCCGCAAGTGTTATGAGACAGCCCTGCGCCATGGCAAAGAGATCGTGGTGATGGAGCCTGTCAAAGGCGGCACGCTGGCAAAAGTTCCAGAAGCCGCCGCCAAGATCTTGAAAAAGATCGACCCTGAGCGCAGTCCTGCATTCCACGCTTTGCGTTTTGTCCAGAGCCTTCCCCATGTGGATGTGGTGCTCAGCGGTATGGGCTCTTTGGAGCAGATGCAGGAGAATCTCCTGCCCGTGGAGCCTATGACCGATGAAGAGCTGGTGCTGCTCCACCGCGCGGCCATGGCGATCGATAAGGCCACCGCCATCGGCTGTACCGGCTGTGGCTACTGTCTGTCCAAATGTCCACAAAAGATCTTCATCTCCCGCTATTTCAGGCTCTATAACGAGGGGCAGCAGAAGCCCTCTCAGGCGTGGAAGCTGAAGCCGGCATATGTGGAAGCATCCAAAGACCGGGGCAAGGCATCCGACTGCATCGGCTGCGGCGTGTGTGAGCGAAGCTGTCCCCAGATGCTGCCCATTCGGGAGTATCTGGTGAAAGTCAAAGAGGTGCTGGAATGAAAGTCATCGCATTCTTGAAAAAAGAGATCGTCCTGACCGTTGCGCTCGCTCTGGCGGTCGTTTCGTCGTTCTTTGTCCTGCCGGATAAGGAATATCTCGGCTATATCGACTTCCGGACCCTTGCCATTTTGTTCTGTCTGATGGCGGTCATGGCAGGTCTGCAAAAGAGCGGTGTGTTCTCCTATGTTGCGGAAAAGCTCCTGCAAAAGGTGAAGCATATCCGCATGGCGGTGTTTATCCTGATCGCCCTTTGCTTCTTCTCCTCCATGCTCATCACCAACGATGTGGCACTGATCACCTTCGTGCCGTTCTCCTTCATCGTCCTGTCTTTGATCGGAGCAGAGTCCTTGGTGGTGCCTGTGGTGGTCATGCAGACGATCGCCGCTAACCTGGGCAGTATGCTCACGCCCATCGGCAATCCTCAGAATCTGTATCTCTACGGCAAAGCAGGTCTCGGACTTGGGCAGTTCGTGGGTCTGATGCTGCCCTATGCCGCCGCTTCCTTTGTGCTGTTGGCGGTGTGGTGTCTGTGCTTTGGATACAAAGGGGAGAAGACTGTTTCCTACATGCCGCAAAACAAGGTGGATCTGTCCAAAAGTAAGGTGCAGCTCGTGGTCTACGGCCTGCTGTTCGCGGTGAGCCTTCTGACCGTTGCCCATGTGATCGATTGGGGCATCGCCTTGGCAGTGACCTTGATCGTGGTGCTCATCATGGACAAAGCAGTGCTCAAGGATGTAGATTATGCGCTTCTTATGACCTTTGTGGGATTCTTCATCTTCATCGGCAATATGGGAAGGATCCCGGCATTCAATGCGCTCTTGGGCAGGATCATCGAGGGCAGGGAAGTGCTGACGGCTGTGGTCTGCAGCCAGTTCATGAGCAATGTGCCTGCGGCACTGCTGCTCTCCGGCTTTACGCCCCGGTGCGATCTGCTTTTGATCGGCACCAATTTGGGCGGCCTCGGCACCATCATCGCCTCCATGGCCAGCCTGATCTCCTTTAAGTACATCGGCCGCGACTATAAACACCTGCGCGGCAGATATATGCTCTGCTTCACCGCCGCCAACCTGATCTTCCTTGCGGCCCTTCTTAGCATGTGGCTTTTGTTGCCATAAAGAAATGTCCCCATAGATCTATGGGGACATTTCTTTATGTATCTGAAATATTCAGACGGCGGAGCAATGCAGACGACCGAGTTTGAAACCACGCGGATATTTGGGGCCAATGCTTATCCCATAGAACAAAAAATGGTTTCTCCAGAAAACGGATGCGTAGGAGGTCGATGCCCGTACAAATTAGATATACTGCCAGAATAGTCCCCACGGCGTACAGAGGCATCCATGGAGAAGCATATTTGCCGGCATTGTCCAGCAAATCGATCCACAACCATTGTCGCATGGTGTCGCTGTTTGCATGGATCAGCAAAACACCAAAACAACAAGCTGCGATGGTATTGATGGTCTTGCTGTAGGGGATGCGGACATTTTTGAAAAACATAAATGCACTCAAACCTGTGGCAAAGGCAAGGAATGTGTTGCTATCGGTAACAAAATAGTAAGAGAGATTTAGGCCCAAAACCGTGCCGAGCCATGTGCATGCTACCACAGAAACGACCGACAGGCTGACAAATACTATAGAACAAATGGACCAAACACGGACATTGTCAAATAGCTTGTTTGGATACAGGCGGATATAGGACGAGAACAAAAACAGAACGATGAACCAGGACAGATAGTTCATGTTCAGCTCAAAAAAGACTGTGACTGTGCCCATGATCACAAAGACAAAAAACAGTAGGAGCAAAAGATAGGCGTGCATCTTCTGGGTCATATTGCGCACGAGAATATTAAGGAAGGGGATGCATAGAAAAAAGACAAGGAATGCAGGAGTAAAACTGGTTCGAATGGTGTTGATGGGGAACAGGCAGTGGAGGAATTCGTTCAATGAGAACGCTGTGTACCCGCTGAGCCAGAAAATGCAGAAGATCACGACGCGGTAGAACAGGACTTCTAAATAGAGCTTGGCAAATTTTTTTGCTGAAATGGAAGAAGTGCACATGAAATATCCGGTTATCAAAACAAAGCAATTGATGCCGGTCTTGCCGAATGCGCCAAGTATCAGAAGAAACAATGATGCCGGGGCGGTAGGGGCGCTCAGGATCGGTCCGCCTTCCACAAGAAGTGCAGAGTTGACCACATAATGGTGGGCAACGATCAAAATCATGGTTATAATGCGGAAGAGCTCAAGATTTGTATTTCTCTCTTTGATCATTTTCATAGGAAAACCTCCTTGGCGAACTCTATAACGATATCATAATGGAAAGTGGATAAAAAAGCAAGGTCGTTGAGTTTGCTATTTATGCTCTTTGATATACTGTCCTGGTGGGAGGCCTATGTGTTTTTTGAACACCTTGGAGAAGTATTGCGGATCGGTGAAGCCGCTCTGGGCGCTGATGTCGCTGATGCTGGTGAAGCCCTGTGCCATCAGGGTGCAGCTGTGCTGGATCCGCAGGGAGCAAAGATATTCCGCGATGCCCATGCCGACGGCTTGTTTGAAAACGGTGGAAAGGTATTTGGGGTGATAGCCCAGACTGATCCCAAGGGTCTGTAAGGACAGCCGGTGGTCGGTAAAATGTTCGTCCAGATGTTTTTTCACTTGTGCCCACGCCTGTCCCTTCAGAAGGCTCCGCTGCTCCGTCTGCACCTGTGCCAGATGGGCCAAGGTGTACAGCAGCACACTTTCTGCGCAAAGATCGTGGTGTGGGCTGTTCATCTCGATGGCGTTCTGCCAGAAGGTCTTTAGACTGCTGTGCCCATGGAATACGCAGTTGTGGCGGCTGATATCCTGCTGCTCCATGAGTTTGGTGCCACGGGAACCGAGAAAGGTGATATAAAGATACTCCAAGCCATCGGTCGATTCGATGGCATAGGCCTCCGCAGGAAAGGTGAAAAACAGCGTGCCTGCAGAGAGCGGCGTGATCTTGCCGAGGGTGTGGAGCTTTCCCTGCCCGGAGCGGACGAAATGGAGCTTATAGACAGCTTCTGTTTTGAGATTCGAAAAACGCTGAGGCTGCGTCTCCAATACGAAATTCAGGATATCCCAGCTCCCCTTATCGGTATCGATGGGGATGAAATGGCAGATGTTCATAGAATCACCTCGTGGCTATCATACCATGAGATATGACGAATTTCCATAATTTTATGGAAAATATCCATTGAAAGGAGAAAACTTCCTCATTATACTGGAACTATAAGCTCGAATGGGAGGTATGCTCTATGAAAAAGATCCGAATCGGTGTCCTCGGCGGTTACCGCGGCACCAGCATGATCAACTACTGCAAGGCGGCGGACAATGCCGAGGTCGTTGCCATCTGCGATAACGCGCCCCATGTCATTGAGATGCAGAAAAAGCTGACAGCGGGCATGGATATCGCATTTTATGATAACTTTGAGGACTTCATCCGGCACGATATGGATGCTGTGGTCCTTGCCAACTTCGCCACGGAGCATGCACCCTATGCCATCCGCGCCATGAGAGCGGGCAAGCATGTGTTCTCCGAGGTCCTGCCTGTGCAGACCATGAAGGAAGCCGTGGAGCTGGTGGAAGCTGTGGAAGAAACGGGCATGATCTACGCCTACGGCGAGAACTACTGCTTCATGCCTGCGCCCTTTGAGATGAAAAAGCTCTACGGTCAGGGCAAGATCGGCGAGTTTGAATACGGCGAGTGTGAGTACATCGGCTCCTATGAGCCGATCTGGCATAGCATCACCTACGGTGAAAAAGACCACTGGCGCAACAATATGTACTCCACCTTCTACTGCACCCATTCCATCGGCCCAATCATCCACGCCACCGGGCTGAAGCCTGTGTCTGTCATCGGCTTTGAGGGCGGCAGGAATGAGCGCCCCATGCGGAACGGCTGTAAGGGCGCCCAATTCGGTATCACCATGATCACGCTGGAAAATGGCGCGATCATCAAGTCCATCAACGGCTGCTTCCTGTATGAGCATTCAGTCTGGTATAATATGTACGGCTCCAAGGGCTATATGGAAAGTGAACGCTGTGTCACCGTCGAGGGCGATCAGGAAGCCATGGGGCAGGACGGCATCGTTCGCACCATCGTGGGCGGTGACGGCACCCAGAGGATCTATGTCAAGGCTGACGAATATTCCGGCGAGTATGCAGGCAGACCTGCAGAGCATTATATGCCTCTGCGCGGTCTGGAAAAGATGAGCGACAATTTCAACCACGGCGGCTCGGACTTCTATTCCATGTATTACTTCGTTGAGCGCATCAAGGGCGATCAAAATGCCGACATCATCGATGTCTACGAAGCCATGGATATGTTCCTGCCCGGTATGTTCGCTTACCGCTCTATTTTGGAGGACGGCAAGCGGATGCAGATCCCCGATCTTCGCGATAAGTCCATCCGCGATGCATGGCGCGATGATACTGCCTGTGTCGATCCCAAGGTGGCCGGCGATCAGCTCCTGCCCACCCGGAAGGGCGGCACACCCGACATCGACGATGCAGTTTATGCCCGGGTCAAAGCCAAGTGGGACAAAGCCAATGAAACAGGAGACGATCCCTATCTGAAAGCCGCCTTCTCTCAGGGCAGCAAAAAGGAGGATTGACATGGGCATGTTTACCGACGCCTTTCTGAATATGGATGCAGAAGCCAAAGAGAGCTTTTATAAAACTGTATTTTTGAACGCCCCTTCCGACTATGCCGCCAAGGTACGCCACGACTACTACCGGTCTGTCCTTGGCTATATGGGAGAGAATGTCAAGATCGGCACCGGTGTCAAGATCGTCAACCCCCATCTGGTGCGTCTGGAGGATGATGTCACCATCGAGGATGACTGCACCCTGATCGCAAGAGAGGATACCCATATCCATCTTGGAAAGAATGTCATCCTCTCTGAGCGGGTGTATCTGGATACCCAATGCGATGGCGGCTACATCGAGCTTGGTGAGTGGGTCTATCTGGGGACAGGCACGACTTGCTTCGGTCATCGCGGACTGGAGATCGGGGACTTCTCGCTCCTGGCACAGAATATCACGATCACGCCCTATTCCCATATTTTCGACGATCCCGACCAGCGCATCTGGGATCAGGGCGGACATATGAAAAAAGTCACCATTGGCAAGGACTGCTACCTTGGCATGGGTGTTTGTGTCATGTACTCAGGCTCTATCGGTGATGGTTCTGTGATCGGCGCAGGCTCCACCGTGGTCAAGCCCATCCCGCCTTATTCCGTAGCTGTGGGAACGCCTGCAAAGGTCATCAAAAAACGAGAAAAATAAAAGGCTCCCCTTGCATTTCAAGGGGAGCTGGCACAGCGAAGCTGTGACTGAGGGGATATGATCGCAGAAGCCGGGGGCTTCTGCGATCTTTCTTCATAAATTTCCCGATAACAGTTGATTTTTCTATATCGTATATGCTAAAATACCCTGTAGAATCTTTATAATACGGAAGGGAAGATACCGATATGTCCGGACATTCCAAATGGCATAATATCCAAAAGACCAAAGGCGCGCAGGACGCCAAGCGCTCTGCGGCTTTTACCATGATCGCAAAGGAAATGATCGTGGCTGTGAAGGAGGGCGGCTCTGCCGATCCTGCCAACAACTCCCGTCTGGCCACCGTCATCACCAAG
>JAFSHB010000116.1 GCA_017440525.1 Oscillospiraceae bacterium | reverse complement strand
GTCTTTTTCCGTCCCGATGAGCCCTTCACCTGGGCCAGCGGCATCAAGAGCCCTGTTTACACCGACAACCGTCTGACCCTGACCGCGCCCGAAGTAAGAAACGATGTGGAGAATGCGCTGGCAGACATCATCCGTGAGAAGTATCCCGAAGTGGATGTGCTGATGGGCACCTCCACCGCAGGCATCGCCCATGCCGCCATCGTGGGCCATATCATGGGCCTGCCCATGGGCTATGTCCGCTCCGGCAATAAGGACCATGGCCGTCAGAACCAGATCGAAGGCAAGCTGGAAAAGGGCCAGAAGGTCGTGGTCGTGGAGGATCTGATCTCCACCGGCGGCAGCTGCATCGAGGTCGTCAATGTCCTGCGTGAGGCAGGCGCGGAAGTGCTGGGCATCGTGTCCATCTTCACCTACGGCATGCAGAAGGGTCTGGACAGACTGGCTGCCGCCAATGTGGAGAACACCAGCCTGACCAACTTCGATGTGATCGCCAAGGTGGCTGCCGAGGAAGGCTACATCGCTGAGAGCGATATCGAAAGGCTCATCAAGTTCCGCAATGACCCCTCCGACGAGAGCTGGATCGGAGGTAACAAATGAGAAGCCTGATCGACATCCTCGACCTGAGCGTGGAAGAGCTGGATGAGATGGTGAAGGTCGCTGAGGACATCATGGCAGACCCTGCCAAGTATGCCCATAAGTGCGATGGCAAGAAGCTGGCGACCATGTTCTATGAGCCCTCCACCCGCACCAGACTTTCCTTTGAGGCTGCCATGTATGAGCTGGGCGGCAATGTGCTGAGCGTGGCCTCCGCCGCTTCCTCCTCCGCCGCCAAGGGCGAGAGCGTGGCAGATACCGCCAAGATGATCAGCTGCTATGCCGACATCCTTGCCATGCGCCATCCCAAGGAGGGCGCACCGCTGGTGGCTTCCATGAATGCCACCATCCCTGTGGTCAATGCCGGTGACGGCGGTCACAACCACCCCACCCAGACTCTGGCAGACCTTCTGACCATCCACTGTGAAAAGGGCAGGTTCGACAACTTGACCATCGGTCTTTGCGGCGACCTGAAGTTTGGACGCACCGTCCACTCCCTGATCGCTGCCATGTGCCGCTATCCCAATGTGAAGTTCGTGCTGATCTCTCCCACGGAGCTGAAGCTGCCCAGCTATGTCAAGACGGAGCATATCAAGCCTTCCGGTCACGCCTATGAGCAGACCACCGATCTGGAAGCTGTCATGCCTCAGCTGGATGTGCTGTATATGACCCGCGTGCAGAAGGAGCGCTTCTTCAATGAGGAGGACTATCTGCGTTTGAAGGACAGCTACATCCTCACCCCCGAGAAGCTGAAAAACGCCAAGAAGGACATGATCATCATGCATCCCCTGCCCAGAGTCAATGAGATCTCCGTGGCGGTGGACAACGATCCCAGAGCTTGCTATTTCAAGCAGGCCTACTACGGCAAGATCATGCGCGAGGCTTTGATCTTGAAACTTCTGGAGGTGCAGTAAATGAAGATCGACTCCATCCAAAACGGTATCGTCATCGACCATATCGCCGCAGGCCGCGGTATGCAGCTGTATCATCTGCTGCAGCTGGATAAGCTGGAGTGTTCCGTTGCCATCATCAAGAATGTCACCTCCCGCAAGATGGGAAAGAAGGACATCATCAAGGTGGACGGCAAGGTGGATATCGACATCGATGCCATCGGCTATGTGGATCCCAAGGCCACGGTGAACATCATCCGCAACGGCGAGCTTGTGGAAAAGCGTGATATCGTCCTGCCCGAGCGGCTGGTCAATGTCATCCGCTGCAAGAACCCCCGCTGCATCTCCTCCACCGAGCAGGAGCTGGATCAGGTGTTTGAGCTGAAGGACCGCGAAAAGGGCATCTACCGCTGCCTGTACTGCGAAGCAAAGGCGGAAAATTAAGCAAAAAATATCTGCGATATTTTTTGATCGGGAATTTGCATCGTGCTGCGCGCACTCGCTATGCTCGCACACTTGCACGATAGCGGAAAAATTTCCGAGGTACACGCCCCCGGAAATTTTGATATGACATTATTCCGCCACTGCGGTGGCGGAACTCTGCGAGGCTTTATTTCCTGCATCAAGCTCGTTATCATCAGAAACAAAAAAAGGGACCGCTGCGGCGGTTCCCTTTTTTGTGCCTTTGTGCTATCATAAAAACAGAAAGAAGGTGCGGCTATGCCTATTCAGATCGTTCGAAATGATATCACAAAAATGAAGGTGGATGCCATCGTCAATGCCGCCAATGAGACGCTCCTTGGTGGCGGCGGTGTGGATGGCTGCATCCATCGGGCGGCAGGCCCTGCGCTTTTGGAAGAGTGCAGGACTCTGGGCGGCTGTAAAACGGGCGATGCCAAAGTCACGAAGGGGCATGCGCTCCCGTGCAGGTATGTGATCCATACGGTCGGCCCTGTGTGGCACGGCGGCGGGCATGGGGAGCGGGAAAAGCTCGTCTCCTGTTATCGCCGTTCTTTGGAGCTGGCGGCTGAGCTGAAATGTGAGACCGTGGCGTTCCCTCTGATCTCCTCCGGTGTCTACGGCTATCCCAAAGATCAGGCTCTGCGCGTTGCCATGGATACGGTCGGTGCATTCCTTGCCGACCACGATATGACGGTCTATCTCGTCATCTTCGACAAGCGCGCCTATGAGATCGGCGGCAAGCTCTACGCCCACATCAAAGCCTATATCGATGACCGCTATGTGGCACTGCATGAAGATGCCGATCTGGAGATCCGCAGGCGCAGCTTTCTGCTGGGCAATGCTTCTGCCGGACAAAAAGCCTATTTGCCCAATATCGAGGCGGCCATGGAGAGATGCTCTTTGGAGGAGCTGGTCTCCCAAGTGGACGAGAGCTTTTCGCAGATGCTCCTGCGTAAGATCGATGAAAAGGGCATGACAGATCCCGCGTGCTACAAAAAGGCCAATGTGGACCGCAAGCTCTTTTCTAAGATCCGGAACAATATCGGCTATAAGCCCAATAAGCCCACGGCGATCGCCTTTGCCATCGCGTTGGAACTGAATCTGAAAGAGACCAAAGAGCTTTTGGAAAAGGCGGGATATGCCTTGACCCATGCCAGCAAATTTGATATCATTGTGGAGTATTTTATCGAAAGAGAGATCTACGATATCATGCAGATCAATGAGGCGCTGTTCGCCTTCGACCAAAGCCTTCTGGGAGGATAAAGGATATGCTGGATAAGATCAAAGGTGCGATCTTCGATATGGACGGCACGCTGGTGGATTCCCTCGGCCTGTGGGATCTGATGTGGGAGGATTTCGGCAAACGCTATCTCGGCGTGGATGGCTTCCGTCCCTCTGCGGAGGCGGATAAGGCAGTGCGTACCATGACCCTGAAGGATGCCATGGAGATGGTCCATGCGCTCTGCGGTCTTGGTGAGAGCGGCGAGGCGCTGACTGCGGCGGCTCATAACTTTATCCGCGAATACTACAAGACCACGGTGCAGCTCAAGCCCGGTGTATTGGAGTTTTTGGAAGCTTGCCAAAGCCGCGGCATCAGGCTGTGCATCGCCTCTGCCAACGGCCCGAAGCTTTTGCAGACGGCGATCGACTGCTGTGGGATCGGAGCGTTCTTTCCGCAGACTTTCTCTTGCGCGACCATCGGCAAGGGCAAGGATCGGCCCGACATCTATCAGATGGCGCAGGAATACCTCGGGACTGCCACGGAGGAGACCTGTGTGTTTGAGGATTCCGCGGTGGCGATCGAGACGGCCCACAAACTGGGCATGAAGACCGTGGCGATCTACGACCGCTATAACTATGGGCAGGAGCAGATGAAGGCCATGGCGGATGCGTATATCGCAGACGGTGAGACTCTGATGCGCCTTGTGTGAAATGTCGCCTGCAAGGCGACCAAACTGCCCTTCAAAAGAGGTAAGATATGGCTGTAAGGACGAAAGACCTGTAGCCATATTTGCTTTTTGGAGGTATGTAACATGAAAAAGGGTCCGACAGAATTGGTATTCATCCTCGACCGCAGCGGTTCTATGAGCGGTCTGGAGAGCGACACCATCGGCGGCTTCAACGCCATGATCGAAAAGCAGAAGCGGGAAGCGGGCGAAGCCCTCGTCTCCACGGTGCTGTTCGACAACAGATCGGAGGTCATCCACGACAGAGTGCCTTTGGATAAGATCGCGCCGATGACTGATAAGGACTACACCGTTGGCGGCTGTACGGCTCTGCTGGATGCCATCGGCTCTGCGATCGGACACATCGGAAATGTCCACAAGTACGCAAGGGAAGAGGATGTGCCGGAGCATACGCTGTTCGTGATCACCACCGACGGCATGGAGAATGCCAGCCGCACCTATCCTGCGGAAAAGGTCAGGGAGATGATCGCCCGGCAGAAGGAGCAGTACGGCTGGGAGTTCCTGTTCCTCGGTGCCAACATCGATGCGGTAGCCACGGCCCGAAACTTCGGGATCTCCGAGGACCGTGCTGTCCGCTATCAGTGTGACAGCAAGGGCACGGCGCTCAACTACGAGGTGCTCTCCTGCGCAATCTCCGATGTCCGCAGCCGCGGAAAGGTCAGCAGCGGCTGGAAGAAGCGAATCGACGAGGACTATCAAAAGCGGGGAAGATAAACCAGAAAATCTCCATGCACAGCGAACAGTTTGCTTATACAGCATATTGCGATCAAAACCGAAGCACATATATTTGCAGTTGACAAAAACAAAAATATGAGTATGATCGATCGTAGTGATCGTGCAAGAAAGATGCTTATAATTGTCGATGTGTAGTATGAAAAAAGGGGGGCTCAATATGGAAGAAAAAATGCTGATTGCGTGGGCGATCATTGGTATTGCTGCGCTTGTGATGCTGATCAAATGGCCGACTTCGCTGATAGGGTATCTTTATTGTATCGTTGTTGGATATTTTGTGTCAGACTGGTTCTTGGGCTCTTTGATCGAATCCCACTCTGATTTCATGCAAATTGCGACATTAGGCTGCGGTGTTGGTGCAATATTTGGTCTGGTCTTCGCGATTATCATCCATCGCATAAAAGATTTGGAAGCTGACATTGGTGTGATATTGTTTTGCATGGTGTTAACTCCAATTCTGATGATCGTTTTGGGCTTTATAGCGATAGGTGCTATTCTTGTTATATGGATGTTAGAAACAGGCAAGGTATTTGAGCTTACTGCCGCTGGTGTTGTTACCTGGGGATTGGTTTCTTCGCTGATCGGCGGTGGCGGTAGCATCGTTGTGATATTGATGGATAGTTGATGCGGGTACATAGTGTGTATGGTGAAAACGGACGGCCTGGGTCGTCCGTTTTTATTGGTCTTTAGGACAAAGCCCCCCGGCTGAGCCGGGGGGATAAAAAGCTTATAGCATCATAAGGCTCCCTCTGATGAGGGAGCTGTCAGCGAAGCTGACTGAGGGAGAGAATACTGCCCAAAACGATCAACATATTCGCAGATGTCGCTGAAATGGTGTAAGCTTTCATGTTCTCTCCCTCCGTCAAAAATCATAGATCTTTGCCACCTCCCTCATCAGAGGGAGGCAGTAGGTGCGATCACAATACAAACGGACTTGCTGGTAGTAGGGCATAATATGCGAAAGATGATCATTCAGTGCATCTTAAGATGCTGCTGGCAATAGGCTCTTGAAGGGACTGTGCAACCCACTAGTTTAACTAGTGGGTTTGATCGTTGATCTCGGGGCGTTTATCTATGATCAGGAAAAAGGAGCTATGATAGGAACGGTCTGTACCGATAAAGATGACGAGGACTATCAAAAGCGCGGCAAATAAATAAAAGAAGATCCGATGCTTGGACGGCCGTAGGGCTCACGCTCCATGCTTCGGATCTTTTTGCGGTCATAGACCTTTTTGCTTTGGACCTTGCGGGTCACAGGGCTCATCTCGCCCCAGCTCCCGCGGCGGGCGGCATCGAGCTTGCGCTTCTCTTTTTTGGAGAGCTTTTCATAGGGAACAAAATTTTTCATAGCAGATCCTCCTTTTTTGTAAGACAACAGGATAGCAGACTACAAAGTAATTGTCAAGCAGTCCTATGCAGTATCCCGAATTTGTGATATGATCGTAACATAAGGAGTGAGCTGTATGATAGAACTGGTCTATACGGATAAAGATATCGTAGTATGTATCAAGCCCGCCGGGGTCAAATCCACAGATGAGCCGGGCGGCGTGCCGGAGCTGGTGCGGGAAGCCCTGGGCGATCCGCAGGCCAATGTGCGGACGGTCCACCGTCTCGATCAGGTGGTCAGCGGCCTCATGGTACTGGCGCGGAACGCCAAGTCTGCCTCGGCGCTGTCGCGGCAGATCCGGGAGGACGAGTTTGGGAAAGCCTATCTTGCCGTGGTCCACGGAGAGCTGCCCGACGGCGGCACCATGCGGGATCTCCTGCTTCGGAACAAGGCCGAGCGCAAGACCTATGTGGTGCAGGAGCCTGCCAAGGATGTGCAGGAGGCGGTGCTGGACTACCGGTGTCTTGGACAGGCCGACGGCCTGAGCCTTGCCCATATCATCCTGCGGACAGGCCGTACCCATCAGATCCGCTGTCAGTTCTCCTCCCGTGGCTTTCCGCTGGTGGGAGACCGCAAATACAGCCTGCTGGAGGATGGCTGTCCCATCGCCCTGTGGTCGGCGCGGCTGTCCTTCACCCATCCGAAAACAGGCGAGCCTATGACCTTTTTCCGCCGGCCGCCGCAGGCCGCACCGTGGGTGCAGTTCGATTCCTATGCCGAAAATGCCAAAAATGGGGAAAATAATGACTGAAAAGCGAAAGGCGTTTTTGGTGAAATTGCGGATTTTTGTGATTTTACCATAATACATTGAAAAAGTGACAAACTGCGCTTGTGCAAGGCGAACAAAAATGATATAATGTGAAGAAGAAAATTTGTCGGAATAGAACGGCTGAAGGGGAGTTGGCCGTACCAAGATCGTTTAAGGAGGAGAAAAACTATGTATTTTCTGAAAAAACGCTGCGTTGCCATGCTGCTTGCCGGCGGACAGGGCAGCCGTCTGAAGGTTTTGACGGAGAATACCGCCAAGCCTGCCGTGCCCTTTGGCGGCAAATACCGAATCATCGATTTCCCGCTTTCCAACTGCGTCAATTCCCACATCGATACCGTGGGCGTTTTGACCCAGTATCAGCCTCTGGAGCTGAATGAATACATCGGCAACGGTCAGCCGTGGGATCTCAACAGCTCTCATGGCGGCGTCACGGTCCTGCCCCCCTATGCCAGGAGCAAGAAGTCCGACTGGTACAAGGGCACGGCCAATGCCATCTACCAGAATATCCCATTTATCGCCCGGTATCAGCCTGATGATGTGCTGATCCTCTCCGGCGACCATATCTATGAGATGGACTATGCCAGGATGCTCCGCTTCCACAAGCAGATGGATGCTGACTGCACCATCGCGGTCCGCCCTGTGCCCATGGAGGAGGCCTCCCGCTTTGGCATCATGAACACCAAGGAAGACGGCAGCATCTTCGAATTTGAAGAAAAGCCCAAGAAGCCCAAGTCCAACAAGGCATCCATGGGTATCTACATCTTCAAGTGGGACATCCTGCGCCGCTTCCTGGAAGAGGACGAGGAAGATCCCAAGTCCGACAACGACTTCGGTAAGAACATCATCCCCAATCTGCTGAATGCCGGGCATAAGCTCTATGCCTATGAGTTCAATGGCTATTGGAAGGATGTTGGCACGATCAACAGCCTGTGGGAGGCCAATATGGACCTGCTGGGCGATGAGCCGGAGTTCAACATCTACGGCACAGGCGGCAAGAAGATCTATGCCAGAAACTATGCCATGCCCTCTGCGTTCATCGCCAAGGGCTCCGAGATCTGCGACAGCTTCGTGGCAGAGGGCTGTGAGGTCTACGGCGCGGTGAAGCACTCTGTGATCTCCTCCGGCTGCATCATCGGCAAGGGCGCCGAGGTCAAGGACAGCGTGATCATGCCCGGTGTCGTCATCGAGCCCGGTGCGACTGTCGATCATGCCATCATTGCTGAGGGCTGCGTCATCAAGGCCGGTGCCAAGGTGGGCGCCGATCAGCAGGCCGAGTCGCTGGAGGCGCTGAAGATCAGTGTCATCGGTAAGGATGTCACCGTTCCCGAGGGTGCCGTCATCGAGCCCGGCGAGATCATTTAAGAAAGGATGTGACAGCTATGGAGACTATGGGCATTATTTTTTCCAACATCTATGACAGCATGATGGGCAAGCTGACCAATATCAGAACATCGGCTTCGATTCCTGTGGGCGGCCGTTACCGTCAGATCGACTTCATCCTGTCCAACATGGCAAACTCCGGTGTGCGTCACATCGGTATCATCACCAAGTATAACTACCAGTCCCTGATGGATCATCTGGGCTCCTGTCAGGAGTGGGATCTGCAGCTCAACACCAACGGTGTCGTGTTCCTGCCGCCTTATGCCACCGGTCATACCGGCATCTACCGCGGCAAGCTGGAAGCACTGCAGACTGCCATGCCTGTGCTGGAGGGCGGCGAGCAGGAGTATGTGATCCTGGCTGACTCCAATGTGATGTGTGCGCTCGATTTCCGCAAGGTCGTGGAGCAGCATGTGAAGTCCGGCTGTGATGTGACGGTGGTCGCCAAGGGCGGCCTGTGCGACGGTAAGACCGTGCAGCACTTTGCTCTGCGTACCGATGAGAGCGGACGCACTGTGGATATGGCGGTGGAGTATGCCGCGCCTGTCGGCGATCTGGTGGGCATGGGCATGTTCGTCATCAGCAGGAAGCTGCTGATCGCCGCCATCAAGGAGACCGTGCCTCATGGGAAGTACCATCTGGAGCGGGATCTCATCATGGAAGGCTACAACAAGGGCGCACTCACCGTCAATGTCTATCCCTTCGAGGGCGCGGCGCTGTTCAACCAGTCCGTGAAGGCCTACTACGACAACAATATGGCGATGCTGGACAGCGAGACCAGAAAGAGCCTGTTCCGCGGCGAAGTGCCGATCTACACCAAGGTCCGCGACGAAGTCCCCACCCGCTACGGCAAGGGCGCAGAAGTGGCAAACTGCATCGTGGCAGACGGCTGCCGTCTGTCCGGCAAGCTGAGCAGCAGCGTGATCTTCCGTGAGGTCAAGGTGGAAGAGGGCGCGGAAGTGGCGGATTCCATCGTCATGCAGGGCTGTACCATCGAAAAAGGCGCCAGCATCCGGTATGCGATCTTGGATAAGAATGTCACCGTCTCTGCGGGGACCAAGCTGCTGGGCTCTCCCGAGGAGCCGCTGGTCATCGGAAAGGGAGCTGCCGTATGAGGATCGCCATGGCGGCCTCCGAAGCCGCGCCCTTCAGCAAAACAGGCGGTCTTGGGGATGTGATGCAGGCTCTGCCTGAGGCGCTGAGCCAGATCCCCGGCAATACGGTGTATGTGTTCCTCCCGTATTACAGCCGCGTCAAATATGATGCCAGATTTGAATGTGAGTTCGTCACCAGCTTCGCCATCAATCTGGTGTGGCGAAAGAGCCATGTGGGGCTGTTCCGCCTGAAGTCCCGGCGGAAGAAGCTGCAGATCTACTTCATCGACAATGAGCAGTATTTCTGCCGTGACGGTGCCTACGGCTATGGCGATGACGGCGAGCGATTCGCCTATTTCTCCAAAGCGGTGCTGTCATGCATGAACTATCTGGACTACCGCCCCGATATCCTGCAGTGCAACGACTGGCAGACGGCGCTGATCCCGACCCTGCTCAAGAGCGAGTTCCGCTCCTGCTTCCCCGATACCAAGTGCGTCTTTACGATCCACAACATCGAGTATCAAGGCTGGGCGGATATGAACTTCAATGCCGATGTCCTGGGCCTTGACGGCAGCTGGATGGAGACCCTTCGCTACGGCGAGGCGATCAACTTCATGAAGTCTGCCATCATGTCCGCTGATGCGGTGTCCACCGTGTCGGAGACCTATGCCAGGGAGTTGCAGTATCCCTACTTCTCCCACGGCATGTCTGAAGTGCTGAAGCTGCGGGCGGACGACTTCTACGGCATCACCAACGGCATCGACACCACTGTGTTCGACCCTGCCTCCAGTCCCCACCTGCCTGCCCACTACACGGCCGCGACCATGGTCGAGGGCAAGGCGAAGAACAAAGCGGCCCTGCAGAAGGAGCTGGGGCTGGATGTGGATCCCAATGTGCCGCTGTACGCGATCGTTTCGAGACTTGCAGGGCATAAGGGCGTAGATCTCCTGCAGTATATCTGCGACAGCTTCATGGCAAAGGATGCCCAGCTTGCGATCATCGGCACGGGCGAAGCACGCTATGAGCATGGGCTGACGGCACTTGCCAAAAAGTATCCCGGCAAGATGGTGGTGCGGCTGGCCTTCGATCCTGCCTTGGCAGACCGGGTCTATGCCGGTGCGGATGCCTACCTGATGCCGTCCAAGTCGGAGCCCTGCGGACTGAGCCAGCTGATCGCCATGCATTACGGCACGATCCCTGTGGTCCATGCCACCGGCGGCCTCAACGATACGGTCAAGGCCTACGATGCCGGGACAGGGGAGGGCTGCGGCTTCCGCTTCGAGCGCTACAACGGTGAGGACTTCCTGGATGCCGTCACGGCCTCCATGGAGCTGTATTTTGACGACCGCGCCGCCTGGGACAAGCTGGCGGCAAGGGATATGGCGCTGGATGTGAGCTGGAACGCACCGGCCCAAAAGTATATGGAGATGTTCTGGAAGGTCATCGGATAAAAGCGTATAGGAGGAGCAGATGTGTCTGCTCCTCCTGTTTCTATGAAAAAGGCGTTTTTAGCGGGAGGGGGCCTTAGCTCGGGGGATGGAAAAAATTGCAAGAAAGAATTGACAGTTTTTTCTTGCAATATTGCGATCGAGGTGATATACTGATACCGGAATAGTGTTATTATGCCATAATATCGGTGTGATCGCTGTGTGTTTTGCTGTTATGAGCTGCGGCGGCTCCCGCCTCAGGCTTCTACATAACAAATATTACGAAAGGAGAATGTTGTAATGAAGAAGTACGAAGCTCCCATCGTTGAAGTCGAGATCTTCACTGTTGGCGATGTCATGGACGCCTACCTGGGCACCAACGATACCCCCATCTTCTAATCTCGCAAAGCCCCCGGCAGCGCGTCTGCCGGGGCATCTTTCGTGGCCTTTGGTTTTGGGGACCGGCCTGCGCGCGGACCGCTGCCCAAAGCCGTAGGATATATACGAGCTGTACATATGGTCTGGAGGAGAACTATGAGATCTTACAAGATCGCAGGCGTGACCGTGAATATGGATACCTTTGGTTTTGCCTATGACCGCGGCAGACCTTATGAGATCGAATATACGGCTGAGCCCGATATCACCATCGAGAGCCATTGGGAGGACTTGAAGAAGGCGCATCCTGAGGTGCATGAGTTCTTTTGTGAATATACTTCCACCGGTTCCGATTTTTATGAAAAGCTTTTGGCCTTCGATGGGATGCTGCTGCATTCCTCTGCTGTCGTGATGGATGGAAAGGCCTATCTGTTCAGCGCCGATTCCGGCACAGGCAAGTCTACCCATACATCCTTGTACCGCAGATATTACGGCGATGACCGTGTGCGGATCCTCAATGATGACAAGCCTGCCATTCGTTTGGAGGACGGTATCTTTTACGCCTACGGTACGCCCTGGAGCGGAAAGACAGACCTGAACCTGAACCTGCGGGTGCCTCTGGCGGGCGTGTGCCTGCTGGAGCGCGGAGAAAAGAATGAGATCGCGCCGCTGCCTGCCGGAAAGGCCCTGTTCCGCCTGCTGCAGCAGACCCGCCGCTTTGACGATAAGGTCAAGATGGATAAGGTCATGATGCTTTTGGATGCGTTGCTGCGGAAGGTCCCGGTGTGGATCATGAAGTGCAACATGGATCCGGAGGCCGCCAGGGTCTCCTATGAGGCCATGTCCGGCAAAAATAACTGAGATATATCGAAAGGAAGCTGTACCATGAAACTGAAAGATGGATTGATCCTGCGTCAGGTCGCCGGCGAGAATGTCGTGCTGGCTGCCGGCGGTGATGTGGAGCTCAAGGGCATGATCACCCTGAATGATTCGGCCTGTGTCCTTTGGAATCGCCTGGAACAGGGCGCGGAAGTGTCCGATCTGGCTGCGGCTCTTTTGGCAGAATATGATGTGGACGAGGCCACTGCCAATGCCCATGCTGCTGCTTTTGTGGAAAAGATGAAGGAACTCGATGTTCTCGCTTGAGGAACAGGCCGGGATCGCCCGGGATATTCGGCGAAAGCTGGAGCAGGACGGGCAGGTGCGTATCCGGCCGGGCGGCAACAGTATGCTGCCGACCTTTCGCCCCAATGAGGATATCATCATCCTGTCGCCCTTGCCGCAGACCTTGAAAAAGTATGATGTCATCTTTTATCAAAGGTCTGATGGAAAGCCTGTTCTCCACCGCGTCATCGCGGTGGGGGAGACCTTCACCTGTGTGGGCGATAATCAATTCCAGACAGAGCCGGGCGTGAAGCGCGATCAGATGATCGGTCTGGTCACGGGCTTCGTCCGCAATGGGCGGGAGCGTTCTGTGGAAGGGAACGCCTATAAGCTCTATTGTCGTTTTTGGCATCACACCAGAAAACTGCGCCATATCATCAAATGGCCCAAGTATCACCTTCGGAGGCTCTTACAATGGCTGAGATTCATACCCTGAAGTGGCTAATGAAGAGGATCCGCCGAAGGATCCCCATGCTTGCGATCCTGATATTGTCCAATGCGGGCAGCGCTCTGCTCAGTGTGGTCTTTGCGCTGGGGACTCGTGGGGTCATCAATAGTGCCACCGGCTGCAGTCTGGAGGCCTTTTGGAGGGCTTGCGGGCTGCAGTTTGCTATTATCACCGGTATCATCGTGTGTACCGCGCTGAGCCGATATCTGAGCGCAAGACTGACCGATGAGTTGGACCGGGACTGGAAGAAGAGCCTTCTGCAGGGCCTGCTCCACGGCGAATATTCCGAAGTCTCCGCCTATCACAGCGGGGAACTGATCAACCGGCTGAACAATGATGTCAGGATCCTGGATGAGGGCATCGTCTCTGCGATCCCCAATCTGATCTCTCTGGTGGTGCGTCTCGTATCCGCCATGTTCACACTGTTTGCCATGGAGCCCGGCTTTACGGCGGTGCTCGTGGGCGTCGGTGCTGTGGCGGTCGTCGTCACAGGTCTGATCCGAAGGAGCCTGAAAACGCTCCATCGCAAGGTCAGCGAGTCCGAGGGAAAAGTCCTCAGCTTTTTGCAGGAGAGCTTGGAAAAACTGTTGGTCGTGCAGGCCATGGATCTGTCCGATCAGGTGGAGCAGCGTTCCGACAGCCTTTTGAAGGAGCGGTTCGCGATCCAGCGCCGCCGCCGCCGTGTGACCTTGGCCGCCAACACCTGTGTCAGCATCATGTTCTATCTGTGCGGCTTCGTCACGCTGGTGTTCTGCAGCTACGGACTGCTGCATGGGACCATGGATTTTGGCACCCTGACCGCTGTGACCCAGTTGGTCAGCCAGCTGCAGGCTCCCTTTGTCAACCTGTCCGGATTCCTGCCCAAGTATGCGGCCATGCTGGCTGCTGCGGAGCGGCTGATGGAGCTGGAGCATATCATGCCGCAGGAAGATGCCTCCATAGAAGATGTCGAGGCTTTTTACCGGGAGATGACCGGCTTCACGGCGGAGGCTCTGAGCTTTGGCTATGAAGATGAACACATCCTGGAGGATGTGTGCTTTACCCTTCCTAAGGGATCGTTCTCTGCGATCACCGGACCTTCCGGGATCGGAAAGAGCACGCTTTTGAAATTGATGCTCGGCATCTACCGTCCGCAAAACGGCGGTCTGTTTGCCGGGTGCGGAGCGGACAAGGTCCGCTTAGGCCGTGGGACGAGAGGGCTCTTTGCCTATGTCCCCCAGGGCAATTTCCTGTTCAGTGGTACGCTGCGGGAGAACCTGCTCATGATCGCGCCCGATGCCGATGAAAAGGCCTTGCAGGAGGCGATCTATGTCAGTGCCATGGATCGGTTCCTCGACCAGCTCCCCGATGGGCTGGATACTGTGATCGGAGAACACGGCGAAGGTCTGTCGGAAGGACAGGCCCAACGAGTTTCCATTGCCCGTGCCGTGCTCAGCGGCGCACCGGTGCTGCTTTTGGATGAGGCGACCTCCGCCCTTGACGGAGAGACGGAGACTGCGGTCCTGCAGCGGATCTGCGCCATGGAGAGCCGCACCTGTATCGCCGTCACACACCGCCCTGCCGCTTTGGAGCAGGCGGACTATCAGCTCTGTGTCAGTGACCGTGATATCCAGGTAGTTTCTTTGAAATGACAACGCAAAAGAAAGGAAGCCCTTTATGAGAGAAGAAGTCAACAGCCGTCAGGAAGTAGAAAGCGAGATCGACCTGCAGGAATTGCTGTTTTCCTATCTGCATCACTGGTGGGTGATCGCACTGTGCGTCGTGGCGTTCGTCGGTATCGCGCTGGCCTACACCAACCTGTTCGTCACACCGCTCTACCGCGCATCCGTGACGATCTATGTCAATAACTCTGTCAACTCGGCCGGCACGGAATACATCGCCAGCTCTGACCTGTCCGTTTCTCAGAAGCTGGTCAACACCTATGTGAACATCATCAAGTCCGATACGGTCCTGCAAAAGGTCAGCGACGAGAAGGCGCTTCTGTACTCCGCTTCTCAGCTCCGCAGGATGATCACGGCCAGTCAGGTGGACAGCACGGAGATCTTTGATGTGTTCGTTACCAATCCCGATGCGAAGATGGCAGCGACCATCGCCAATGCCATCGCGGAGGTCGCGCCCGGTGAGATCGCCAACTTTGTAGAAGGCAGCTCCACCAAGATCATCGACTATGCCAAGATCCCGTCGGCTCCCTATTCTCCCAACTATACGAGAAATGCTCTGATCGGTCTGCTGATCGGCTTCGTGATCGCGGTGATCTACCTGACGATCCGTTACCTTCTGGATGTCCATATCAACGATGCCGAAGATCTTGACAGGATGTTCGAGTATCCTGTTCTGGGACAGATCCCCGATATCATGCAGGTCCGTTCCAAAACAAAGGGCGCTTATGCCAGATATGCCGAGGAGGCAGACAGCGGCGCGTCAGACGCCGGTGATGAGAGCTAAGAGAGGAGAGTGAAGGTCTATGTCTTTTTTGAATACTATCTTCAAGTCCAAGAAAAAGCAGAAAAAGTCCAGAAGCGCACAGCTCCTCAGTGACCGAAAGACGCTCCTGTCCTCCAAGAGCAATTTCTTTGTCCGCGAGGCATACAAGGCCATGCGTACCAATGTCAATTTCTCCATCGCGGATGAAAAGGTCAGCCATGTGCTGCTGATCACCTCCTCTTTGCAGAGCGAGGGCAAGAGCACCACATCGATCAATCTGGCCCGTTCCTACGCTGAGAACAACGATAATAAGGTGCTCCTGATCGACTGCGACCTGCGTAAGCCCAAGCTGGCCCGCCTGCTGGAGCTCAGTGCGCCTGCCGGTCTGAGCAATGTCCTCGTCAAGCCTGAGCTGCTGGATCAGGCGATCATCCCTTCCGGCGTGGAGAATCTGGATGTCCTGCTTTCGGGCGATATCCCGCCCAACCCCTCTGAGCTGCTGGGCTCTATGCGGATGCAGCAGCTGATCGAGGATATGCGTGAAAAGTACAATTACATCATCGTCGATACACCGCCGATCAACATGGTCACCGATGCCATGGTCCTTGCACCTTATACCGATGGTGTGCTGATGGTGGTGCGTGCCGGTGTGTCCGAGCGAGGCCCTGTGGCGCACGCAGTGGCACAGCTGGAGTACGCACAGGCCAAGATCCTGGGCTTCGTGCTCAACGGCATCGGTATGGAGAGCAGACGCCGTTATGCCTATGGCCGCTACCGTTATCAGCAGGGCCACAACAGCTTCGGCAAGATCTACGGCTATGGCAGCAGCCGTTACGGCGGCTATAATCGCTATGGCTATCATGGCGGCTACGGCAAGAACGGCTATGGCTACGGCTATGGCGGCGGCTATGGCTACGGTTACGGCTATGGCTACGGCTACGGACGAGATCCCTATGTGGAAGAAGAACCGCCGCAGGATCTGCCGGAACCGCCCGGGAATACCCAATGACAGATCTGCATACCCACATCCTTCCCGGTGTGGATGACGGTGCGAAGACACCGCAGGATAGTCTTGCCATGCTGCGGGAGCAATCGGCGCAGGGCGTGGATGCCGTGGTGCTGACACCGCACTTTTATCCCGATCGGGAGTCGATGGAAAGCTTTTTGGAGCGCCGTGATGCGGCCTTTGCGGAATTGGAGCAGACCATCGCGCAGCTGCCGCAGGAGGAGCAGGATGCCCTTCCCAAGCGTCTGCTCGGTGCGGAGGTGGCCTATGTGCCGGGGCTCCACGAAGCGGAGAGCCTGCGTGAGCTGTGTATCGGCACGACCAGGAATATGCTGCTGGAGCTGCCGTTCTACCAGTGGGATGCACGCCTGCTCCGCGGACTGTACGATATGCTGGGGCACAGCGGCGTAACGCCGGTACTGGCGCATATGGAGCGGTATTTTCTGTGCCAGAACAAGCGGATGCTCCATGAGGTGCTGGAGCTTGGTCTTCCTGTGCAGGTCGGCACCGATATGCTGGCTATGACATTCTCACCGGCGATGCGCCTTCTGCGGCAGGGCCGCGGGCATCTGCTGGCTTCGGACTGTCACGATCTGCGTGCGCGTCCGCCTGCGCTGCGGCAGGCCATGGCGCTGGTGGAGAAGAAGCTGGGGCAGGAGACTGCTGAGGAGTTGGATGCGCTTGCCGATCATCTGGCAGGCCTATGAAAGAGCCGTACTGTCGGCTCCGAATAGAAGCATTGGCTCGGGAAGTCACGAGACTGTTAGAGTAAGAAACAGAAAAGAACAAAACAGGGAAAGAACAAGGAGCTGACGCTCCCGGATCTTCGGGGGGAAGAGATATGAAACAGAAACGAACATTGCGGACCATGCTGATCGTCGCGCTGGATATCATTTTTATCATTCTGGCCGGCGGCGTGGCATTGTTCGTACGGTTTGATTTTAGATTTGGGAATATTCCTCTGTCAGCGGTGGACCGCTGGTATCAGTTCCTGCCGTTCCAGCTGGCGGCGACTCTTTTGGTGTTTGCCCTGCGCAGGATGTACAGCTATCTGTGGCGCTCCGTCAGCGTCCATGATGTGGTGCATATGACGGTCTCGGTGCTGGTGGCCTACGCGGTCGCTGTGGCAGCCGCGCTGCTGTTCGACCGAAACATGGCGTCCGGCCTGACCTTCATCACCATGCTGTGCCAATTGGCGCTCCATGTGGGGATGCGCTGCATCCTTCGTATCTATACGACCTTCCGCCGTTACGGGCGGTCTACCGGTGAGAAGATCGAGCGCATCATGCTCATCGGTGCGGGCGAGGCAGGCCGGATCCTGCTG
This sequence comes from Oscillospiraceae bacterium, assembly GCA_017440525.1. Lineage (GTDB taxonomy): Bacteria > Bacillota > Clostridia > Oscillospirales > Oscillospiraceae > Avoscillospira. Next base: position 14,188 of record JAFSHB010000116.1, on the reverse strand, counting down.
CAGGAGATCCAATCCAGTGATAAGATCACGGCAAAGGTCTGCTGTGTGATCGATGATAATTCCAATAAATGGGGCAAGTACCTCGAGGGCGTTCGGATCTACGGCGGCCGTGAGCGCATCCCCGGACTGGTGGAGCGTGAGCGCATCAGCCAGATCATCCTGGCGATCCCCACGGCATCCTCCAAAAATCGGGCAGATATCCTGGATATCTGCAAGCATACCGGCTGCCGGATCCGGATCCTGCCCGGCATCTATCAGATGGTCAACGGCGAGGTCAGCATGGCAGCGGTCAAGGATGTGCAGGTGGAGGATCTGCTGGGCCGCGATCCTATCCGCCTCGATCAGGAGAAGTGCCGCGGCTACCTGCAGGACAGGACTGTGCTGGTCACAGGCGGCGGCGGTTCCATCGGCAGTGAGCTTTGCCGCCAGATCGCAGCCTGCGGTCCGAAAAAGCTGATCATCCTTGATATCTATGAAAATACCACCTACGATCTGCAGCAGCAGCTCAAGCGCACCTATGCCGATCGGCTGGATGTGTGCGTGGAGATCGCATCTGTCCGTGAGAAGGACAAGCTCTTCTCCCTGTTCGATCGCTACCGTCCGGATATCGTGTTCCATGCAGCAGCCCACAAGCATGTGCCGCTGATGGAGGATTGCCCGGAGGAGGCCATCAAGAACAATATCTTCGGCACCTATCATGTGGTGCTGGCTGCGGAAGCGTACGGTGTCAAGAAATTCGTGATGATCTCCACCGATAAGGCGGTCAATCCCACCAATATCATGGGCGCGACCAAGCGGTTCGGTGAGATGATCCTGCAGAGCAGGGCCAACAGCGAGACTGATTTCGTTTCGGTCCGTTTCGGCAATGTGCTTGGCTCCAACGGCTCTGTGGTCCCGCTGTTCAAGCGGCAGATCGAAGAGGGCGGCCCCGTGACGATCACGGATAAGCGCATCATTCGATATTTCATGACGATCTCCGAAGCGGTGCAGCTGGTCCTGGAGGCCGGTGCCATCGCGGAGAAGAACCAGACCTTCGTGCTGGATATGGGCGAGCCTGTGAAGATCCTGACCATGGCGGAGAATCTGATCCGTCTGTCCGGGTTCGTGCCCTACCGCGATATCGACATCGTGGAAGTGGGGCTTCGCCCCGGCGAGAAGCTCTATGAGGAGCTTCTGATCAACAATGTGGATCTGCTGACCACGGAGAATGAAAAGATCTTCATCGATCAGCACGCACCGATCGAACAGCAGACCATCGACGGCTATCTGGAATGTTTGCGTCAGGCCGTTGATGGCAATACTCCCAAAAAAGAGCTGATCGCTCTTATGAAAAAATTTGTGACGACCTATCGGACCCCGGAGGAACACAACGCCGCAGTTTTGAGCAAATAGCCCTGCGGTCCGGAGCTGATATCTGAAAAGCGATGATCAAAAAATGATGATAAAAAAATGGTGTAAGATCCTGATCTGCATCCTGCTGGTGCTGATCCTGGCTGTCGGAGGACTGTATCTCTGGCAAAGAGAGAATATCAACGCTTTGATCAAGGTCCTGACTACTGATTCCGAGACCATCGCGCAGGAGCTGGAGCAGACCAGGGAGGCGCATTTGAAGGAGCTGGAGGAGGCGGCGCAGATCACGGTCCATGTGGCGCCTGTGACGAAGCAGCAGAGCGAGGATCTTCTCGACGGCAAAGTGACCGTGCAGGAGGTGCAGGATCAGATGGGCTTCGATCCCGGAGCCGCGGAGAGCGTCAGCACCAAAGAGGATATCCTCAATCAGTGCATCGCAGAGCTCTATGCCTACAAGGCGGAGGTCATGGGGACCCTCGGCGGCATCAAGCAGTCGATGCTGGAGCAGTGGAAGTCCCTTCCTGCTGCGGAGCGTACCGCCACGAAGAAAGCGGAGCTTGGGAGCGCGGCCATCGGTCAGTGCTACCAGTATGAAGCCACGGTAGATGGCAGAGTGCAGGAGATCCTGGCGGTCTACCGCCCCAAGATGGTCGCGATCGGAGAAGACCCTGCTCCCATCGACCTGCTTTGGAATCAGTATTGTGATGAAAAAGAGGCTGAAAAAAGCTATTATATGGATAAATACATGAACTAAGACACATGACAGGGAGGAACAAACTATGAAAACTATGAAAAAGCTCGTATCTGTGTTCGTGATCGTGTGCATGACATTGGCGCTGTTCACCGGCTTTGCCGGTGCCGCAGGTGTGGCCGGTGCTGTGCAGCAGACGCTTAAGAGCGCTGCTGCCGACAAGGGCTTTGATCTCAACAGCATGGACGATGTCCATTTCGTCGATGCCGGCCGTGAGGGCGATGCCGTCACCGCCAGCCTGCCCCACGATCTGGCAGTCTCTGGCCGCAGCGTTGCTGTGGCAGTCGTTGCTGTGGATAAGAACGGCAATGCGCTGGCAGGCCATGCGCCCCGCTTCGTTCTCGGCACCTTCTCCGCAGGCCGCGTCACCGTGACCTATCAGGAGACCGGCTGCCGCTACTTTGCCATGATGCCCATCCAGAGCTTCATCGAGCAGGGTACCATCCATCGTCTGACTACCGATGCCAACAAGGTCGGCAGTATGTATGACATCTATGTGGAAGCTGCACTGTGCATGTCCGACGATCTGGCGGAGTATGTGGTCGTCAATAAGACCGACGAGCGCCTGCTGAACATGCGCTTTACCTGCTATCTGGAGAATGATGTGATCAATGCCGGTCACAATGCAGAGCTGAACACCAACTTCCATTTCGAAGATCCCCACGGCATCTATGAGCTGCTGGAGGATGAGACCTATGCCACCGACGGCGGCCTCGTCATCAAGTATAAGCTCGACCGTGATACCTGGGCTTCCTGGCGCTACACCGGTGCTGCCCAGCTCAAGGAGATCCTGCAGACCGAAGTGGTCATGACCTGCAATGCCCGCGAGAGCGAGGCCACGCTGCGTCAGGCTGTCAACTACGACAATGAGATCTGGACCTACGGCACACTGGAGCTGACCTATGAGGTCAACGGTGTCAACAGAGAGATCCCCGCTGTCAGCGTGGAGACCTTCCTGCTGCCCGCCAAGATGGACTATATCGTGCTAGACGGTGAGCCCACCCATGTCCCCGGTCACGGCGGTGTCCCCGGCATCGATACGGAGGAGGACTGGCTGGATGAGGACGACCGTGCGCTGCCCGGCATCCCCGCTGAGCTCAACGGCAAGGACCATGTGGCCTATATCATCGGTTACGAAGGCGATGTGGTCAGACCCAACAACAATATCACCAGAGCGGAAGTGGCGACCATCTTCTTCCGTCTGCTGCAGGAGAGCGTCCGTGATGCCTACATGACGCAGGACAATGATTTCTCCGATGTTTCCGAAGGCCAGTGGTTCAACTGTGCCATCTCCACTATGTCCGAGCTGGGCGTGCTGAAGGGCTATCCCGATGGCACCTTCCGTCCCAATGCGCCCATCACCCGTGCGGAGTTCGCCGCGATCGCTGCCCGCTTCGACGGCCGTGAGCCCGACGGCATGGCACGCTTCTCCGATATCCGCGGCCACTGGGGCGCTGAGGAGATCAGCCGCGCCTATCAGAACTGCTGGGTCGATGGTTATCCCGACGGCACCTTCCGTCCCGACCGTGACATCACCAGAGCAGAAGCTATGACCCTGGTCAACCGTGTGCTGCACCGTGATCCCGAGTCTCCTGAGGATCTGCTGCCCGACATGGTCATCTGGAACGATAACCGCGATGAGGATGCCTGGTACTATCTGGCTGTGCAGGAAGCTACCAACAGCCACGACTACCACAGAAAGTCCAACAGCCACGAGAACTGGGATACGATCGAAGCTGTCCCCGACTGGGCTGCACTGGAAAAGTGACAGGATATCGAGCAGGCACGCTGCCGTGTGCAGCGTGCCTGCTTGAGGTAGAGGAACACAGGGGCTCATCTTGTGTGAGGATGCCCTGTAAGGAGGAAGAACATGAGCTTGTATGAAGGTCTGATATCCGGCCGGGAGTCTCTTTCCCTGATCGGCCTTGGCTATGTGGGGATGCCCATTGCGGTGGCATTCGCCAAGAAGGTCAAGGTCGTCGGTTTTGACCGCAATGAAAAGAAGATCGAGCTTTATCGGTCCGGCATCGATCCGACCAATGAAGTCGGCAATGATGTGATCGCCGCTTCTAAGGTGCTGTTCACAGCTGATGAGACCAGGCTGCGTGAGGCGAAGTTCCATATCGTGGCAGTCCCCACCCCCGTCAATCCCGACCACACCCCCGATCTGACGCCTCTGGAGGGTGCCAGTACGATCCTTGGCCGCAATCTGACCAAGGGGAGCATCGTGGTCTATGAGTCCACGGTCTATCCCGGTGTGACAGAGGAGGTCTGCGTGCCGATCCTGGAAAAGGTCTCCGGACTCAAGTGCGGTGTGGATTTCAAGGTCGGCTACTCTCCCGAGCGCATCAATCCCGGTGACAAGCTCCATCGTCTGGAGAACATCACCAAGATCGTCTCCGGCATGGATGCCGAGACCCTCGACACCGTGGCGAAGGTCTATGAGCTGGTCGTGGAAGCGGGCGTACATAGGGCTGAGTCGATCAAGGTGGCGGAAGCTGCCAAGGTGATCGAGAACAGCCAGCGGGATATCAATATCGCGTTCATGAATGAACTGTCCATCATCTTCAATAAGATGGGCATCGATACGCAGGCCGTGCTGAGAGCGGCCGGGACCAAGTGGAATTTCCTGCCCTTCCGTCCGGGCCTTGTGGGCGGTCACTGTATCGGTGTGGATCCCTACTATCTGACCTACAAGGCGGAGCAGCTGGGGTATCACAGCCAGATCATCCTGTCCGGCCGCCGGATCAACGATGATATGGGCGCTTATGTGGCGCGCCAGCTGATCAAGGAGCTGATCGCGACCGATGTGCCGGTGAAGTCTGCCAAGGTGGCGGTCCTGGGCTTCACCTTCAAGGAGAATTGCCCCGATACCCGCAACACCAGAGTGATCGATATCGTGAAGGAGCTAAAGGAGTATGGCATCACGCCTGTGATCGCCGATCCCTGTGCCGATCCCGAGGAAGCCGAGCGGGAATACGGTCTGCAGTTCACTGCGGTCGAGGATATCTGCCATATGGATGCCGTGGTGCTGGCTGTGGCTCATGATGCGTTCAAGAGCCTGACCATGGAGGAGCTTGACAGGCTGTTCAAGTCCGGTGACAACGGCGGCAAGGTGCTGATGGATGTCAAGGGCCTGCTGGACCGCAGGGCGTATGAAGCTGCCGGCTACCGCTATTGGAGACTGTAAGTTATGGGATATGAGGGTCTGCGGTTCCCGGAGGGGTGTCTGTTCCTTGTGACAGGTGCGGCCGGCTTTATCGGGTCGAACCTGTGCGAAGCGCTTTTGCGTATGGGCTGCCGTGTCCGTGCGCTGGATGACCTCTCCACCGGAAAGCAGGAGAACATCGATCTGTTTCTGAACGATCCGAACTATACCTTTATAAAAGGGGATATCAAGGATCCCGAGACCTGCATGCAGGCCTGTGAGGGCGTGGACTATGTGCTCAATCAGGCTGCGTGGGGGAGCGTGCCCAGATCGTTGGAGATGCCGCAGTTCTACTGCGCCAATAATATCATGGGAACGCTGAATATGCTCGAAGCGGCGCGGCAGAATGGCGTGAAGAAGTTCGTTTACGCCTCGTCCAGCTCCGTGTACGGAGATGAGCCCAACCTGCCGAAAAAAGAGGGCAGGGAGGGAAACTTGCTCTCTCCCTATGCCCTGACCAAGCAGTGCAACGAGGAGTGGGCCAAGCAGTACACCAGAAATTACGGCCTTCCCACCATCGGCCTGCGCTACTTCAATGTATTCGGCCGCCGTCAGGATCCAAACGGAGCCTACGCAGCCGTGATCCCGAAGTTCCTCAAGCAGCTCCTTGCAGGTGAGCGTCCCACGATCAATGGGGACGGTACCCAGAGCCGCGATTTTACTTATATCGAAAATGTCATCGAGGCCAATCTCAAGGCTTGTCTGGCACCGCCGGAGGCGGATGGGCAGGCCTTCAATGTGGCCTACGGCGGCAGAGAATATCTCAATGATATCTATTTCGGCCTGACCAGTGCGTTGGGCGTGGATATCCCCCCGATCTACGGCCCTGCGCGTAAGGGCGATATCAAGCACAGCAATGCCGATATCAGCAAGGCGCGGGAGCTGCTGGGCTATGATCCGGACTGGAGCTTTGCCCGCGGCATCGAGCAGGCGATCGCCTGGTATCGGGAAAACCTGTAAACGATCAGAACATGGATGGAGCAAACATATGAAGATCTTGCAGATCAATGCGGTAGGGCAGACCGCAAGCACCGGTCGGACCTGCCGCGAGCTGGCGGAGTACATCAATACCCGGACGGAGGATCGCTGTTATACAGCGTTCTCTGTTGGAACGGTCAATGAATATTGCTACCGGATCGGCGGGAGAACGGATACGAAGCTCCATGGCTTCTGGTCGAGACTGACCGGGAAGCAGGCTCATTTTTCCCATCTGCAGACGGCAAAGCTCCTTGCCTATATCCGCAAGCTCCGTCCTGATGTGGTGCATCTGAGAAATCTGCACTCCAACTATATCCATTTCCCCATGCTGATGCGGTTCTTGGCGCAGCAGGATATCCCTACCGTCGTCACGCTGCACGACTGTTGGATGTTCACGGGCAAGTGCTGCCACTATACCATGGACGGATGCTATCGCTGGCAGACCGGCTGCGGAAACTGCCCGCGCTTGAAAAAAGACAATAAAAGCTGGTTCATCGATGCCACGGCACAGCTTTGGCGGGAGAAAAAGCGTCTGTTCGAGGCGATCCCCCGCCTGGTGGTGACCGGTGTATCCCAGTGGACCGTGGACGAAGCCCGCAAGTCTTTCCTGACTTGTGCCAGGGATATCGTCAGGATCTATAACTGGATCGATCTGGAGGTGTTCTCTCCGAAGGAGATCACAGAAGAGGCCCGTGCCCGCTATGTCCGGCCGGGCAAAAAGATGGTCTTGGGCGTAGCTTCCGGATGGAGCGAGGCCAAGGGCTTCGGCGGCTTTTTGGAACTGGCAAAACGCCTGGGCGAGGACTATCAGATCTGTCTGGTGGGCTCTATCGCAAAAGAGACGGAGCTGCCGGAGAATGTGCGCCATATCCAAAGGACCGATTCTCCTGCGGAACTGGCGGAGCTGTATTCCATGGCGGATGTATTTGTGACCATGTCTCCCGAGGAGACCTTCGGCAAGGTATCAGCCGAGGCGCTGGCCTGCGGGACACCTGTGGTCTGCTATGATTCTACGGCGAATAAGGAACTGGTAGGCGAGGGCTGCGGCAATGTCCATCAGCTGGGCGACCTCGATGGAGTGGAAGCCTCTGTACGCGCCATCTGCGCATCAGGCAAAGCGTCCTATCTGAAGACCTGCCGTGCATTTGCGGAAGCAAATTTCAGAAAAGAAGATAGGATCGGCGATCATCTGGAGCTTTATCGGTCGATTCAGCAGTAGATTGGAGCGTAGCTATGCTGCTTATATATTTGGGCCTTGCTGTTTTGGTCTATGTGCAGTTTGGTGCAGGCAGAGACCCCAGACGAAACAGGAACCTGTGCATTTATATCGGGTTATTCTTATTTTTGATCTCTGCTATGAAGTCCATAACATTCAGAAGCGATCTGGTGATGTACACCAGAAGTTATGAGAACCTGCAATTTTATAGCTATCATGATCTCATCGATATGTGGTTCAATGATGAGCTGAAGGATGGCCCGTTCTATGTGGTCGCAAAGATATTCGGCGATCTTGGCCTGCCCGTAGAGGTCTGGATGGGCTTTATCGCGCTGCTGTTTGCAGTGGGTGTGGCGTGGTTCATATACAGGAATTCCGCGAAGCCCTTCCTGAGCTTGATGCTGCTGATGACCTTGGATTACTTTTGGTTCTCCCTGTCGGGACTGCGTCAGGTCGTGGCGATGGCGATCGTTTTGATGTTCTCATACCAGGCCATCATTGACAGGAGACCGATCAAATTCCTGCTCTCCGTCGCGGTGGCAGCGCTGTTCCACTCTTCTGCGGTCTTGTTTTTTCCGGCCTATTTCATTGCCACATGGAAGATCGGTATCAAGCAGACCATACTTGTGGGCGGTGTACTGGTGATCTATTTCATGTTCCCGGGCACGGTCCGCTGGCTGCTGTCTCAGATCGCGTGGACGGAGTCTATGGCAGCTTATGCGGAAAGAACAAAGGCACTGACATGGAGTGGTGTTATCATCCACCTTTGTATCATGGTCTACTGCTTGTTGTTCCGCAGTGAGACGGTCCTCAACGAATATGAACGATGGCGAAAGGTGGATGTGTTCGTCAACTGTATGATCGTAGGCTTGTGCCTGCAGCTGTTCTCTACCATGATCGCGGAGGCGTTCCGCATGGCATATTACTATAATATGTGCTGTATCGCGGTCGTACCGAATCTGGTGGTCGAGAACAAACGAGAATCGAACCATTCGACCATGTATCTGCTCCTGGCACTTTGCCTTGTGGCATATATGCTGTGGAGCCGCGCGTATTCCGGTATGGAATATTTCTGGCAGTCCTAAACGCAGACCGGGCAAAGTCCCGGGCAAAGTCCTATGAGAGGATCGATAAGATATGAGTACAACATTTACGAATAAGACACTGATGATCACAGGCGGCACAGGCTCTTTCGGCAATGCTGTCCTGAATCGTTTCCTGAACACAGATATCGGTGAGATCCGTGTGTTTTCCCGCGATGAGAAAAAGCAGGATGATATGCGCCACGAATTCCAGGTCCGTATGCCGGAGGTGGCGGATAAGATCAAGTTCTTCATCGGCGATGTCCGCGATCTGGCGTCTGTGAAGAATGCCATGCACGGTGTGGACTATATCTTCCATGCCGCGGCATTGAAGCAGGTGCCTTCCTGCGAGTTCTTCCCCATGGAAGCGGTCAAGACCAATGTGATCGGCACGGATCATGTGCTGACCGCCGCCATCGAGGAGGGCGTCAAGGCTGTGATCTGCCTGTCCACGGATAAGGCGGCCTATCCCATCAATGCCATGGGCACTTCCAAAGCCATGATGGAAAAGGTGGTCGTTGCCAAGAGCCGTACGGTCGATCCTGAAAAGACGAGAATCTGCTGCACCCGCTACGGCAATGTGATGTGCTCCCGCGGCTCTGTGATCCCCCTGTGGATCGAGCAGATCAAGGCCGGGACGCCCATCACCATCACAGAGCCCTCCATGACCCGCTTTATCATGTCGCTGGAGGAAGCGGTGGATCTTGTCCTGTTCGCCTTTGAGAATGGCATCAGCGGTGATATCCTGGTCCAGAAGGCGCCGGCCTGCACCATCGAAGTGCTGGCCAAGGCTGTCACGGGGCTGTTTGCGCCGGGCCACGAGATCAAGGTCATCGGCATCCGCCACGGCGAGAAGCTGTATGAGACCCTGCTGACCAATGAGGAGTGTGCCAATGCCGCAGACCTCGGTGACTTCTATCGTGTGCCCTGCGACAAGCGCGATCTGAACTATGATAAATACTTCTCCAAGGGCGATATCGACCGCAACCCTCTGACGGAGTTCGACTCCAATAATACGGAGCTTCTGGATGTGGAGGCCGTGAAGGAAAAGCTGCTGTCGCTGCAGTATATCCGCGAGGAGCTTGCGGCATGGGAGGGACAGTGATGGACCATGCACTGCAAGCACTGCTCCGGATGGTAAAAAGTGCGCTGACTGAGCAGGCTGTGGAGCTGACGGTACCGCTGGATCTGCAGGAAGTGGGGGCTTTGGCCGTTCGCCATCAGGTGGAGGGCCTGGCTTATGACGGCGCGATGCGCTGTGGTGTGAGCAAGCAGGAGCCCGGTATGCGGAGCCTGTTTCAGGCATATTGCAGGGCAGCGCTCAAGAGCGAGCTGCAGGTGAAGGCACTGGAGGCTCTCTATGGTGCGTTCGACCGGGAAGGTGTGGACTATCTGCCCTTAAAGGGCTGCATCATGAAATGGATGTATCCCGTACCGGAGCTCAGAGCCATGAATGATGCCGATATCCTGATCCGTGTGGAGCAGTATGAGAAGATCGGGCCTCTCATGGAAGCACTGGACTACCGGTTCGTGGCGGAGAGCGACTGTGAGCTGAAGTGGACGACACCGGGGCTTTATGTGGAGCTGCATAAGCGGCTCATCCCATCCTTTATCAAAGATTTTTACGCCTATTTTGGTGACGGTTGGCAGTTGGCCCATCCGGAAGAGGGCACGCGGTACGCCATGGGGGCGGAGGATGAGTTTTTGTTCATCTTCACCCATTTCGCGCGGCACTACCGTGAAGGCGGTGTCGGGATCCGTCATATGGCGGATATCTGGCAGTATCGCCGATCCAGACCGGAGCTGGATGAGGAGAAGCTCAGAGCGGTATTGAAAAAGCTGTCTCTTGAGACCTTCTATGATAACATCCTGCTGACTTTGCTGAATTGGTTTGAAGACGGTGAAGAGACGGAGATCACCGATATGATCACCCGGTATATCGCCAACAGCGGTTCCTTTGGAAACGAAGAGACGAAGGGCGTCGCAGACAGTATGCGCCGGGCAAAGGGAAAAGGAAAGCGCGGGCTCGTGGTAAAGACCCTGTTCCCGCCGCTGGAGAATATGCGCTATGCATATCCCGTGCTGCAAAAAGCACCGGTGCTGCTCCCTGCCATGTGGGCCTATCGCGGCATCAAGGTCACGCTGTTCCGCAGAGACCTTTTGAAGGAGCAGGGAGGACGCTTCAAGGAAGCGGACAAGATCGACGCTTTCGAGCGCAGCCTGCGGGCTGTGGGGCTCGGAATGGAATTTGAGGAAAACTGATATGAAGATCCTGATCACAGGCGCGGCGGGATTCGTTGGCAGAAATCTTACCGCAGCACTGGAAGAGATCCGGCTGGGGCATGATAAGCGTCCCGACCATGCGCTGCCGGAGTTTACGGTCTGCCAATACGATCTGAACAACACCAAAGAGGAGCTGGATGCGTTCTGCGCTGACTGCGACTTTGTGTTCCATCTGGCGGGGGTCAACCGCCCCAAAGAGGAGCGGGAGTTCCGGGAGGGCAATGTGGGCTTCTCCTGCGATCTGCTGGATGCCCTGCGCCGCCATGGGAATACCTGTCCCGTCATGCTCTCCAGCTCTGTGCAGGCCAGCCTTGCGGGGCGTTATGCCGGAAGCCCTTACGGTCAGAGCAAGCGCGATGGGGAAGAGCTGTTCTTTGCCTATGGGCGCGAGACAGGGGCCAGGACCATGGTCTATCGTTTCCCCAATCTGTTTGGCAAGTGGTGCCGCCCCAATTACAACAGCGCGATCGCCACATTCTGCCATAACACGGCAAACGGACTTCCCATCCAGGTCAACGATCCTTCCGTGCAGATGGATATCTGCTATATCGACGATGTGGTCGAGGAGCTGATCCGCGCCCTGCGCGGAGCGCCCACCTGCGGAGAGGACGGCTACTGCCGGGTCCCTGTGCATCATGAGACCACGCTGGGGCATATCGCGGAGACGATCTTGTCCTTCCGCGATCTGGGGCTGGAAGTCCCGGATCTGTCGGATCCTCTGACAAAGAAGCTCTATGCCACCTATCTGACCTATCTCCCTGCGGAGAAGTTCTGTTATGATCTTTCCATGAACTGCGATGCCAGAGGCAGCTTCACAGAGCTCCTGCGTACGCCAGACCGCGGGCAGGTGTCGGTGAATATCTCAAGGCCCGGCATCACCAAGGGCAACCATTGGCATCATACCAAGCATGAGAAGTTCATCGTGGTCAAGGGCGAGGGCCTGATCCAACTGCGCAGGCTTGGCAGCGATGAGATCGTGGAGTTCCGTGTCAGCGGTGAGAAGCTGCAGGTGGTGGAGATGATCCCCGGCTACACCCACAACATCGTCAACCTTTCCGAGACGGAAGACCTCGTCACGGTCATGTGGGCCAATGAGCCCTTCGATCCGGCAAGACCGGATACCTTCTTTTTGCAGGTATAAAAAAGTTCCCGATCCTGATGGATCGGGAACTTTTTGTGCTTGCGGTCATTCGAGGATGTAGATCTTCACATCGCGGCGTCCAAACTGGATGCATTCATCGTAGGTGTTGAAGTAGAGATCTACGATCTTCCCCTTGATGGCGCCGCCGGTATCCTCTGCGACGCAGTAGCCGTAGACATACTGACCGTCTGCGGAGACGATGTACATCTTCGTGCCGAGGGGGATGAAGTTGGGATCGACGGCGATCGCACCCACGCGGGCTTCCGTGCCGGTGTAGGTGGTGTTCCAGGCGTTGGGCTCGCAGTAATAGGCCGTAGCCTGGAAATCCAACACCTGAGAGTACTTCAGGTTGGTGCCGGGCACCACAGAGGAAGTGCCGAGGGAATTGAGCTCAGAGGTATGGGATTGCTGATAATCCTCACGGCCGCTGTGCTCCTGCTCCTTGACAGAGCGATCCACGCCCCGGAGGATGATCGTATCCACCGGTTTTTTTACGACCTCTTCGGTCAGGACCGTGCGGGAGACCTCCACACCGTTTTCATAAGTGATCTTGGCAGAGCAGCGGATCAGGCCGTCTGCGCCCTCGGAGAGGATCAGCTCCGTGCCGGGCTCCAGGGAATTGTCTTCGTAGACCTTGGTATCATGGGGGAGGACTTCCTCGTATTTGAGGATGTCGTGATCGATGTAGGTCATGGTGACGGTCATGCCGTCGTAGGTCAATGCGTCCGGATCGCAGGAGAGAGCCACGCCGCCCTCGCAGGGAAGCTCCAGAGAACCGAGGAGCTCTCGGACAGTACCGCCGCTGGAGCCGATCACAAGGGTCTCGCTCCCGTTCTGTACGGTGATCATCTGGATCCGGTTGATGTAGATCTCAGAGACGCTGCCGTTGGTCCGGGTCGTGTAGGTGTCCTCAGCGCCAAGCTCCAAGCCTGCTTCCTCGATGACGACCATGGGGTCGTTGCTGGTGGACATGCAGACGATGATATTATCGCCATCTGTGATGACATACTTTGTCTGAGCGAAAGCCGGGAGCGTCAGGGACAAGATCGTAACTGCGATGGTCACGGACAGCACGATCCAGCGAAGGACGCTGGCTTTTGGGGACTTTTCCGTGACGAACTGCTTGACATAGCGCATAAGAAAACCTCCTTTCACTTTTCGATTCAGGATAGTCAAATGTAGGAAATGACAAGTTGTTACAAGAGGTTACAGGTTCGCGTGTATACCTCTAGTTGTGACTATTATAGCAAAAAATTAGAAAAAGTCAAGCGTTTGGAGATAATGATGAGATTTCGACGATATTTTGTGGTTTACAACATTGGAGGAACTGGAGAAAAGAGACACTAATTACGGAGAAAATGGCGGTATTACACACAATATGTTGAAAAAAGAGTTACAAGGAGTTGACATAATGTAACAGAAAATAATTATTTGACACCGGAAGCAAAACATGATATATTGTGTTAGAAAAAGGCTGCGACGGAGACGAGCCTGCCAAGATCCTGCCAAGAGAGGCCCTTTCATAGGCTGAAAGAAGGGCTGCAGCGGTCGGCACCGCTTACCACTTCCGAGCCGCGCTCCGAAAGAAGGAGCGTCGGGCCCTCCCGTTACAGAGGCTACGAGCGGCAGCGAGAGCTGCAAGCAGGGTGGAACCGTGGAATACTGACTTGTATCCCACCCCTGATCATTTCAGGGGTGGGGTCTCTTTTTATCCGCCCCAAAACAAGGAGGCAAAGAATATGTCTGAAGAAATGAACTACACCTTTGAAAATGCGGAATACCGCAAGATGTACTGGCACACCTGCTCCCATGTGATGGCGCAGGCTGTCAAGCGTCTGTGGCCTGAGACCAGGCTGGCCATCGGTCCTGCCATCGATACCGGCTTCTATTATGACTTCGACAGCGAAAAGAACTTCACTGCCGAGGATCTGGAAGCCATCGAAGCCGAGATGCGTAAGATCTGCAAGGAGAAGCTGAAGCTGGAGCGCTTTGAGCTGCCCCGTGCGGAGGCACTGGAGCTGATGAAGGACGAGCCCTACAAGGTCGAGCTGATCAACGATCTGCCCGAGGATGCCGTCATCTCCTTCTATAAGCAGGGCGACTTCACCGATCTGTGCGCCGGCCCTCATCTGGATTCCACCGGCCGCATCAAGGGCAATGCCATCAAGCTGACCTCTGC
>JAFSHB010000115.1 GCA_017440525.1 Oscillospiraceae bacterium | reverse complement strand
GGACGAGGACAACTGCATGGTGGATGTTGCCAAATTCTATATGGAATTTATCTGCGACGAGAGCTGCGGCAAGTGCTCTCCCTGCCGGATCGGCACCAAGCGTATGCTGGAGATCCTGACCCGCATCACCGAAGGAAACGGCACCATGCAGGATCTGGAGGAGCTGGAAGAGCTGGGCAAGATCGTCAAGGCCAACTCCCTGTGTGCATTGGGTCAGACGGCGGCAAACCCCATCATCTCCACTCTGACGCATTTCCGCAAGGAATATCTGGATCATATCGTATATAAGACCTGTCCGGCCAAGGTCTGTAAGGACTTGATGCAGTACCATATCGATCGCGATGCCTGTGTTGGCTGCGGCCGCTGTGCCAAGATGTGCCCGGCTCATGCCATCCAAAAGACCGACTACATCGCACCCGGCAAGAAGCTGCCTTCCTATCAGATCGATCCCGGCAAGTGCATCAAGTGCGGTGCCTGTATGGCGACCTGCAAGCTGAAGGCCATCGTGAAGAAGTAAGGAGGGAACGAATATGGTAAATATCAAGATCGAAGGCGTTTCCTATCAAGTGGAGGAAGGCCTGACCATCCTGGAGGCCGCCAGAAAGTGCGGCTACGAGATCCCTTCTCTGTGTGCGTTTGACCACGGTGAGTGCAACACCGGCTCCTGCCGCGTATGTCTGGTAGAAGTCAAGGGCGCAAGAGGCTTGGTGGCCTCCTGTGTATATCCTGTCAATGAAGGCATGGAGATCACCATCTCCAGTCCTGCGGCATCGGAAGCCCGCCGCGCCTCTGTGGAGCTGCTGCTCTCCAACCACAACCAGAATTGCCAGCAGTGCGACAAGAACGGCAAATGTGAGCTGCTCCATGTGGCATCTCTCACCGGTGCCAGAGAGGGCAAATATCTTGGCAGTAAGACGCCTGTGACTGTGGACGATCTGTCCGACTTCATCGTTCGCGATACCTCCAAGTGCATCCTGTGCGGCCGCTGTGTGGCTCGCTGCAAGAATGCTCACGGCATGGGGATCCTCGGTTTTGAGAACCGCGGCTTCCAAACCATCGTGGCACCTGCGGAGGATCGTTCCTTTGCCAACTCTCCCTGTATCGGCTGCGGTCAGTGTGTCAGCGTGTGTCCGACCGGTGCACTGATGGAGAAGTCCGAGATCGCCCGTGTGGATGCCGCCTTCAAGGCAGGCAAGCATGTGGTGGTGCAGACAGCGCCTGCTGTCCGTGCTGCTCTGGGTGAGGAATTTGGCATGAAGGTCGGCACCCCTGTGACCGGCAAGATGGTGGCGGCGCTGAAGCGTCTGGGCTTCCACAAGGTCTACGATACCAACTTTGCCGCAGACCTCACTATCATGGAGGAAGGCACGGAGCTGCTGGGCCGCATCAAGAACGGCGGAACGCTCCCCATGATCACCTCCTGCTCTCCCGGCTGGATCAACTATGCCGAATACAACTACGGCGACCTTCTGCCCCACCTGTCCTCCTGTAAGTCTCCCCACCAGATGCAGGGCGCGGTCATCAAGTCCTACTACGCCGAACAGAAGGGCATCGATCCCAAGGATATCTTCGTGGTCTCCATCATGCCCTGCACGGCAAAGAAGGGCGAGAAGGAACGCGGGCAGCTGCAGGTGGACGGTCTGAAGGATGTGGACGCTGTCCTCACCACCAGAGAGCTGGCCAAGCTGATCAAGCGTGCCGGTATCCTCTTTGAGCGTCTGCCCGACGAGGACTTCGATCAGGACCTTATGGGCGACTATACCGGCGCCGGCGTCATCTTCGGCGTCACCGGCGGCGTGATGGAAGCGGCTCTGCGTACGGTGTATTTCGTGCTCACCGGCAAGGAGCATGAGAAGATCGCCTTTGAGGCTGTCCGCGGCTTCGAGGGTGTCCGTGAAGCTTCCATTGACATCGATGGTATGATAGTCAATGTAGCGATCGCCCACGGCATGAAGAATGCCAAGATCCTGCTGGATGAGATCCGGGCAGGCAGGAGCAAGTATCATTTCATCGAGATCATGGGCTGCCCCGGCGGCTGTATCGCAGGCGGCGGTCAGCCGGTGGTGCGTCCGTGCTTCCTGCCCCATGAAGATGACGATATCCTCGATACCTACAAAGCCAAGCGAGCCGCCGCCCTTTACTCTGAGGACGAGCGTCAGGCTCTGCGCCAGTCTCACAACAATCCCCAGATCAAGAAGCTCTATGACGAGTATCTGGGTGAGCCCAACTCCCACAGAGCCCACGAGCTGCTGCATACCACCTATGCCGCCAGAGAGGGCTTCGGAGAATGATAAAAAGATCCTGACATTAAGCTGACGCTGCGTGAAAGGTGCCAAAACAGCGCATTGCCCGCACCCCCCCTTTGTGCGGACATGTCCTTTGCCGCACCGAAAGTGTCCCCGGTGCGGCAATTTTATATGGGAGGTCGTATTATGGAATCAAGAGTTGCTGTTATGAGCATCATCGTAGAAAACGCAGGCGCGGCAGAGCCCATCAATGCCATTTTGCATACCCACAGCGACTGCATCATCGGGCGTATGGGCATCCCTTACCGCAAACGAAACATCAATATCATCTCCATCGCCATGGATGCGCCGCAAAATACGATCTCTGCTCTGGCAGGCAAGCTCGGGAGCCTGCCCGGCGTCAGTGTGAAAACGGCATATTCCGGTGTGATGGGGTAAAAGAAAGAGGGAATATCTATGAACAAGAAAGTATTTTGGATCACGGAAACGGCTGTGATGCTGGCTCTTTTGGTGGCTCTGCAGTATCTGACCAAGGGCTTCGGCCAGTTCGTCACAGGCTCCTGCGTCAATGCGCTCTTGGCGGTCGCGGTGCTGTTCGTCGGCCTTGGCAGCGGCGTCACGGTGGCACTTGTCTCACCTGTGCTGGCCTACCTTCTGGGCATCGCGCCCCAGATACTGGTGGTGCCTGCGATCATGGCGGGCAATACCGTGCTGGTGCTGGTGCTGCACTTTGTTGCCTCCGGCCGCAAGCCCATGATGCAGATCCTGGGATGGATCGCGGCCGCTGTGTGTAAATTTGCTGTTTTGTATCTGATCGTGGCCAAGGTGGTCTGTGGTGTGCTGGCAGGCTCTCTGCTGGATTCCGGAGCGCTGAAAGAGCCCATGCTGAAGGCCCTTCCTGCTACCTTCAGCTGGCCTCAGCTGGTCACGGCGCTGATCGGCGGCGGCCTTGCGCTGCTGGTGGTGCCTGCACTGAAAAGAGCGCTGAAAAAATAAACGGCGATATTCGATAAAAATATATTTTTATAACTGAATCTCACTTGACAAACAGGCCTTTTAGGGGTATATTGGATATGCACCGCATGACTGACGGATTCGTGGATGACCACGGTGGAGTGCGATGTCTATTTGGCCGACCGTCTGGGCGATTCAGTTAGGTGCTGGATCGCTCTTTTTTGTTTTTTCTGATATCTGAGCAAGGAGTGATCCCAATGGGCTTTACATACCGCGGTCTCAAGGCTTCGCTTGACCGCCACACGGTCACAGATGCCGAAGTGGACCGCGCCATAGAGCGCCTGCAGCAGCAGAATCCCCGCATCGCTGTGATCAAGGACCGTCCCGCCCGTCTGGGCGATGAGGTCGTTCTGGATTACGCAGGCTACTGCGAGGGTGAGCAGTTCGCAGGCGGCACTGCCGAGAACCAGACCCTTGTGCTGGGCAGCGGCATGTTCATCCCCGGTTTTGAAGAGCAGCTTGTCGATAAGGTCCCCGAGGAGCAGGTGATCGTTTCCGTCACCTTCCCCAAGGAGTACCACGCCGAGAACTTAGCCGGCAAGGATGCCGATTTCCACTGCGTGATCCATGAGATCCGTGTGAAGACTGCCTATGAGCTGGACGATGTGTTCGCCAGGGAGGTCGGTCACTGCGATACTTTCGCCCAGATGCGGGAGGAACTGCGGAAGAGCCTGCAGTCCTATTCCGACGAGCGCGGCGAGATGGATCTGCAGGACAGGCTCCTGCGGCAGGCTGCCGAGACGCTGGACTTCGAGCCGACCGATAAGCAGATCGAGGCAGAGCTTCAAAACCAGATGCAGAACCTGCAGGCACAGCTTGCACAGCAGGGACTGACGCTGGAGATGTACTGCCAGTTCATGAATACCACCGAAGAGACCCTTCGTGAGGATGCCCGCCCCACGGCGGTGCAGAGCATCCGCACCAAAGCCGCCATCGAGACGATCGTGGAGCTGGAGGGCCTGACTGCCGAAGAGCAGGAGATCGCTGAGGCGGTCGGCGTGATCTGCCGGCAGAATCATATGACACCGGAAGAGCTCAAGCCCTATTATGACGCTGAGTTCGAGCACGCTGTCACATGGAGCGTTCTGACCACCAAGGTCATGAAGCTCATCCGCGATAACGCGGAGATTCAATAAGTTCAACAAGCCCGGCTTGGCGGGCGTTGATATCACAATGAAATTTTTATTAGGAGGACTGATTCCCATGGCTATTAATTTTGTTGATGGCAAGTACGTAGACGAAAAAGGCATCGTGAAGCTGGATCCCGCGATCTATAAGGACTGGCAGATCGCTGAGGAAGCAGAAAAGACTCTGCCTTCCGTGGACTATTTCCGCGAGAAGCTGGGCCTGCTGCCCGAAGAGATCATCCCTTATGGCAAGACCCCCAAGATCGACTTCATCAAGGTCATGAACCGTCTGAAGGACAAGCCCGACGGCAAGTTCATCGAAGTCACTGCCATCACCCCCACTCCCTTCGGTGAAGGTAAGTCCACTGTTTCTCTGGGTCTGATCGAAGGCCTGGGCTACATCGGCAAGAACGCCGGC
>JAFSHB010000114.1 GCA_017440525.1 Oscillospiraceae bacterium | reverse complement strand
TGCCTTGTTGGCAGCGATCCAATCCATGACTGTCTGTGCGGAAGCATTCTCTGCCTCAGTAGGCTGGCCATTACCGATCCAGATACCGTTGATATCTTCGTAGCCGCCGATATTGCGGTTATAGTGCGTAGCAGTCTTGGCTGCAGCCCAGGCATCGGTATTGGCTGCTGCGGCAGCTGCCACATCGGCCTTGAAGTTGATGACCGTTGCAGCCTCGGTATTGGCAACAGTCTCGCCGCAAGCGGAGCAGACAGCCTTGATGGAGTGGGTCTTATCACCATTGAAAGTCTTGACGACCTCAACATCAGTATGCTCGCAGATATTCGCTTCGCATACATCGCAGATGCCGTCATGATCTGCGTCCACACAATCAGCAGTCACTTCGCCCACAGGTGCAAAGCTCATGCTCTTCAGGGTGACCGCACGATCGGAGGTATTGCTGGAGGGCTGATTGTCCACATTGCCCTGCATATCGGAATAGACACGGATGGTGATCTCATTGGCACCCTCATTCAGAGTGACGACACCGCCGCTGACAGTCTGAACGGAGCCGTCGCCAATGGTGGCAAAGTGCTCGATGGCCATCTTGCCATTGACTTCCACATCCAGCACGCCACCGGCACAGGCACCGTCCCAGTTGGAACCTGCCATGGCTGCCATGACGACATCCACATTCAGTTCATACTGACCTGCCTTGGGAGCATCCACAGACAGGAACATACAGGGCATATTGCCGGAATTGTTGACATACTTGGGGAAGAAACGCAGACCCCATGCTTCGCTGCCGGCGCTGAACTGGATGCGCTTACCGGCGAAGCTGTGATAAGGATCGGTCTTGCTGTCGTCCATGATCGTCCAGTTGGTATTGGCATCCAGCCAGGCGACAGCTTCGGCATAGGCAGCCTTTTCTGTGTCGGTAATGGCAGAATAATCTGCATCATAATACCAGCCGGCACCCTTGACATTCTCAACAACAGCCTGACCGGCATCGTAGTTGATAACATCGTCCATGTTTGCCCAGAACCCCTGCTGAGCCATGGCGGTCACATCGGACTTAAAGTCCACAGTGAGGGCAGCAGCCGCATTGGCAACGGCTTCGCCGCAGCTGTCACAGGATGTGACAGTAGTATGGGTCCTATCACCATTGTAGGTGACAGATGTGGTGGCGCTTGCGTGGCCGCAAGCGGTCTCTTCTGCCAGAGCAGTCACAGGCACTGCACTCAGTACCATGATGACAGCCAGAAGCATACAGAAAAGCCTTTTTTTCATTCTTTTGTTTCCTCCTTGTATAATTTTACTGTATTTCCCATACAGTTTTACTACTATTCAAGCATACAATACATGCTCGCGAAAAACCATAGTCATGTTTGACTTATAATTGATGAAGTTTGCACATTCCATTTTGATCGATATTGGGATAGGGATAACTTGCCAATTCTCTCAGCATCTTTTTAGACACAATAAACAAAGCATCGATCGTCTTCGTAAGCATAGGGA
Source organism: Oscillospiraceae bacterium (assembly GCA_017440525.1). Taxonomy (GTDB): domain Bacteria; phylum Bacillota; class Clostridia; order Oscillospirales; family Oscillospiraceae; genus Avoscillospira. The sequence continues at coordinate 9,435 of JAFSHB010000114.1, read as the reverse complement.
TCGGGGACAAAGTACTGCGCGACCTACAGGTCTGCCCAGTCGGCATACCCTGCCGCAACTGTCGCAAGTCGCGATAGCGTTGTGGGTCTCGTCACCGTTACAAATGACCAAGGCGTGGATCTTGCGTGACCGCAAGCGGTCTCCTCAGCCAGAACAGCCACGAGGGGCATGCACAGGACCATCACGACAGCCAGAAGAAAACTGACGATTCATTTTTTCATGTTTTTTCCTCCTGTTTTTATTCCGGATACGCTTTATGCTTGCTTGTGCCGCTTTCACCTCCGACTATGTTTTACACGGTGCCATCTGACAAGGCACCAACAGACTGCATTTCTGCGTTTATTATAATGTATCCCGATACGCTTTGAAATGTCTGTAGGCATCCATTTCTTGATATATCACGAACATTTCCAGCGCCACCTTATATGCCATGGTCATTCGCGGCATCTCCGGTCGTGATCATGACCGATCCTCCCTGTTCATTTTTGTGCATTTTGCCAAATCGCACCAGAGGATCCTACCAGCTTTTATGGGAATATCATACTACAGAGAAGCCGTTTTTACAATTGTACCAAGAGGCTAAAACATGGTATGATGTGACCTTTTTGGCCGCAAAAAAACTCCGTCTCAGACGGAGTTTTTTCAAAAGCCGTATCAATTTATCAATCCAGAGAGCACATCCATGGTCAGGCAGACCCCCGGCTCCAGACTCGTCAGATCCAGATATTCCTCTCTGGTATGGCACTTTCCGCCGAGGCAGGCACTGACACAGACAGAGGGGATCCCCTCTGCCAGGGCCGCGTTGCAGTCAGTCGAGCCGGAAGCGAAGTCGGCAGGCACCCCGGTCACACGCAGGATCGAGGCGTTCACCAGCGCTTCCAGCGCCCGCTGCTGCCCCGGATCTACATCGCCCGTACAGGGGCGGTCACCGATCAGCTCCACCGCCACATCGAAGCCGCGGGACCGATAGTCCTCCACCACAGCATAAAACAGCTCTTTCATCTTTGCAAGACAGGCGCGGTCATCGGAGCGGTACTCATAGAGCATCTGCGCTTCCTGGGCGATGGTATTGACAGAAGTACCGCCCTCGATGGTGCCAACATTGAAGGTGGTCTTGCTGTTTTCCTTTTGGGGGACTTCTATCGCATAGAGATCCCCGATCATCTGCGACAGCACATGGATCGCGTTGCGGTTGCCAAATGCATTGAAGGAATGTCCGCCCTCTGTTTTGATCCTCACCCGATAGCGGTGAGACCCGACGGCCTCATTGACCACCCTTTGCAAAGTGCTGCCGCCGTCAAGGGTGATCAGGGCCTGCATACGAGACCCATACTGCTTCACGATCTGACGGCTCCCCTTCAGGTTGCCAAGGCCCTCCTCGCAGGAATTAGCGATAAACAGCATCCCTCTGGCAGGGGCGGGATAGTTTTTCATAAAATATCTGGCGCAGATCATCATGACCGCCAGATGGGCCGTATCATCCGTCACACCGGGACAGCGGAAATAGCGGGCAGTCTCCTCAAAAGGCATGGGAGACAGATCCGGGAACACCGTATCCGTATGGGCCATGACCGCGATCACATCGTTCTCATCCGTCACGCCCCACGGGCAGATCACATTGAGCGCCTCATCGATGTAGGCAGGAAAGCCCTGATCGCGGAACCACTTACACACGAATTCGGCACGCCTCTGTTCATGATGGGAGGGGGCAGGGATCTTACACATGGCCTTGATCAGTGCCTGCAGTCTCGGCTGACAGCCGACCGCATAACTCTTCATATTTTCAGTTAACATAAATTATTTATTGTAACCTTTCTCTATACATTCCTCTATACGAGCCTGCACGGCATCGAGCATCATCCCCCAGCATCGGGGATCGACAAAGGGCGCATCATCCGGATGTTCCAGCATCCACTGCCGCTTCTCCAGCGTGCAGTTCTGGGGCGGATGGTTGCCCAAATTGATCTCCACCACCTCTGTGCGGAGTTTTTTCACGCTCTCCAGCATCGCCTCCGCCTTTCGGGCAGGCAGACCAAGATCGCGGCACCAATCGCCGTGGAGGGAGGTCATACCGGTACCGCCCCATGTTCCGACCTTCTTGCCGCCGACCTCAAAGAAGAATGCCATCACACCGTAGGTGTGACCGGGCGCAAGGACACAGCGGATCTGGATCTTGCCGAAGTCCAGGATCTGACCATCCTCCAGCGTCTCATCGGGCCAGCACATCTGCATGGGATGAGGGCCGTAGTCCAGAAGCGCTCTTCTGACATCCTCCCGTATGAGCGATGTGTCCACACGGCTCATATAGATCTTGCAGCCGTATTTTTCCCGCAGAGCATTGCCGCTCCCAAAGTGATCGAAGTGTCCGTGGGTCACGATGATCCATCGAAGATCGCGGCAGTCAAAGCCGAGCGCCTCGATCGACCGCTCGATCATATGCGTGGTATGCCCATAGCCGCAGTCAAAGAGCAGGAGACCGTCCCCTGTATCCACCAGGTGCATACAGAGCATTTGATCGCCCACATAATAAAGATCCTCCCAAATTCGGAAGGGCTCCATGTCAAAGGCATCAGGATCTTCATAGAACGCCTTTTTTCCCGCACGGAACCGGTCGCCTGTTGGATCGTAGGTATTGGCTGCAGGGATGATGGACTGAGGGCCTTGATACATGGTCACACCTCCAAAACACATCCAAAACATATCGCAAAACATATCGGGCGGCCGCACAGGGCCGCCCCTACTTTACAATGCCTTGTTGTTCAGACGCTCACCGACAGCTCCGCCCGGATGGATCAGGGCAAACTGCTCTGCCTGATAGCCGGTCTCCTCGATCACTGCCGCCTGCAATGCATGGAAGATCATGCAAAGCGCCGTGGTGGAAGTGGTGCCCTGGGCATTCCACTTGTCGGTCTCACGGTTGACATGCTGCTTGAGCACCACATCAGCGCCCAGTGCCAGCGGGCTCTCCAGATTCTCGGTCACAGTGATGACCTTCACGCCCTTGGCCTTACAGATATCCAAAATGGGCAGCAGCTCACCGGTCTTACCGCCGCGGGAGGCAAAGACCATCACATCGCCCTTTTGCAGATAGCCGGTCGCACCGTGGACAGCTTCGGCAGGAGAGATAAAGCGGGCAGGACGCTCGATGCAGCACATGAGATGGGCAAAGTGCTGGCAGATGATGCCGCTGTGGCCGCAGCCGGCAGCAGCGATGCGGGTGGCATTGGACAGAAGATCCACGGCCTTGCCGAACTGCTCATCATCGATATAGTCTTTCATCTCCCGGATGCAGGCCTGCTCGATGTCGTAGGCCTGACGGATCGCATCCATCGTCTCGGGTCTCATAGGTACACATTCCCCCTTATTATATATAGATAAAAAATACCATGTTCTCCCTCTTGTTTCAATCCATGTTTTGCCCAAAAAAGCACACCCCGCAGACGGCAATTTTTACAAAGGATGCATCTGTGATAATTTAAGATTGACTGTTTCGGTCAAATAGACTATAATCTATTTGCAAGCTTTTAACAAAATTTCATCAAATTTTTAGGAGGAACGAGCAAAATGGAATTTAAAGTGTTTCAGAAAGAACTGGAGCTGCAGTCCCGCGGCTGGATCCCCACCTTCCACGATGTGTCCAAGGAGATCGTGGAGATCGTAAAGGCTTCCGGCATCAAGAACGGCACCGTGGCCATCGCTTCCCACCACACCACCTGCTCCGTCATGGTGCAGGAGTGCTCTCATGATATCGACTCCTTCGACCTGGAGTTCCTGCAGCACGACCTGCTGGATATCATGCGCAAGATGATCCCCGACTTCGCCGAGGAGCATCAGTACCGTCATCCCGGCCCCATCCACTCTCAGTTCGGCCGCTATGTCAATGAGCCCGGCGATTTCACCTCCATGAACACCGACGGCCACCTGCGTTCCGTGTTCTTCGGCCGCAGTGAGACCATGACCATCAAGGACGGCGAACTGGATGGCGGCGAATTCGCCCATGTCTACTTCATCGACTGGGATCATGTCCGCGCCCGCCGCCGCCAGCTGAATGTCACTGTCATGGGCACCACCGAGGATGTGGGCGACCGCAAGTGGAACGATGGCAAGGTCATCAACACGCTGCGTAAGTACACCGATGAGGAAAAGGCTTACGATGTGCACTACGATCTGCAGCTGAAGAGATAAAGGACATATGCAAATAAAATGCTGTTGGCGATCGCCAACAGCATTTTATTTGCAGGGGGCGAGCATTGCTCGCCCTTTTTTATACCTCTTTGATCCACCTTGCCGCCATTTCGATCCAGTTGCGGACAGCAGGGACCATGCTGCTGTAGTATTCCTCCGGGAAGGTCACGCGCTCGGTACTGAGAGACAGGCCATGATCGCCGTAGGGGTAGATGTGCATCTCAGTCGTAATGCCTGCCCTGCGGAGCGCGGACGCAAACAGGAGGCTGTTCTCCACCGGAACAGCACTGTCAGCCCAGGTGTGCCACAGGAAGGTCTTGGGGGTCTTTTCCGTAACGAAGTTCTCCAGACTGTGGGCTTCCCAGTCCTTGGGGTCGGTCGAGCCGGTCACATTCTCCATAGAGCCTGCGTGGGTGAACGCCCCTGCCGTGATGACAGGATAGCACAGCACCAGAGAGTCGGGGCGGAACAGCTCGTTCGGTTTACATAATTCTTTACTCAGCAATTCCTCCTGCCACTTGGTGCCGAGGCTGGCTGCCAGATGACCGCCTGCGGAGAAGCCCATGACAGATACCTTGTCCACATGATACCTCTCTTTGTTTTCGCGGATGTACGCCAGCGCCTCCGCCGCCTGCAGGAGCTGGGTGGGATAGCGGGCAGGGGCCACATCGTATTCCAAAACGAAGGCACTCACATCTCTTGCCATCATCTGCATGGCGATGGGCTCACCCTCGCGCTGAGATACCATGGCATAGGCGCCGCCGGGACAGATCAGGACGGCAGGCCAATCTCTGGTGTCGCCGATCTCCGTCAGGTTATCGGGGCAGTAAGCAGTCAGTTTTCCGCCGTGGGGCAAAACGATTCTTTCATGGATCATGATAAAAATTCCTTTCTGTGTCGCAGGCAGACAGCACCGCGGAGGATGAACATCAAAAGGTCCGTTCCGGCCCGCAGCATGGCAAGGCTGAACAGGCTGAAGCTGTCAAGCATCAGCAGGATGACCAGACCCAGCACCTGCACCGCAGCACAGATGATGGTCGTGACCGTGGTCTCTCTGGTCTTGCCGATAGCCCCGAGGACAGGCCAGCCAAAGAGCATGGCCGGGAACGAGATGAACAAAAGCGGGATGAAATACCGCAAAACCGGCGCCGCCTCGGGATACACACCGCCGGTGAGGATGCCCACCAAAATATCCGCGCCAAACCAGACGATGGCACAGCCGATGGCGATCAGAGGCAAAAAGATCGTCAGGACCTTTTTGATCACACCGAAGCTCTTTTCCCGCACCATGTGGGGATAGATACCGTTGATGACAGGCTCGTACATCATCTGCACCACGCTGACGAACTGGATCGCATAGCCCCAGATGACGATGTCCTTCTCCACCATGACGATGCCGATGATCAAAGTATTGAGCGCACCGAAGGCAGTAGAGGCCATATTGGAAAGAAAATAGACGAAAGATTCCCTGAGCATGGCCCAGACCGCGGAGAGCTTGGTGAAGCGCACGCGGACCTCCAGCTTTTTGATCTCCCACCAGACCCAAAGGACCGCCACCAGATTGCCCACGATCTCCAGGATCGGGATGAGCAAAAGATCGGAGTCATCCTTGATCAGCAGGAAGGTCAGGGCCACCGTGATGACCCTTGTGATAAAATAGCGGATGGTGATGATGTGCATCCGTTCCAGTCCGTGGAACAGGAAATCCACAAGGAAGATGGTGGTCACAGCCTGCACGAAGGATAGCAGAGTATAAAGCGGATTCGCGCCCAGAAGGTCAATGTATCTCGTCATGACCGCCAGCACCGCAAAGGCCAGCAGCGACAAAAAGCCCTTGCCCATCATCACATCGCCCACGATGCTCCCGATCTTTTCTTTATCTCCCCTTGCCTGCGCGATGGCCTTGGTGGCAGAGAGCATAAAGCCAAAGTCGATGATCAGCTGCACATACATCAGCACACTGTTCTTCACATAGGTGTACACCGCGTTGGCCTCCGTAGACAGGACCCTCGCCAGATACGGAAGGGTCAAAAGCGGGAACACCAGCTTGGCGATATTCATGATATACAGCATGGCTGTGTTTTTCACGATACGGTTTTCCATGATATGCTCCAAAATGTATTTTTCTTATCATACCACGGAATGAAGATGTCCGCAATTGATTATTTTTTTGTTTCGCTCTATAATGGCTCCAAGGAGGCGATAAATATGTTCAAACGCTTTGGTACCATGCTGGACTGCTCCAGAAACGCAGTAATGCGGCCGGAGACTGTCATGCAGTGGATCGATATTTTAAAAGATCTTGGCTATAACGCCCTGATGCTCTATACAGAAGATACCTTTGAGCTGGATACCCACCCCTACTTCGGACACCTGCGCGGTCGGTACACCCAGCAGGAGCTTCGTGAGATCGACGACTACGCCTTCTCCAACGGCGTGGAGCTGATACCCTGTATCCAGACGCTGGCGCACCTGAACCAGATCTTTCAGTGGGACTGCTACGCCTCCATCCGTGACTGCTATGATATTTTGCTGGCAGGCGAAGAGAATACCTACGGGCTGATCGAGGAGATGTTCCGTGTCATCAGAAAAACTTTCCGCTCCGGGACCGTCAACATCGGCATGGATGAAGCCCATATGCTGGGCAGAGGTCAGTACCTGACCCGCTTCGGACTGAAGGACCGCACGGAGATCCTGCTCACCCATCTGGAGCGTGTGTCCCAGATCGCGAAAAAGTACGATCTGCAGCTCATCATGTGGGGCGATATGTTCGTCCGTATGATCAATGCGGCAGCCGATGACATGGATCCCATCGATGTGGCAGACAAGGTCCGCAGCAGGATCCCGGACAATGTAGATATCATCTACTGGGATTACTACGGCTGTGAGGAAGCACACTACGACCGGGAACTGAAGCGGCACTTGGCCTGCAAGGAGGGCGTCTGGTTCGCCGGCGGCCTATGGAGCTGGACAGGCTACGCGCCCCACAACGCATTCAGTATCATGACCACACGCGCCGCCCTCGCCGCCTGCAAGCACAACGGCACGGAAAATATATTCTTCACCCTCTGGGGCGATGACGGTGCCGACTGCACGCCCTTCTGCCTGCTCCCGGCTCTGTACTATACCGCACAACTGGCAAAGGGGATCGAGGACGAGGACACCATTCGGGAAGGCTTCGCCCGGCGATTCGGTGTCAGCTTCGACACCTTTATGCTGCTGGATCTGCCCGGTACGCCCAATGCCGAGCCGACCCCGACCAAGTGGCCCGCCTATCCCAACAACACGGAAAAATATATGCTCTTCAGCGATTGCTTCATGGGGCGGATGGATACGACGGTCCGCCGGGGCGACGGCGCGGCCTATGCCGCCTGTGCCGAAAAACTGGCAGACCGCACGCCTGTCCCCAACTACGATCTTTTGTTCGCGTCCGCACAGGCGCTCTGCGAAGTCCTTGCCATCAAAACAGAGCTCGGCATCGAGACGAGAGCAGCATATCAGGAAGGCCGCACCGCAGAGCTCCTGCCCCAATACCGGGCGCTCCTGGAAAAGCTGGAGACCTTCTACACCGCCTACCGCACACAATGGCTGACCCTCAATAAGCCTCAGGGCTTCGAGGTGCAGGATATCCGTCTGGGCGGTCTGATCCGCCGTGTGGAGCATTGCCTCTGGCGGCTGGAGGGATATGCCGCAGGCCGCATAGAAAAGATAGAGGAATTGGAGGAGCCGGTCCTCGACTACCGCAGCTCCACGGATGCCCCTTCTCCCGGCCCCACCTGCTTCAACAGCTGGGCAAAGTCCGCCACCGCCAATGCAGTCGGATCGTGACCCTCTCAGTCAGCCCTTTGGGCTGCCAGCTCTCCCAGAGGGAGAGCCAAGTGGGTAAGGAAGTTCTTAAGAAGGATGGCAGCAAGCTTACCTCCCCCTATGGGGGAGGTGGCATCGCCTGCGGCGATGCCGGAGAGGGAAAACAGCAGATGTATCTTTCATGGTACATCTGCTGTTTTTATTGTATTATCAGACATTTTCTGCTATAATGCATCGTGAAAGAGTATAACTTCTGAGGAGTGTTTTATATGGTCACAGGCGAATTGAAAAACAGGATCGACAGTCTTTGGGATATCTTTGCCGCAGGCGGCTTGGTGAACCCTCTGGATGTGATCGAGCAGATCACCTATCTGATGTTCATCCACGATCTGGATGCCACCGACGATCTGCGCGCCAAAGAGAGCACCATGCTGGGTCTGCCCCACAAGAGCATCTTTGCCGGTGAAGTGGAGATCGGCGAGCGCAAGATCAACGGTCAGCAGTTGAAGTGGTCTGTGTTCCATGATCTTGATGCAGGCAGGATGTACGCCATCATGCAGGAATGGGTGTTCCCCTTTATCAAGACCCTCGGCGGCAGTAAGGACAGTGCCTACTCCAAATATATGGGCGATGCCATCTTCAAGCTGCCCACTCCCCTGCTTTTGAGCAAGGTGGTGGACTGTCTGGATCAGATCTATGACCAGATGGAACAGCTGAAAGACAGCGACATCCGCGGCGATGTGTATGAATATCTCCTTTCCAAGATCGCCCAGTCCGGTCTCAACGGTCAGTTCCGCACTCCTCGCCATATCATCAAGATGATGGTGGAGCTGATGCAGCCGAAGCCCGGCTTCACGGTCTGTGACCCTGCCTGCGGCACGGCAGGTTTCCTTGTGGCAACGGAAGAATATCTCATGGCAAACCACAAGCAGGAGATCTTCTTTGACCGTCTGAAAAAGGACCACTTCCTCAATCATATGTTCTTCGGCTATGATATGGACCGCACCATGCTCCGCATCGGTGCCATGAATATGATGACCCACGGCGTGGACAGCCCCTTTATTGAATACCGCGACAGTTTGTCCGATCAGAACCCCGACAAGGAGCAGTTTGATCTGATCCTTGCCAATCCGCCTTTCAAAGGAAGCCTCGATGCCGATACAGTCTCGGCAGATCTTTTGAAGGTCTGCAAGACCAAGAAGACGGAACTGCTGTTCCTCGCACTGTTCCTGCGGATGCTGAAGGTAGGCGGTCGGTGCGCCTGTATCGTTCCCGACGGCGTGCTGTTCGGCTCTTCCACCGCCCATAAGGCCATCCGCAAGGAGATCGTGGACGGCAACCGACTGGAAGCTGTGATCTCCATGCCCAGCGGTGTGTTCAAGCCCTATGCAGGTGTCTCCACCGCGATCTTGATCTTCACCAAAACAGGTCACGGCGGTACAG
>JAFSHB010000113.1 GCA_017440525.1 Oscillospiraceae bacterium | reverse complement strand
ATGCCTGCAAGCGCGCCAGCGCCGGCCGCGTCACCGCAGTCATCCCCTATTTCGGCTATGCCCGTCAGGACCGCAAGGCAAAGGGCCGCGATCCCATCTCCGCCAAGCTGGTGGCCAACATGATCGAAGCCGCCGGTGCCGACCGTGTGCTGACCATGGACCTGCACGCAGCCCAGATCCAGGGCTTCTTCGATATCCCTGTGGATAATATGCATGGCAACATCGTCTTTACCAAGTATTACACCGAAAAGTTCCCCAACCATGAGGATATGGTGGTCGTCTCTCCCGATGTGGGCTCTGTGGCTCGCTCCAGAGCCTTTGCCAACAAGATGGGCATGGGCCTTGCCATCGTGGACAAGCGCCGCGAGAAGGCCAACTGCTGTGAGGTCATGAATGTCATCGGCGATGTGGCCGGCAAGGAGTGCATCCTCTTCGACGATATGGTCGATACCGCCGGTTCTCTGTGCAACGCCGCACAGGCCATCCACGACAAGGGCGCCACCAAGGTCTATGCCTGCGCCACCCACGGTGTCCTCTCCGGTCCTGCCCTCGAGCGTATCGAGAACTCCGTGATCGACGAGCTGATGCTCCTGAACACCATCCCTGCACCTGCAGGCCTGAACAGCTCCAAGATCAAGTATCTGGATGTTGCACCCATGTTCGCCGAAGCCATCCGCCGCACCTACGACGAGGCTTCCCTGTCCATGATGTTCTGAGCCTATGATCTTCAAATCATCCGGCTGTGACTGGATGGTCGTGGGTCTTGGGAACCCCGGTAAAGAGTATGAACTTACCCGCCACAATGTCGGCTTCCGAGCGACGGACCTTGTGGCGGGTCTTCTCAAGACCAGGATCGATCGTCTGAAGTTCAAGGCCCTGACCAGACTGGTCAGCTGGAACGGCAAAAAGGTGCTTTTGGTACAGCCGCAGACCTATATGAACCTGTCCGGCGCCGCCGTGGGGGCACTGGCCTCTTATTATAAGGTAAAGCCGGAGCGGATCTTAGTGATCTTTGACGATATCTCTCTGCCCCCCGGGCGGATCCGCATCCGCAAGGACGGCTCTGCCGGCGGTCACAACGGCATCAAGTCCATCATCCAGTCTCTGGGCTCCGACCAGTTCCCCAGGATCAAGGTGGGCGTGGGCGCAAAGCCCCATCCCGACTACGATCTGGCGGATTGGGTGCTGAGCAGGTTCTCCGCGCAGGAGGAGAAGGCCCTTGCGCCGGCGCTTCAGAATGCGGCTGACGCGGCGCTGCTGCTCATGGAGCAGGGCGTGGAGAAGGCCGCCTCGGCATATAATGGCAAATAAGCACATAAAATAGATCGTGTATCCCAAACTTTTTGGCACGCGTTACGGACGGGGCGAAATGCCTCGTCCGCATTGCCCGTTTAAGGCTTCCCCGCAAGGGGAAGGTATGGAGGTGACTTATGGAACTTTTACTTTCCGCACTGAAGAGCTTACCTGAATATGAGAAGCTCCTGGAGCTGGTCTCGGAAGGCAAGACGGCGGCGCTCTCGGGCGTCGGCGGTCTGGTCCGCGCCCATTTTGCGGCGGCGCTGTTCCGTGACTGCGACAGGCCCATGGTCCTGATCTGTCAGGACGAGACGGCAGCCCAGCGGATGCAGGAGGAGCTGGCAGCCTTTTTGGGCAAGACCCCGGCGCTCCTGCCCCACAGGGAGCTGACCTTCTATGATGCCGCCGGCATCTCCCGCGGCTGGGAGCAGAAGCGGCTCCGTCAGCTCTACGATCTGGCCTGCGGGAACACGAAGCTCCTGATCTGTACGCTGGAAGCCCTGAGCCTTCGTACGATCCCCAAGCAGACCCTCTTCTCCTCTGCCGTGACCCTGCGGCAGGGCGGCTCCTATGGGCTGGACGATCTGATCCGGCGGCTCACCGCCATGGGCTACTCCCGCACGACGCTGGTGGAGGGCACGGGACAGTTTGCCGTCCGCGGCGGCATCCTGGATGTCTATTCCCCCAACTATGACGATCCCATCCGTGTGGAGTTCTGGGGAGACGATCTGGATGCCATGGGCTTTTTCGATTCCATCTCCCAGAGAAGAGCGGAGAATCTGGAGGAAGCGGTGCTCCTGCCTGTGGCGGAGACCGTGGTGGGGATGCATCCCGGCGGCGCGGCAGGTCTTTTGGAGGACCTGACCCGGCTGAGCCGCCGCCTGCAGGGGAGAAAGAATCCCTTCGCGCCTTTGATCGAGACAGTGCAGGCCGACTGCGGCAAGCTGGAGAACGGTCTGCCCTTCTCTGCGGCTGACCGCTATATGGACTATATCTATCCCACATTTGCTTCCGCCTGCGACTATATCTCCAAGGATGCCGTGGTGGTGTTCTGCGACCACGGCGCGCTGGCCCGTGCTGCGGCGGCGCAGGAGGAGCGGTTCGGTCTGGAGCTGGACAGCTTCCTGCAGTCGGGCCATCTGTGCGGTGAGCTGTGCGAGTATTATCAGGAATACGAGCAGGTCTGCGCGGCCTTCCGGGATCGGCCCTGCGTTTTTTTGGATAACTTCCTTGCATCGAGCTATCCCGGGGCATTGCCGCCCAAGGCACTGCTCAGCATCACCGGCAAGCAGCTGCCCTCCTACGGCGGCAGTGTGGAGACGGCGATCTCCGATCTCGCCTATTATAAGAAAAACGGCTTCCGGAGCCTTGTCCTTTGCGGCAGCCGCCGCAGATGTGAGATCCTGCAGGAGATGCTGGAGGCGCGGGGCGCGGTGGTCAAGCTCCAGATCCCGGCAGGGGAACTGCCCCGGCCCGGCGAGATCCTGCTGACCGATGGTGCGCTCCCGGCAGGTCTGGAATATCCCGCCATGTCCCTTGCCGTTTTGACGGAGGGCCAGCTCACGGCTGCGCCCAAAAAGAAGGTGGGCAAGCGGCGGAAGAAGGCCACCAACCGTCAGAAGCTGGATTCCTTTGCCGATCTCTCCCCGGGCGATCTGGTGGTCCATGAGCATCATGGCATCGGCCGGTATGTTGCCATGGAGCAGATGCGGGTCGGCGGTGTGGTCAAGGACTATGTCAAGATCGCCTATCAGGGCACGGATGTGCTATATGTGCCTGCTACCCAGCTGGATCTGGTGGGCAAATACATCGGCGGCGGTGAGGATGCCCCTGTCCGGCTGAACAAGCTGGGCAGCGACCAGTGGCAGAAGACCAAGGCCAGAGCCAGATCTGCTGCCCGGGATCTGGCGGCAGGGCTGATCCAGCTCTATGCCGCGCGGCGACGCTGTCAGGGCTATGCCTTTGCGGCCGACAGTCCGTGGCAGAAGGAGTTTGAGGACAGCTTCGAATATGCGGAGACCGACGATCAGCTGCGCTGTATCGAGGAGATCAAGCGGGATATGGAGAGCCCCACGCCTATGGATCGTCTGCTCTGCGGCGATGTGGGCTTCGGCAAGACCGAGGTGGCCCTCCGTGCCGCCATGAAGGCTATGATGGACAGCAAGCAGGTGGCGATCTTGGTGCCCACCACCGTTTTGGCCCGGCAGCACTATGTGACGGCCCACAAGCGGTTCGGCTCCTTCCCGGTGAACATCCAGATGCTCAGCCGCTTCTGCACCCCTGCCCAGATGAGAAAGACCGTGGCCGCCATCGAGAACGGCACGGTGGATCTGGTGATCGGCACCCACAAGCTGCTGCAGAAGGATATCCGGTTCAAAAACTTAGGGCTTTTGATCGTGGACGAGGAGCAGCGCTTCGGCGTCAGCCACAAGGAGCGGCTCAAGGAGATGTCTGTGGGCGTGGATGTGCTGACCCTGTCTGCCACGCCCATCCCCCGGACCCTCAATATGGCACTTTCCGGCCTTCGGGATATGTCCACCATCGAAGAGCCGCCCAGAGACCGCTACCCGGTGCAGACCTATGTGCTGGAGCATGACGACCGCATGGTGGATGAGGCCATCCGCAGAGAGCTGCAGCGGGGCGGTCAGGTGTATTACCTGCATAACCGCGTGGAGAGCATCGAGCAGACGGCAGCTCGTCTGCGGGCGCGCCACCCCGGCGTGGAGATCGCGGTCGGCCACGGCAAGATGGATCAGGAAGAGCTTTCCGATATCATGCAGCGGATGAGCGAGGGCGAGGTGCAGATCCTGGTCTGCACCACCATCATCGAGACCGGCATCGATATCTCCAATGTCAACACCCTCATCATCGAGGACGCCGATAAGATGGGTCTTGCCCAGCTCCATCAGCTCCGCGGCCGTGTGGGCCGCAGCAGCCGCCATGCCTTTGCCTACCTGACCTTCCGCAAGGGCAAGGTGCTGACGGAGGTGGCGGAGAAGCGTCTGAGCGCCATCCGGGAATTTGCCGAGTTCGGCTCCGGCTTCAAGATCGCCATGCGCGACCTTGAGATCCGCGGGGCAGGCGATCTGCTGGGCGCGGAGCAGTCCGGTCATATGATGTCGGTGGGCTATGATATGTATCTCAAGCTCCTGGAAGAGGCTGTGCTGGAGGAGCGGGGCGAGGAACGAGTCAAGGAGCCGGAGTGCGTGGCAGATCTCTCCGTCACCGCCAATATCTCCAAGACCTATGTGGCTTCCGGCGAACAGCGCATGGATCTCTACCGCCGTATGGCGGCGATCCGCTCACAGGAGGATGCCGATGAGATCCTGGATGAGATCGTGGACCGCTTCGGCGATCCTCCCAAGGGCGTTTTGAACCTTGTGGATATCGCGCTCCTTCGCGCCAGAGCCGCCGCCGTGGGCATCGACAGACTGGAGCAGAAGGGCGACAGCCTCTGCATCGGCTTCGACCACTTCGACTTTGCGGCGATCTCCGGGCTGTGCGCCCAGCCGCTGTATCAGAGGCGGATCTTCTTTGCCGCAGGCGAGAAGCCTACGGTGGAGCTGAAGCTCAAAAAGGGCGAGGATCCCTTGAAGATGACACAGAGCCTGGTGGGACACTATCGGGAGAACAGGATTCAGGAAGCATGACCATTCGATGCACTATCGAATGCCGGATACAAATAAAGCCCCCTCTGACGAGGGGGCTGTCGACCGGCAGCGAGACTGGGGAGAGAGAAAGAAGGATGCTCTCTCCCTCCGTCACGGCTTCGCCGTGCCACCTCCCGCATCAGAGGGAGGTTTTTCGCTTTTTTATTCTTCTTCCGGGATCGGCAGGTCGACCACGATCGGCTCGTGACCCATCGCCGGCAGGAGCTTTTGCAGGAGATCTTCTGTTTTGATCGTCAGGGTCGAGGTGGAGATGCAGGGGTGGCAGGAGACGAAGGGGGCGTCGTAGATGGGCTTATCCATGACCAGCTGCACCTTGTTCTCCTTGTCGTTCATCAGGCCCAGCACCGTCACGGAGCCGGGATGGACCCCGAGGATGGCTTCCATATCCTCGCCTGTGGCGAAGCTCAGGCGGGAGACCCCAAGCTGTTTGGAAAGATCCTTGGTCTTAAAGACCTTGTCGCCCTCCAGCATGAGCATATAGTACTGGGTCTTTTGGCGGTTGCACAGGAACAGATTCTTGCAGATCGGCCAGCCCAAGACCGCTTCCACCGCGTGACAGGCTTCGATGGTGTCGGCGTGGTCGTGATCGACGCGGTCGTATTCGATGGAAAGGCTGTCCAAAAGATCGTAGCTCGCCAGCTCCATGGCGGTCCTGGTCTCTTTGGTCAGGGGGCGGCCGTGGAATCTTGTCTCGTTGATATAAAACATTTTGCTGCCTCGTTTCAAGTTTTTACCTATTATATAGAATTTCAAATAAATTTACAATGCCTACTTTCCTACGGCGCTGTTTTGTGATAAGATATAGCAGTATAACTATGCGCTGATGCCTGTAGGGCGGTCAGGCCCCTGACCGCCGCATAAAAGGAAGAATAGATATGATCGAACTGCTTGCACCTGCCGGGTCTATGGAGGCACTGCGGGCCGCCGTGCAGAACGGCGCCGATGCGGTGTATCTGGGCTACGGTGACTTCAATGCCAGAAGGAATGCGAAAAACTTTAATATCGAGGAGCTGCGCGACGCCATCGGCTACTGCCATGTGCGGGGCGTGCAGGTCCATCTGACCCTGAATATCCTCGTCTCCGATAAGGAGCTGCGCCGCGCTGCCGATACGATCCGCATCGCCGCCAATCTGGGCGTGGATGCCTTTATCGTGCAGGATCTGGGCGTGGTGCACCTTTGCCGCGCCATCGCTCCCCATATCCCTGTCCATGCCTCTACGCAGATGAGCGTCCACTCTCTGGAGGGCGCGATCATGGCGGCGAAGATGGGCTGCAACCGTGTGGTGCTGGCAAGGGAGCTGTCCAAGGAGGAGATCGCGTTCATCTGCAAAAACTCCCCCATCGAGGTGGAGGTATTCGTCCACGGTGCCCTGTGTATGTGCTATTCCGGCCAGTGCTACCTGTCCTCTGTGATCGGCAGCCGCTCCGGCAACCGGGGCCAGTGCGCCCAGCCCTGCCGCATGGCTTACGGCTACGGCCGCTATGAGGACAGCCGCTATCCCCTGAGCCTGAAGGACAACTGCCTTGTGGAGCATCTGCAGGAGCTGAGGGATATGGGCGTCAGCAGTCTGAAGATCGAAGGCCGCATGAAGCGCCCCGAGTATGTGGCGGTGGTCACCGGGATCTACCGCGCGGTGCTGGACGGCAAGCCCGTCACCGCCGAGGATCTGGAGAAGCTGAGAGCCGCCTTTTCCCGGCAGGGCTTTACCAAGGGCTACTATCTGGGCAAGACCGGCGGACATATGTTTGGGACCCATCAGGACGATGAGAAGGATGAAGCGCTCTTTGCCGAGGCCCGCGAGACCTATGAGCGGGGAGAGACGCCCCGTGTGCCTGTGCGGTTCTACGGCATCTTCCAGTTGGGGCAGCCTGCCCAGCTTGCTGTGGAGGATGACCGCGGCAATGTGTGCCGCGCTGTCGGCTCCGAGCCGGAGGTGGGCCGCAACCACTATCTGACGGAGGACAGGATCCGCGAGCAGCTGAAAAAGACCGGCGGCACGCCCTACATCTGTTCCGAGGCAAGGCTGACGGTGGAGCCGGGCATCATCCTGCCCCTTTCCGAGCTCAATGCCATGCGCCGCGAGGTGCTGGATCAGCTGACGGCTCTGCGCGGCAGAGTAGCGAGCGCGGATCTGGGGAAATATAGTTACCCCCCCGCCGAGCGGGGCGAGCAGGGGGATGCCAAGCTGACGGTGGCGGTCCGCTCTGCGGAGCAGATCACCAAAAAGCTCCTCGATGCCATGCCGGCTGTTTTGTATGTGCCTTTGGCAGAGCTGCTGCGCCATGAGGATCTGCTGTATAAGCTCCCTGTGGAAACAGAGCTGGCGGTGATCCTTCCCCGTGTGATCCGCGATAATGAGCGGAGCGGCTGGGCGGAGGCCCTTGACCGTGTGGCGCACATGGGCGTGCGGCAGGTGCTGACCGGCAACATCGGTCAGATCGCGCTGGCCCGCGGCCGCGGGTTGGATGTGCGCGGAGACTTTGGGCTCAACATCTTCAATTCTCCTGCTATGGAGGCGGTGAAGGGATTGGGCGTGCGGAGCCAACTGGCGAGCTTTGAGATGACCCTGCCCCAGCTCCGGGATCTGAGCAAGACCGTGCCAACAGAGCTGCTGGTCTACGGAAGGCTTCCTCTCATGCTCATGGAGAACTGTGTGATCAAAAACCGCACCGGTGTGTGCGCCTGCAACAGCCCGACCAAGCTGATCGACCGCATGGGCGAGGAGTTCCCCATCCTGAAAGACAGCGGCACCTGCCGCAATGTGATGTATAACGGCAAAAAGCTCTATATGCTGGATAAATTGGAGCGACTGCGCGGCATGGGCCTGTGGGCGCACCGCCTGAACTTCACCACGGAGAATCACGCAGAGGTGGACGCGGTCATCGACCAGTACTTCGGACGCGGCGAGTTCGACCCCGGCTCCTGCACCAGAGGACTGTACGCACGCGGAGTAGAGTGATAATTAAAAATTAAAAATGAAAAGTGAAAGATCATGGTGTTCGGCAAAGCCGAACGAATTGAAATGGTCGCCTTTGGCGACACCTCAATTATTCATTTTTCATTTTTCATTATTCATTATCCATTATCCATTCCTCCGAAGGAGGTATATATGTTTATACTAGCATCCCAGTCACCCAGACGGAGAGAACTGCTGTCCATGCTGGGGCTCAGCTTTGATATCGTGACTGCCGACATCGATGAGACCATGGATGCGTCGGTCTCCGTAGAAGACGCGGTGACGGAGATCTCCCGCAAAAAGGCCGAGGCTGTGGGGAAGGATCGTCCCGGACGGCTGATCGTCTCTGCCGATACCATCGTCACGGTGGACGGCAGAGTGCTGGGCAAGCCCCATTCGGAGGCGGAGGCCCATGCCATGCTCCGAAGCCTTTCCGGCCGCACCCATACGGTCATGACGGCCTTCTGCCTGTATCTCGACGGCAGGACTGAGACCCATGTGGAAAAGACCGATGTGGTATTCAAGCCCTTGTCGGACGAGGAGATCGATGCCTACATCGCCACCGGCTCGCCCATGGACAAGGCCGGTGCTTACGGCATCCAGGATGGTGCGGCAGTCTTTGTCGAGCGGCTGATCGGCGACTATTATAATGTGATGGGCCTGCCTGTGTGCGAGCTGGCCAAGCGGCTGAGGACACACGGCGTGCCTGTATTGGGAACGGTGATACCATGAAACGAAAGCTCTTTACATCCAAGATCAAGACGCTCCTCGTGGCGGCTGTTGCGCTGGCGGTGGTGACCACGGTGGTGGTGGCCCTGTCCAGCGGTGCGACGGCAGGGGAGAATATCATGTCGAGCTTATTGCAGCCTCTGCGCAGCGGTGTGGCGGCGCTCGACCGTCAGGCTGTGAAGATCTATGACTATATCTTCTCCTATGAGTCTCTGGAGGCGGAGAATGCCGCCCTCAAGGCGCAGATCCTGGAGATGGAGGCCGATGTCCGCACGGCGCAGGAGCTCAAGCGTGAGAACCAGCGCCTGCAGCAATTGCTGGAGCTTTCTGACCAGCATGACGATTACAGATTTGAGCCTGCCTATATCATCTCCTGGGATGCGTCCTCCTGGCGCAGCTCCTTCACCATCGGCAAGGGCACCAACAAGGGCCTCGAAGCCGGTATGTGCGCCATCACGGAGAATGGGCAGGTGGTCGGTCTGATCACGGAGGTGGGCGCCAACTGGGCCACCGTCACCACGATCTTGGACAATGGTCTTGAGATCTCTGCCTCCATCGCGTCCTCCGGCTATACCGGCGTGGTGCAGGGCACCTACCGCTCTGAGGATACGAGACTGCTCCGCATGAACTATCTGACCCATGAGGCCGTTATCAAAAACGGCGACCAGGTCGTTACCACCGGCTCGACCCTCTACCCCAAGGGACTGCTCCTTGGAAAGATCACCAATGTCTCTCTGGATGAGACCGGTGTTGCCAAATATGCCTCTCTGGAAGCCAGCTGCTCGCTGGAGGATCTGGAGCAGGTGTTCATCATCACCGAATACGAAGCAGGATGAGTTCAGAAATGAATAATGAACAATGAAAAATGAACAATTAAGGTGTCAGCTTTGCTGACGGTCTCAATTGGTTCGGCAAAGCCGAACTCCATGATCATTCACTTTTCATTTTTAATTTTTCATTCCTCCGAAGGAGTTATATATGTTCCAACGCTACAAAAAAACGATCATGTGGGTGCTGTATGCCGTGCTGTTTCTGCTGACCATGCTGCTGCAGACGGCGGTGTTCGGCAGGACACGGTTCTTTGGCGTCAAGCTGAGCCTGATCCCCGTGCTGCTGGTGTGCGTCAGCGCCATCGTGGGTCATGAGGCAGGCGGCCTTTTCTGCCTGGTCGCGGCATTCGTGTGGTATCTGTCCGGCGCGGCAGACGGCTCGATCGCCATCTTGACCCTGACTGTCTGCGGGATCGGTGCGGGATTTGCCTGCTCCCAGTTCTCCCGCCGGTTTTTCCCCGCTCTGGGGCTGAGCTTCTTGGCGCTGCTGCTCCATGAGGGCGTGGTGTTCTGGATGCACGCCTATCTTGGCGCGGCAGACGGTGCGCCCTTCTCGTGGGTGCTGCTGATGGCAGTGCTGTCTGTGCCCTCGTGGGCGATCTTCTATCTTCTGGCGAAAGCGATCGGAAAGGTGGGCGCTTAATGGAACGAAGAGCAAGAGTGCGGATCACGGGCCTTGTGGTATTCATCGCCATGCTGGTCGCCCTGTTCACCCTGCGGATCTATAAGCTGCAGGCCGCCCAGACCGAGGAGACGATCGAGCTTGCCAACTCCCTGACCTTCCAGACCAGAGTGGATGCCTCCCGCGGCCAGATCCTGGACCGCAACGGCACGGTGCTGGCCGCCAACCGCGCCAGCTACGATCTGGTCATGATCAATTTCGTTTTCTTCAACGGCCCCAGTCCCAATGAGGATCTGGTGAAGCTGCTGGACCTGTGCGACGATCTGGGCGTGGAGATCCAGCATCATCTGCCTGTGACAAGGTCCAGGCCCTATGAATACACCGTCGATGACATCGGGGAGCCCTGGGCCACCTATTTCAGAAAATATCTGTCCTCCCGGTCTCTGGACTCGGATATCACGGCCGGCACCTTTATGAACAAGCTCCGGGAGGAGTACAACCTGCCCGAGGAGCTGACGGCGGAGGAGGCTTACCGTCTGATCGCCGTGCGCTATGAGCTGGAGCTGCGCTCCATCCAGGATATGCCGCTGGACAACTATGTGCTGGCGGAGGATGTGGATGCCGAGGCTCTTGCCGCCGTGATCGAGCTTGGCATCCCCGGCGTGATCGTCCAGACCTCCACGGTGCGGGAATACAAGACCCCCTATACCGCCCATCTGCTGGGCTACACCACCAAGATGTCTGCCGAAGCCTATGAGAACACCTACAAGGCCCTTGGCTATGCCATGGATGCCGAGGTGGGCAGAGAAGGCGTGGAGCTGGCCTTTGAGGAGTATCTCCACGGTGAGGACGGCTGGATGCGGACCACCATCACCTCCACCGGTGAGATCCTGGCGCAGGAATATACCCAGAAGCCTGTGCCCGGCGGCAATGTGGAGCTGACCATCGATATCGACCTGCAGCGCGTGGCCTATGAGGCGCTGGAGGAGTGGATCCTGGAGCTGCGCCAGACCGGTGCCAGAGGTGACGGCGAGAGCGGCACCGATGCCAGAGGCGGCGCGGTGGTGGCGCTGGATGTCAAGACCAATGAGGTCCTTGCCTCTACCAGCTACCCCAGCTACGATGCCAACACCTTCGCCAAGGACTATGCCTCTCTGGCGCAGGATCCCAATAAGCCCCTGATCAACCGCTGTATCAATATGCAGTATGCGCCCGGCTCTACCTATAAAATGATCACCGGCATCACGGCGATGGAATTTGCCAATGTGTCGCCGTGGTATCAGGTGGTGGACAACGGCCGCTTTACCAAGTTTGAGGGCACCGGCTATGCGCCGGCCTGTCATATCTTCCGTTCCTCAGGCCGTACCCACGGCGTGGAGGATATGCGAAGCGCCCTTGCCGATTCCTGCAACTACTACTTCTACGATGTTGGTCTGCAGTGCAAGACCGACGATGTGGACTATGTGGCATCCATGTTCGGCCTCGGCGAGCCCACCGGCATCGAGCTGGTGGAATTTGCCGGTCAGCGCGCCAACCGCGAGACCAAGCGGCAGACCTTTGCCGGCACCCAGCTCGAAGCGTGGGTGGACGGCGATAAGCTGCAGGCATCCATCGGCCAGAGCTTAAATGAATTCACCCCCATGCAGCTGGCGGTCTACTGCTCCACCCTTGCCAACAACGGCACGAGACTGAAGGCCACCTACCTTCGCCGCGTGGTGAGCTGGGATTTCAAGGAGCTTTTGATGGAGAGCCACCCGGAGGTGGTCAGTGAGTTCAAGATGCAGGATACGACCATCGCCGCCATCCGCGAAGGCATGGTCGAGGCCACCCAGATCGGCAAGACTGCCGACCCCTTCGGTGAGAGCTACTATCCCATCAAGGTGGCGGCCAAGACCGGCACGGCCCAGCATGGCGACGGCTCTCAGTCCGATAATGCCTCCCTCGTGTGCTACGCTCCGGCGGACGACCCCCAGATCGCCCTTGCGATCTATGTGGAGAACGGCGCTGTCGGCGGCAAGCTGGCGAATATCGCCATGAAGGTGTTTGACGAATACTTCTCCCAGACCGGCAAGTATGAGACGGTCTACGGAGAGAATGAGGTCAGATGACTTCTTTCTCTCAGAATGAAAAGTGAAGAATGAAAAATGAAAAATTATGGTATTCGCCTGTGGCGAATGGATCTCAATTTTCGTTCTTCGGAAGGAGGAAGCCCTCTTGAAAGAAAATACCGTAGAAGAAAAGAGTTTTGATTTTGCGGTCCGCATTGTAAAACTTTATCGGTATTTGAATGAAAAGAAGGAATTTGTGCTGTCCAAACAATTGTTAAGATGCGGAACAAGTATTGGCGCAAATGTTTCTGAAGCACAGTTTGGGCAAAGCAAGGCAGATTTTTGTGCGAAAATGCATATTGCACTAAAAGAAGCGAATGAAACACGCTATTGGCTTCGTCTTCTTTATGCTACGGGATTTTTGGAGCAGAAACAATACAAAAGTATCCGTAATGACATCGATGAGATCGTGAGTCTTTCGGCTATTTGTAAAACTGCGGAACAGAATTAAAATCGTCCCCGAAGGGGACCCCTCAATTGTTCATTGTTCATTTTTCATTGTTCATTTCAGATAAACCCGGAGGTTTTTATGACCGATCTAAGCAAACTCAGAAACTTCTCCATCGTGGCCCATATCGACCACGGCAAGTCCACCCTTGCGGACCGGCTCCTGGAGGAATGCAATACCATCGACAAGCGTGAGATGGAGGACCAGATCCTGGACAACATGGAGCTGGAGCGGGAGCGCGGCATCACCATCAAGGCCAGAGCCGTGCGCCTGAACTACACTGCCGATAATGGAGAGGACTATGTCCTGAACCTGATCGACACCCCCGGTCATGTGGACTTCAACTATGAGGTCTCCCGTTCCCTCACGGCCTGTGAGGGCGCGGTGCTGGTGGTGGATGCCTCGCAGGGCATCGAGGCTCAGACCCTTGCCAATACCTATCTTGCCATCGACACCGGGCTGGAGGTCCTGCCTGTGGTCAACAAGATCGATCTGCCTGCCGCAAGACCCCAGGAGGTCAAGCAGGAGATCGAGGATATCATCGGCATCCCTGCCATGGATGCACCCGAGATCTCTGCCAAAAACGGCATCAACATCCATGATGTGCTGGAGATGGTGGTGCGGGATGTGCCCCCTCCTGTGGGTGACCGGGAAGCGCCTTTGAAGGCGCTGATCTTCGACAGCCAGTATGACTCCTACCGGGGCGTCATCGTGTATCTGCGCGTCATGGACGGTGTGATCCGTCCCGGCATGGATGTTCGCATGATGGCCACGGGCGCGGAATATAAGGTGGTCGAATGCGGCCATCTTGCCCCCAAGGGCATGATCCCCTGCGATGCACTGGGCGCCGGTGAGGTCGGCTATCTGACGGCCTCCATCAAGACTGTCTCCGATACCCGCGTGGGCGACACCGTGACCGGTGTGGAGCGCCCTGCCCAAGAGCCTTTGCCCGGCTATAAGCAGGTCCAGCCCATGGTGTTCTCCGGTGTGTATCCGGCAGACGGCAGCAAGTACGGCGACCTGCGCGACGCGCTGGAAAAGCTCAAGCTCAACGATGCTTCCATGAGCTATGTGCAGGAGAATTCCATCGCGCTGGGCTTCGGCTTCCGCTGCGGCTTCCTTGGCCTGCTCCATATGGAGGTCATTTTGGAGCGACTGGAGCGGGAATATAATCTGGATCTGATCACCACAGCCCCCAATGTCGTCTATGAGATCACCAAGACCGACGGCACGGAGCTGAATGTCTATACCCCCCTCAACTATCCCGATCCCATGGAGATCGCCGAGGCGCGTGAGCCCTTCGTCAAGGCCAATATCATCGCGCCGCAGGAATATGTGGGCAACATCATGGAGCTGTGCCAGCAGCGCCGCGGTGAGTTCAAGGATATGACCTATCTCGACACCACCCGTGTGGAGCTGCACTACGATATGCCCCTCAATGAGATCATCTATGATTTCTTCGATGCCCTCAAGTCCAGGACCAGAGGCTACGCTTCCCTCGACTATGAGCTGATCGGCTACCGCCAGTCCAAGCTGGTCAAGCTGGATATCCTGCTCAACGGCGATCAGGTGGATGCCCTGAGCTTCATCCTCTTCGCGGATTCTGCCTATGCCAGAGCCCGCAAGACCTGCGTGAAGCTCAAGGAGAATATCCCGCGCCAGATGTTCGAGATCCCCGTGCAGGCGGCGATCGGCGGCAAGATCATCGCCAGAGAGACCATCAAGGCCCTGCGGAAGGATGTTCTTGCCAAGTGCTACGGCGGCGATATCACCAGAAAGAAGAAGCTGCTGGAAAAGCAGAAGGAAGGCAAGAAGCGTATGCGCAGCTTCGGCTCCGTGTCTGTGCCCAGCGAAGCTTTCATGGCGGTGTTGAAATTAGACGAAGAGTGATGCAGCGGGCGACCACTGGTCGCCCCTACAGTAGGGGCGGGCATTGCCCGCCCATATATGCTTTCTTTCTTGGGAGAATGTTATGGAGTTATTCAAAAAGACCAACAAGGCGCCGCAGGACCTGAAGCCTCTGGGCATCTACATCCATGTGCCGTTCTGCAGGAGCAAATGTGAATACTGTGACTTCTATTCTTTGGGCGGCGGGCTCAATCAGGAGTCCATGGATCTGTATCTGGAGGCCGTGCTGACCCACATCAAGGAAGCCGCCCAGCGCGCCGTGGGCTACAGCGTGGATACCGTCTACTTCGGCGGCGGCACGCCCAGCTTCTTTGGCGCACAGGGCCTGATCCGCATCCTTGCGGAGATCGACCGCCGGTTCCTGCTGGAGCGGGGCGCGGAGATCACCCTGGAGGCCAATCCCGATACGGTGACGGCACAGAGCCTTGAAAAGCTCCGCAGAGCCGGCTTCAACAGGATCTCCATCGGCGTGCAGTGCGATGACGATGCCATCCTGAAGGCACTGGGAAGGCCCCATACCTACAAGCAGGCCCAGATGGCAGTCGCACAGGCGCGGCGCGTGGGCTTCACCAATGTCTCTGTGGATCTGATGTTCGGACTGCCCAACCAGAGCAGAGAGAACTGGATGAACACCCTGCGGAATGTGATGTCGCTGAAGGCCGACCACATCTCCTGCTACGGCCTCAAGGTCGAGCCCAACACCAAGCTCTATGGATACCGCGACTGCGCCAACATCCCCGATGATGATGTGCAGGCCGATATGTATTTCTATGCGGTGGAGACTCTGGAGTCCTTCGGCTACCAGCAGTATGAGATCTCCAACTTTGCCCTGCCCGGCATGGAATGCCGCCACAATATGAAATACTGGCTGGGACATCCCTACATGGGCTTCGGACCTGCCGCCGCTTCGGATTTTGGCGGCAAGCGGTACACGGCGGCGGCCGATCTGGACCGCTACATCACCGGTGTCATGGATAAGGGCATCATCCTCTCCGAGTGTGAGGATATCCCCTTGAGAGAGCGGGCAGGCGAGTATCTGATGTTCCGCCTGCGTACGGCCCACGGCATAGAGGAAAACGAGTATCAGCAGACCTTTATGCTGCCCTTTGAGCCGCTGGAAAAGCTGCTCGGTGTCTATGAGCAGCGGGGACTTGCCCAGAAGGAGGACAACGGACGCTGGCGTCTGACCCCCAAGGGCTTTATGGTATCCAATTCGATCCTTGTGCAGCTGCTGGAGGCTCAGCAGCAGAGCAAACCTTTGGCGAAAGTGAGTAGATGATATGAAAATGCGCGCACCTGCCGTTCCTCTGATCGTGAACGACCCCTATTTCAGTATCTGGAGCATGGAGGAGGCCCTGCCCGGCTTCGATACCTACCATTGGACTGCCTCGCCCCATCGGCTGACCGGCACTCTTTTCGTGGATGGTGAGCCCTTCGTGTTCCTCGGCAAGGCCGAGGGCACGCCTATGAAGGAGACCCTGCGGGAGATGGATCTTTTCACCTCCACCTTCCTGTTTGAGACAGACAAGGCGCAGCTCATGGTGGAGTTCACCTCCCCCCTGATCCCCCAGATGCCCGATATCATGGCCCGTCCTGTCAGCTATCTGACGGCTTTCGTCCAGCCCAAGGATGGAGAGGACCATGACTTCCGCCTGCAGCTGACAGTCTGCGATGAAGTCTGTCTGGAGCGGCAGTTCGACTGCCCCACCGAGTTCAAGACCGGGACCTACGGCTCTTATTCCTACTGCACCCTTGCCAACGAGCTGCAGCGGCCCCTTAGCCACAGCGGCGATGATATGCGGATCCGCTGGGGCACCTTCTGCATGGCGACGCAGGCTCCCGGTGCGGAGTTCTCTACGACCGAGGAGCATCGTGTGTGCATGACCAGCAAGACCGCGGTACTCACCATGCCGGTCTGCGGTGCGGCTGTGGTCGCCTTCGGCTATGATGATATCAAGGCTCTGTCCTACTTCGGCACCCCTGTGGAGGGCTGGTGGCGGCAGAGCTTCGACGACCTGTTCTCCCTGATGGAGGCATCCTTCGAGGAATACAGCCAGATCATGGGCGCGTGCCAGAAGCTCAGCGATGAGATCCTTCTGGAGGCCGAGCGGATCGGCGGCGAGAAGTACCGCGACCTGCTGGCCCTGAGCTGGCGGCAGACCATGGCGGCGCACAAGCTGGCAGCCGACCCCGCGGGAAAGCTGATCTGCATCTCCAAGGAATGCTTCTCCGACGGCGATGCCGCCACGGTGGATGTGACCTATCCCTCCGCCCCCGTATTTTTGATGTATGCCCCCGAGCTCCTGCGCGGTATGCTCGCGCCTGTGTTCGAGTATGCCGCCTCCGATGCGTGGGAGGCCGACTGCGCCCCCCACGACCTTGGCATCTATCCCATTCTGGACGGTCAGCAGTACAAGGATCCTCAGGGCGATCTCGTACATATGCCTGTGGAGGAGTGCGGCAATATGCTGATCCTCACGGCGGCCTATGTGAAGGCCAGCGGCGATACGATCTTTGCCGCAAAGCAGCTGCCCCTGCTGGAGCAGTGGGTCAAATACCTGGAGACCTACGGCATCGACCCCGAGGATCAGCTCTGCACCGATGACTTTGCAGGCAAGTCTCCCCACAACTGCAACCTGACCCTGAAGGCCATCTTCGGCGTGGCAGGCTACGGCATGATCCACGGCTTCCTCGGAAACAAGCGCATCGAGGCCGAGTACCTTGCAAAGGCAAAGGAGCTGGCAGACAGCTGGTGTGTCCGCGCCGAGGGCAAGGGCTGCACCCGCCGCGCCTTCGACCGGCCCGACTCCTTCAGCCTCAAGTACAACATGATCTGGGACAAGGTCTTTGGCCTCGGTCTGTTCAGCAGGGATCTGATGGAGCGGGAAGTGCGCTCCTATGTGCCGAAGATGAACACCTACGGCGTGCCGCTGGATGAGAGAGCCGACTACACCAAGTCCGACTGGATCGTCTGGTGCGCCTGCATGACCGATGACCGAAGCCTTTTCGAGACGCTGGTGGCGCCCGTCTGGCAGGCCTACAACGATATGGATACCCGCTTCCCCATGGGCGACTGGTATAACTCCGTCACAGGCCGTCTGGAGCGGTATCCCGACCTGTATGCCGACCGTATCATCTCCTTCCAGAACCGCTCCGTGCAGGGCGCCATGGTCATGCCTCTGCTGGTCGCAAGCGGAAAGCTGAAGGTGTGAGCGTAGGGGCGGATGTGAGCATCCGCCCGCATAACAAGGCATATCTTGTGGTTTTGGAACTTCCTGCCCACAAAGACTTGGAAGTTTGAAAAAATCGCCGAAAACTTCAAATTTTGTGTTGACATCTTGACATGAGATCTGGTATAATACAACTCGCGCATCCTTGCGATGTGCCTAACGATCGCTGGCTGCAGCAAGTTTTTTGCTGTCGAGCATATTTTACAGGAGGTGTACACAATGCTGCGTACCTATCAGCCCAAGAAGCGTCACAGATCCAAAGTGCATGGTTTCAGACAGAGAATGGCTACCAAGAATGGCCGCAAGGTCCTGGCTCGCCGCCGTGCAAAGGGTAGAGCAAAGCTGTCCGCCTAAGTGATATTGGCGGCAGACCGCCAAACGAGCGACCGCGAATAAGATGAGTCACAACACGGGGTGGATGGTTCTTCATTCACCCCTTTTTCTTTGAGGAAAGGCTCCCCTCGAGGGGAGCTGTCACCGCAGGTGACTGAGAGGTGAGAGGGCACTGCCAGCAGACACCTCTCCGTCATGGCTTCGCCATGCCACCTCCCCTCAAGGGGAGGCTTTCCGGAGGTCTCTGCTATGGAATTTTCCAAGTCCCTCAAACTGAATCACATCTTCCGCCGGCTTTATACCAAGGGCAAGTCCTGCGCCAACGGCTATCTCGTGCTGTATTGCCGCAGGAACGGCTCGGGGGAGAACCGCATCGGTCTGACCGTCAGCGCCAAGCTGGGCCATGCCGTGGTGCGGAACAAGATCCGCCGCCGTCTGCGGGAGATCTACAGGCGCAACGAATCCAAGTTCCAGCCAGGCTGGGATCTCGTTGTGGTGGCAAGAGGCCGCGCTGTGGATGCTCCTTATAAAAAGCTGGAGAAGTCCTATCTGCATCTGGCGGAGAAGCTGGGTGTTCTGCGTGACCATGAAGAAGCTCCTTCTTAAACTCATCTTATTTTACCAAAAAGCCATTTCCCCTCTTTTTCCTGCCCGGTGCAGGTATGTGCCGACCTGCTCTCAGTACGCCAAGGAGGCGATCGAGAAGTACGGCGCGGCAAAAGGCTTTTGGCTGGCGCTCAAGCGGTTTTTGCGTTGCCATCCCTTCACCAAGCGAGACCCCTTTGATCCCGTACCCTAAGAACAACTCCCATCATTGGAGGAAAACAAATGTTTAACATCCCGTTTATTCAGGTGCCCTTTGGCTACTTGCTGGACTGGCTGTATCAGTTCACAGCCAACTACGGCATCGCGCTGATCCTCTTCTCTTTGATTTTGAAGTTTATTCTGCTTCCCATGAACATCAAGAGCAAGAAGAGCATGCTGAGAATGTCCCGCGTAGCACCTCTGGCCAAAGCGCTGGAGGCTCAGTACGGTGATGACAAAGTCAAGTATCAGCAGGAGCTGTCCAAGCTGTACAAGGAGGAGGGCGTCTCCACCACCGGCGGCTGCCTGTGGAGCTTCATCCCGCTGTTCATCCTGCTGCCCCTTTACTATGTCATCCGCGAACCCATCACCTATATGATGCATTTTGCCGCGGAGCACTCTGCTCAGATCGTGGAGCTCATCAAGGGTGAGATCGAATTTACCGGAAACCAATTCTATCATCAGCTCGTGGCCGCCGGTCATATCACCGAGTTCGCCGCCCGGATCCGCGAAGCCATCCCCGAGCTGAAGGATGCTGTGCTGGAGTCTATCGACTTCTCCTTTATCGGCATCAACTTGTCTTCCATCCCCACCTGGAAGTTCTGGACCCTGACCGACTGGAGCGGCTGGGGACTGTTCCTGCTGCCTGTGATCTCCGGCGCAGCCAACATCCTGAGCATGCAGGTCAGCCAGAAGATGAACAACAAGGTCGCCACCAACGACAAGGGCGAGCAGGACAAGGCTGCCGCTGCCGCCAACCAGTCCATGGGCATGATGATGTGGACCATGCCGCTGGTGTCCGTGTGGATCGGCTTTACCATGCCTGCCGCTATCACGGTGTACTGGATCGCGCAGGCGATCTTCGGCATGATCTTCGATGCAGTCATCACCGTGCATTGCCGCAAGTCCTATGCCAAGGAGGATGCCGAGCGCCGTGAGCGCGCCGCTGCCGCCGCTGCCCTTGAGGCAGAGAAGGAGAAGATCCGCGCAGAGCGCCGCGCCGCCAATCCCGACGGCATCGTGGAGAACACCAGCAAGAAAAAGCGTGAGCGCAAGGAGCGCGAAGAGGCCGAGGAGGCCCGCCGCCGCTACGAGGCCGAGAAGCTGGGCATCGATCCCGATGCACCGAAGCCTGTGGATGTGGAGAACTGTCCCTCCGGCATCGCCGAGCGCCCCTACTGCAAGGGCCGTAACTACGACCCCGACCGTTACAACAAAAAATAAGGAGTAGAACATGGAAAAGTTCATTACCGCTACGGGTAAGACTGTCGATCTGGCCATCGAAGCTGCTCTGGATCAGCTGAAGATGGACAGAGACAGTGTCTCCGTGGAGATCCTGGAAAATCCCAAGTCCGGTTTTTTGGGACTGGGTGCGGTGCCTGCCAAGGTCAAAGTGACCTATGAAGCTCCCGATGAAGCACCCAAGCCCGCCCTGTCCTCTGCCTCCCGCTCCAAGCCCAAAAAGGCCGCCGAGCCCAAGCAGGAGGAAGTCAAGCCTCTGAACCCCCAGCCCAAGAAGGAAGCACCCAAGGCAGAAAAGCCCCGTCAGGAAAAGAAGCCTGCCGAGCCCAAGCCTGCCCAGCCCAAGGTCGTCCGTGAGTACGCCCCCGCTCCCGAGGGCAGCACCGAGGAGAAGATCGAGGTCTTTATCAAGGGCCTGCTGGAGCATATGGGCTCCGATGCCGTGCCTCACGCATGGAAGGATACCGACTGCTACCGTGTGGATCTGGTCGGTGAGAGCCTTGGCATGCTGATCGGCCGCAGAGGTGAGACCCTCGATGCCATCCAGCATCTGACCAACTATTCCATCAACCGCGACAACTCCAAGCGCACCCGCATCAATGTGGATGCCGAGTGCTACCGCGAGAAGCGCGAGGAGAGCCTGAAGCGTCTGGCCATGAAGGTGGCAGGCAAGGTCGTCAAGTATCGCCGCAACATCACGCTGGAGCCCATGAACGCCTACGAGCGTCATGTGATCCATGCAACACTGCAGGATGTGCCCGATGTGACCACCTTCTCCACCGGCTCCGAGCCCAACCGCCGCGTGGTCGTGTCCTTCAGCAAGTATTCTCAGGAATAAGAAAAAGAGCGCTTCGGCGCTCTTTTTTCTTATTCGCCCTCTCAGTCAGCTCTGCGGGCCGCCAGCTCCCCCGGAGGGGGGAGCCAAGTTCTTGCCTCTCCCTCCGGGAGAGGTGGCATGGCGAAGCCGTGACGGAGAGGGTGTACTTGTCAATCGTTGATCTGCGTGGTAGAATAGTTCCCGGAAAGAAGGTGGCTCTATGGTCGGACGGTTCGCGCCCAGTCCTTCGGGACGGATGCATCTTGGCAATGTGTTCTCCGCGCTCCTGGCGTGGCTCAGTGTGAAAAGTCAAGACGGCGAGATGGTCCTGCGGATCGAGGATCTGGATCCCGACCGCTGCCGCCCGGAATATGCCGAGATCCTGAAGGAGGATCTCAGGTGGCTGGGCCTTACATGGGATCGGGAGCAGACGCCCCAGAGCCTGCGGACGGCGGCCTATGAGGAAGTGTTTGAGATGCTCCGCGAGAAAGGTCTGGTCTACCCCTGCTACTGTACGCGGACGGAGCTCCATGCGGCCTCCGCCCCCCATGCTTCCGACGGACGGGTGATCTATGCAGGCACCTGCCGTGGGCTGTCGGAAGCGGAGCGCGCCCAAAAGACCAAAGCGCCTGCGTGGCGGCTGGTGATGCCGGATCGTGAGATCTCGTTCACCGACGGCCTGCAGGGGCTGTACAGGGAGGATCTTGCCAAGGACTGCGGCGATATCATCGTCCGCCGGGCAGACGGTGTATATGCCTATCAGCTTGCGGTGGTCACGGACGATGCCGACGGCGGCATCACGCAGGTGGTGCGGGGCATGGATCTTTTGTCCTCCACACCGCGGCAGATCTATCTGTATGAGCTTCTGGGCAAAACGCCTCCGAGCTTTTGCCATGTGCCGCTTCTGGTGGCCCCCGATGGGCGCAGGCTCAGCAAGCGGGAGAAGGACTTGGAT
>JAFSHB010000112.1 GCA_017440525.1 Oscillospiraceae bacterium | reverse complement strand
GACACCATCGAGGAGTATGTGGCCAACGACGGTTACGTGGGCGCTACCATCGGTCGTGTCGGCAACCGTATCAAGGGCGGCGAATTTGAGCTGAACGGCAAGACCTATACCTTGGCGAAGAACAACGGCGCGAACCATCTCCACGGCGGCAAGGAAGGCTTTGATAAGAAGATCTGGACCGTGGAAGAGACTGAAAATGGTATCGTCTGTGCTTATACCTCTCCCGATGGTGAAGAGAATTACCCCGGTACCCTGCAGGTCAAGGTCACGGTGACGCTGGAAGGCAAGGCTGTGCAGCTGCACTATTGGGCGACCACCGATGCCGATACGATCATCAATCTGACCAACCATACCTATTTCAATCTGGACGGCAAGGGCGATATCCTGTCTCACACCATCCAGCTCAACGCCGACCGCTACTGCGCAGGTGACGCAGGTTGCCTGCCCACCGGAGAACTGGCTTCCGTAAAGGGCACTGCCATGGACTTCCTGACTCCCCATATCATCGGCGAGCGCATCGATGTGGACGAAGACTGCGTCAAGCTCTCCGGCGGCTACGACAGCAACTTCATCATCTCCGGCTCTCCTGTGGCTGTGGTCAAGGGTGCTGAGAGCGGCATCACTATGACCGTCACCACTACCGAACCCGGTGTGCAGTTCTACTCCGGCAACTTCATGAAGTTCCGCAAGGGCAAGAACGGCAGCCTCTATCACCGCCGCTATGGCTTCTGCCTGGAGACCCAGCACTATCCCGACTCCATCCACCACCCCGAATGGCCCACCTGCATCCTGAAGGCCGGCGAGGTCTATGAGAGCACCACCAAATACGCATTCTAAAAGGACATTAAAAGGACGGCCATTTGGAAAAATGACCGTCCTTTTTGCATAAAAAACTGCACTTTGATGTGTGGATATTGTAAAAAAGGGGGGAAAACAAAAATGTGAGTGATTGCATTGAGCTGTTGTCAATGTTTGATTTTTATAGGCTCTCAGATGAAAATCAAATTTTGACGCATCAATAAGGAAAGAGAATGTGTTTATAGTGATCAATATTGCAGTTTAATGAGATGCACTTACACTCTGCAAAATTCTTGGGTTTTACTGTAGTAGTGAAAAAAAGGAAGATCCTGGTGTGTTTCAGGAACCTAATGTGTCAAATGAAAAAAATGTTGCGGAACAGATCGTTGTTACAATTGATCGCTCTGCTGAAACTATTGTCTGTCCAAATTGCAACAGAACGCAATGTTCAAACCGATCGGTTTGCTACAATTGCAATGCTGCGTTTGTAGAAATGAAGATGCCTTTTGTCGCAGAAGAGGAAACTCCTGTCACGGAGGGGACAACTCCTGCCGCAGAAGAGACAATGCTTATTGCAGAGGAAGCAACGAGAGAAAAGACATCTACTGCAGAGGGAGTGCCTCAGATCAAGTTTTGCAACAAGTGTGGTTTCGAGTTAATTGAGGGTAGCGAATTTTGTAGCAAATGTGGAATAGCTGTAGTGAAGGAGGGACACAAATAAAATGTCCCCAATGTAGTTATCCGTTGCTTGAAGATAGGGATTTTTGCCAGTACTGTGGTGTAGGACTTACAATATGTGACATGCTGTGATTTTACATGATGTGTGCTTTGTTTTGAAACTATAGCATTAAAGAATACAGTAGAAAAGCAGATCCGGCGAGTGACCAGCTCGCCGGATCTGCTTTTAGAAAGAAGAAAAGAGGAGAAAAATGAAAAAGATGATCGCTTCTGTATGACTTTATTATAGGAAGGAATCATAAAATATGTTAGTGCTTTTTTGTTAAATGTTTGTTAAATCGTTATGTAAACCGAAATTCACAAAAATGTTACACTTCACTTGTTGACAATTGGATGGAATGGGGGTAAACTGAAGTCAAAAGAGTTAGCACTCTAGTGATGAGAGTGCTAAAAACAAAATGGAGGTGCTGTTATGGATGCACAGAAGTTCACACAAAGATCGCTTGCGGCCATTCAGGCGGCGCAGGAAACGACATTACGCAATGACAATCAGCAGATGGAGCAGGTCCATCTCTTCGCCGCGCTTTTGAAGCAGGAGAACGGCCTCGTACCACAGCTCATCGCTCGTATGGGCAAGACAGTGGAGAGCCTGACCGCTGCCGTGGAGCAGGAGCTCGATAAACTGCCCAGAGTCACAGGCTCCGGCAGGAAAGCAGGGGAGTTCTATATCTCCCGCTCGGTGGAAGAGGCTTTGCAGAAGGCGGAAGGTCTGGCGGACAGCATGAAGGATGATTTCATCTCCGTGGAGCATCTGCTCCTTGCTTTGATCGAGACGGCGGATGATACTTTGAAAAAGCTGTTTGCTTCCTACCGGATCACAAAAGAGGATGTTCTGAAAACGCTGCAGTCTGTTCGCGGAGCGCAGCGTGTGACCACCGACGATCCTGAGGCTACCTACGATGCCTTGGAGAAGTACGGCACAGATCTTGTGCGGCAGGCCAGAGAAAAGAAGATGGATCCTGTGATCGGACGCGATGATGAGATCAGGAATGTGATCAGGATCCTTTCCAGAAAGACGAAGAACAATCCGGTCCTGATCGGTGAGCCCGGTGTCGGCAAGACGGCTATCGCTGAGGGCCTGGCGCAGCGGATCGTCCGCGGTGATGTGCCCAAGAGCCTGCAGGATAAGTCGGTGTTCTCGCTGGATATGGGCGCGCTGATCGCCGGTGCCAAGTACCGCGGTGAATTTGAGGAACGCCTGAAGGCGGTCCTCACCGAAGTCAAAAAGTCCGAGGGGCGTATCCTGCTCTTTATCGATGAGCTCCACACCATCGTCGGTGCCGGTAAGACCGACGGTGCCATGGATGCGGGCAATCTCCTCAAGCCCATGCTGGCCCGCGGTGAGCTCCATTGCATCGGTGCGACCACCTTGGATGAATACCGCAAATATATCGAAAAAGACCCTGCTTTGGAACGCCGTTTCCAGACGGTCCTTGTGGCGGAGCCCACGGTAGAAGATACGGTCGCGATCTTGCGCGGTCTGGAGGAACGTTATGAGGTGTTCCACGGTGTCAAGATCACGGACCCTGCCATCGTGGCAGCGGCAACGCTGTCCGACCGCTATATCACCGACCGCTTCCTTCCCGACAAGGCGATCGACCTGATCGATGAAGCCTGCGCCATGATCCGCACGGAAATGGATTCCATGCCCACGGAGCTCGATGTGATCCGCCGCAGGATCATCCAGATGGAGATCGAAGAGGTCGCACTGAAAAATGAGACCGACGATCTTTCCAAAGCTCGACTTGCGGAACTGCAGAAGGAACTGGCGGAGAGCCGCGATACCTTCAATGCTATGAAAGCTAAATGGGAAAATGAGAAGAGCGCCATCTCCAAGGTCCAGAGCCTGCGCGAACAGATCGAACAGATGAACCGGGATATGGAGGCCGCACAGGAGGCGGGAGACTATGAAAAAGCCGCCAAGCTGAAATACGGCTCGATCCCCGAGGCCCAGAAGCAGCTGGAACAGGAGGAGATCTTGGCGCAGAACGCCAAGGAGAACAGCCTGCTCCGCAACAAGGTCACCGATGAGGAGATCGCACGCATCGTGGAACGCT
Organism: Oscillospiraceae bacterium; assembly: GCA_017440525.1. Classification (GTDB taxonomy): domain Bacteria; phylum Bacillota; class Clostridia; order Oscillospirales; family Oscillospiraceae; genus Avoscillospira. The sequence continues at coordinate 6,279 of JAFSHB010000112.1, read as the reverse complement.
GGACAGGCATCCCGGTATCCCGACTTGTGGAAAGGGAGCGGGAGAAGCTCCTGCATCTGGATGAGACGCTCCACAAGCGTGTGATCGGGCAGGATGAGGCAGTCACAGCTGTTACCGAAGCGATCCTTCGCAGCCGTGCCGGTATCCAGGATCCCGATAGGCCCATCGGTTCATTCTTCTTCCTTGGCCCCACCGGCGTAGGTAAGACGGAACTGGCGAAAGCCCTTGCCGAAGCACTGTTCGATGATGAAAAGAACCTTGTCCGTATCGATATGTCGGAGTATATGGAGAAGTTCTCCGTGTCCCGTCTGATCGGTGCGCCCCCCGGCTATGTAGGCTATGACGAGGGCGGCCAGCTGACAGAAGCCGTTCGCCGCCGTCCTTACTGTGTCGTGCTGTTCGATGAGGTGGAAAAGGCCCATCCCGATGTGTTCAATGTGCTGCTGCAGGTCCTCGATGACGGTCGTATCACCGATTCGCAGGGCAGGACGGTGGACTTCAAAAATACGATCTTGATCATGACCTCCAACCTTGGCAGTCAGTTCCTGCTTGATGGCATCGATGATGCCGGCGAGATCCTGCCGGAAGCAAAAGAACAGGTGGAAGCGCTTCTGCGTCGCAGCTTCCGTCCGGAGTTCCTGAACCGCCTTGATGAGATCGTGTTCTATAAGCCTTTGGATAAGGCGAATATCACGGCGATCATCGATCTGCAGCTGGCAGACCTCAACGCAAGACTTTCTGACAAGCAGCTGACCTGCAAGGTCACAGATGCTGCCAAGAGCTTCATCATCGAGGCGGCCTACGATCCCCAGTACGGTGCAAGACCTCTGCGCCGCTATGTGCAGCACACCGTGGAGACGCTGATCGCCAAAAAGATCCTCCGCGGCGACATCCTGCCGGGACAGACGATCACCGTTGATATCGAAAATGATGAATTGACCATTGTATGACAAAAAGTGCAGTCCGTCAGGACTGCACTTTTCCGTTTAGAGAATAGGCTGCAAAGCTTTGAACAGGGCGTCGGCCATCAGCTTGTGACCGATGTAGTTGGGATGCACGCCGTCGATCAAAACCTTGGTGCCGGGGTGTTCGGCTTCGAAGCGTTCGAGCATATCCTGCAGAGGAACAAGAATCAGTGCGTGCTTTTCCGCAAGCTGTCTGCATACGGTCTGCCGCTCCGCCACATCCCGGGCAAAGGCTTCATAGAATCCTTCCGTACCGGGACCGAGCATGACAAACGGCTCCAGCAGCACGATCCTGATGTTGGGCAGCGCGGCTTTCACATCGCAGATCAACAGATCAAGAAGTGTTTCGTATCGCTCGACAGAAACACCGTCTTGCCGCTTTAACTGATGCCATGTGTCATTGACACCGATAAGAACGGTGAGGATATCGGGCTTCAGATTGATGATATCTGCCTTGATGCGGGCATACAAATCGCAGCTGCGGTTGCCGCTGATGCCTCTGTTCAGGCAATGGTACTGCCCGGCGTAATGGATACCCACCATGCCTGCGGTCATAACGGCATAGCCGGCTCCCATATAGTTGTCGTCTTCCCGGCAGCGATCGGCATCGGTGATGGAATCGCCTTGAAATAAAATGGTTTTCATATGTCTGAACCTCCTGATCGACTGAGTTCCCAGAATGCCACGGCGCTTGCAGCTGCCACATTCAAAGAATCGACCCCATGTGTCATGGGGATCTTAACGGTAAAATCGCACGCGGCAATGGTTTCGTTTTTCAAACCGTCACCTTCCGTGCCTAAGACAACTGCCAGCTTTTTGCATCGATGCAGCCGTTCGTCGCGGATCGAAAGGGTATCTTCCTTCAATGCCATGGCGGCGGTCTTGAAGCCGAGGGCTTTCAATCGGGTGATGCTGTCGATCCAAGTCCACGGCACCTGGAACACCGTGCCCATGCTCACGCGGATCGCACGGCGGTACAGTGGATCGCTGCAGCCGGAGGTCAGCAAAACAGCATCCATCCCGAGGGCTGCTGCGGAGCGGAAGATCGCGCCTACATTGGTGGGATTCATCACATCCTCCAGCACAGCCACGCGCCTTGCGTTTTTGCAGACTTCCTGCGGTGCTTTGGGCAGGGGGCGCCGCATGGCGCACAGCATGCCCCGTGTCAGCTGAAAGCCTGTCAGCTGTGTCAAAATATCAAAGCTCGCGGTATAGACCGGGTTGCTGCCGCAGCGCTCGAGGAGAGCCTTGGCCTGTGTCTGCAAATGGCGGTCCTCCACCAGAAAGGACACGGGTATATAGCCTGCATCCAATGCCCGCTCGATGACCTTGGGGCTCTCCGCGATAAAGATGCCATCCTCCGGATGCTCTCTGTTCAGCAGCTGATTCTCGGTCAGTCTTGCATAAATATCCAGCTCCGTGGAAAGAAAGTCGGTGATGGGGATGATCATGCCTGCATCCCTTCCCATGTCAGGATACCATAGCCCTCCAGCAACTGACCGCCGTTCTCCACGAAGGTGCGGACATTTTTCTGGAAGGTATTTTCCGGTCCTTTGTTGGGATTGAACTCGAACAGTCGGCGCATGGCATCATTGGAGGGGATCCAGTGGATCACCTCGTACTCAGAGGCAAACTTTAAAATGTTGGATGTGGGCTTCAAAAAGCCCTTGAGATGATGATCCAGCAGCCAACTGCCGCAGACGAGATGCTGATAGCGGTATTCCGGGAAAAAGGTCTCAAAGAAAGGCTTTGCCGATCGATAGGAGGCATGCACATCCTCCATGTCGAGCGGTGCGCCCTGGGGGATATGGACCTCGATCACAGCATCGCCTTCGGTGAGGCCATATTTTTCGTTCGATGCGATCGCGCGTTCCATTTTGAACTGCAGGCGTCCTAGGCAGAAGAGCTTCATCTGCAGATGACCTTCCAGCCACGGAGCTTCGCAGAGACCGATATCGCCATGGACCAGATACTGATTCTCTGCCCATACGACGATGTCGGCCAAGGTGTCCATCAAGATCTCTCTGGGGATCTTTCGCTCCGTGTATCTGCGCTCCAACGCGTCGCAGCGAAACAGCGCATGGAGCAGATGCCACATGGGCGTCTGTTCGCCGTTGAGGTCGAAAGATTCGGCGGCCTGCGCCACTTCTTCGCGCCATTCGGTGCGGAAGGGGAGCTGATCGAACCATTTTAAGATCGACTGTTTCATGCTCGTTCTCCTGTATCTGAAAAAATTTTTGCCAATTTTATAGAAACTCTTGTGAAATGCACATCTCTTGTGCTATAATGTAGCCGAAATTTTTTACACACCATTTATTTGGAGGCATTTATATGGAAAGAAGAGTCGGTACCATTTCCCGCGGCATTCGTTGCCCTATCATCCGGGAAGGCGATGATCTTGTCAAGCTCGTGGTAGACAGCGTTCTGGAGGCTGCCGCCAGCGAAGACGGCTTCAAGGTCCGTGACCGTGATGTGATCGCCATGACCGAGTCTATCGTTGCACGCGCACAAGGTAACTATGTTACTGTAGACGATATTGCAGAAGATGTCAAGACAAAGCTTGGCGGTGAGACCGTGGGCGTCATTTTCCCCATCCTGTCCCGCAACCGGTTTGCCATCAACCTGCGCGGCATCGCCAAGGGCTGCAAGAAGGTCGTGCTGATGCTCAGCTATCCTTCCGATGAAGTGGGCAATGCGCTGCTGACCTACGATCAGCTGGATGAGGCCGGCGTCAATCCCTATTCCGATGTCCTGTCTTTGGAAAAGTACCGTGAGCTCTTTGGCAAGAATGTCCATGAGTTCACCGGTGTGGATTATGTTGATTATTACGCTCAGATCGTCCGTGAAGCAGGTGCTGAGGTCGAGATCGTTTTCGCCAATCAGGCCAAGACTATTTTGAACTATACCGACTGCATCATCAACTGCGATATCCACACCAGAGCCCGCACCAAGCGCATCCTGCGCGAGAATGGTGCCAAGGCTGTCTGCGGTCTGGACGATCTGATGACCGCGCCGATCAACGGCAGCGGCTTCAATGCCAAATATGGTCTGCTGGGCTCCAACAAGTCCACGGAAGATAAGATCAAGCTCTTCCCGCAGGAATGCAAGGATCTGGTCGTCGCGATCCAGGACGAGATCCTGAAGAAGACCGGCAAGCTCGTGGAAGTCATGGTCTATGGCGATGGTGCTTTTAAAGATCCTCAGGGCAAGATCTGGGAGCTGGCCGATCCTGTGGTCTCTCCCGCATTCACCGATGGCCTTGTCGGCACGCCCAACGAGCTGAAGCTCAAGTATCTGGCGGATAACGACTATGCGGAGCTCTCCGGTGCCGCACTGAAGGAAGCGATCTCCAAGTCTATCAAGGAGAAGAAGGACAACCTGGTCGGTACCATGGCGACACAGGGCACCACGCCCCGCCAGCTGACCGATCTGATCGGCTCTCTGTGCGATCTGACTTCCGGATCTGGCGACAAGGGCACTCCTGTCGTTTATATCCAGGGCTATTTCGATAATTATACCACCGATTGATCGATCAGGCGGCACAGCGAGGGCTGTGCCGCCTGATTTTATGCAACCGTCGGTTGCATAAAATCATGTCAACGGCAGTTGACATGATTTTTTTTAGGGATTATAATAGATTCATCATCAATAACAGGAGGAAGTTCTATGCGTTATTTGGGCATCGATCTTGAAATGAAACATGTGCCGGAGCTGGATCCCGGCTTTATCCCGTTTGGTATCTGGATGAATGCTTATCTGGAAGGTGCGTCCAAGCCTATCGCGATCGCGGTGGAGCGCAATGAGGGACAGATCACGGTCCGTGAGACCAGGATCTACGGCACGGAAGAGATGGCTGCGGCCGACTACCGTTTCGTGGAGCGCTATATGAAGTTCCTGCTCTGGTCCATTGGCGGCTTCCGTGTGTATATCTGTGGCTGTGATGACATCGCCGGAAAACTGCAGGCGTCCTACTCTGATGCAGGGGAGCGTGCGTTTGATGCCGATTTCTTCCGCAAGCTCTATGAGCGCGAGCTGGAGATCGTTTCTCTGCCTCTGGAGGAGTGCCCCAAGGCCAACGAGACTGCCCGTCCCATGGGCGGCCATATGGATGGCTGCCGCATCGGCTTCGATGCAGGCGGCTCCGACCGCAAGGTCTCTGCCGTGATCGACGGCGAATGTGTCTATTCCGAGGAGGTGGTCTGGCATCCCAAGACCAATCCCGATCCCAACTACCAGTATGAGGGCATCCTCGACAGCTTCCGTACCGCGGCCTCCAAGATGCCCCGTGTGGATGCCATCGGTGTCTCCTCTGCCGGTGTCTTTATCGGCAATGCTCCCATGATCTCCAGCATCTTCTACTGCGTTCCCAGAGACCGCTGGGACGAGGTCAAGACCGTCTATGACCGTGCCGCTGCCGAGATCGGTGATGTTCCCATCGTGGTCGCCAATGATGGTGATGTTTCTGCATTGGCCGGTGCCATCGGTATGGGATGCGGCTCTATCATGGGCCTTGCCATGGGCACCAGTGAGGCTGTCGGCTATGTGGACAAGGATCAGAATGTCCTCGGCTGGATCAGCGAGCTGGCTTTCGCGCCTGTGGATCTGAATGAAGACGCCATGCAGGATGAATGGTCCACCGACTTCGGTGTTGGCTGTAAGTATTTCTCGCAGGATGCTGTCATCAAGCTGGCACCCAGAGCCGGTATCGAGCTCGATCCCGCGCTGACGCCTGCTGAGAAGCTCAAGGTCGTGCAGGCGCTCATGGAGCAGGATGATGCAAGAGCACAGAAGGTGTTCCGCGATATCGGCATCTACCTTGCTTATGCTGTCGTGCAGTACAGCCACTACTATGATATCCGTCACCTGATGCTCCTTGGCCGCGTCATGTCCGGCAAAGGCGGTGATCTTGTCATCGACACCTGCAAAGCAGTTCTTGAGGACGAGTATCCCGAGCTGAACCGCGCCATTCATCTTGCTCTTCCCGATGAGAAGTTCCGCCGGGTCGGTCAGTCTGCTGCTGCCGCAAGCCTGCCCGAGCTCAGATAAAATCCCCGGGAGATACCGAATGAAAAAACACATTGTCTGTCTGGGTGACTCCAACACTCACGGCTATTGTGCCGACCCTGCCGACTGCGCCGACGGCGGCGACCGCTTCAATGAAGATGAACGCTGGACCTGCCTTTTGCAAAAGGCTCTGGGCAGCGAGTATCTTGTTATTGAAGAAGGGCTTTCCGGCCGCACCACTGTTTTCAATGACCCTCTGCACGAGTGCATGAGCGGCCTTGACTATATCACTCCCTGCCTTATGAGCCAT
>JAFSHB010000111.1 GCA_017440525.1 Oscillospiraceae bacterium | reverse complement strand
CGCACACAGAGCAGGCTCCCCCGGGAGCCTGCTCTTTTCCATTGATGATCGATGATCATGGTGTCCGTGCTGCGGACGATCTTTATTTCGGCGGCCGGGGGTCCGGCCGCCCTACTTATCCCTCTCCGTCATCGCCTGCGGCGATGCCACCTCTCCCATAGGGATAGGTAAGCTTGCTGCACAGCTTCATAAGAACTACCGCACCATTTGGCTCTCCCGCTGGGAGCGCTGGCACGGCGAAGCCGTGACTGAGAGGGCGTGCAGGCAGTCCAAGGGCGGGCAGCCTGTACGATGTCCGGCGCACACGACTTGTGTATCCTGCCCAAATAAATGTCTGAGATTTATGATAAAGTGTTGTCTCGACAGACCTAAAACGATTTAGTATAATGATAATGTGCAAGCTCCGCCATTTTTGGAGATCCTGATCTGAAACATCGAGGGCATGTCTATGAAGAACAAACATATACTTTCCGTGCTGTTGGTCATCGTGTTGATGATCATATCCTTTTCCGCTGTTTCGGCGGCACAGCCGCAGACAGACAGCATCCGTCTGGACTTCAAGGAGTTCGCCATGGCGGCATCCGAGGAGCCGTGGTGGTCCGATCTGGGCGAAGCGCTCCATGAGGATATCAAATATGTGGGCTGTATCAACTACAAGGAAACAATGCCCGAGTCGATGCAGACGGCCTATGATGCGATGCTGGAATGGTCTCAGTCGCGCTCCTTCTGGACGATCGATGCGGAGCAGACCGATCTTTCCAACCCCTGGTATTGGAAGGTCCTCTATCTCAACGCCGATCCCGGGCAGGCCTGGGGCATTTGTCTCAGACCGCGTTTCCATGGAGATGCCTCTTCGGATCTGGTGCTGGAGATGGAGGTCCCCGAGGGGCAGGGCGGCTGGTATCGACTGGAGATGGATATCGTCCGCGAGACGGTAGGCTCTGTCCACTATCTGGTGAACTCCCATGCAGGCGGCGGCCGCATGGATGTGTATGTCAATGATGTTCTGGTCTATGATGACTATGACTTCAAGGGCGCGTCTGCCCGCGCTGTGGAGAACCTGGGCCTCGTGGAGCTCAGGGACGGCAAGAACACCATCCGTCTGCACTCTGCGCTGGGGCTCAACGGCACGACCTCCTACAATGAACGCTGTTCCTACGATCTGCGCGCCATGGAGTTCATCCCTCTGCATGGCACGCAGGTGGGGCCCGACCGTGATGTGACGCTGAGACTGCAGGATACCTATCTGCCCTACAGCGCGGTCATCGATGATACTTATACCCTGCGGACCACCCATGCCGCCGTGGTCACGGCGGCCTTTACGGACGAGGGCGAGCTTTTGATCTGCGGACATCAGGAGGGGCAGGGCGCGGTCGTGGTGAGCAAGGATGGCGAGGAGCTGTTCTCCATCCCTGTCACCGTCACCGAGGATGCGCCCCAGACGCAAAACAAGCTCTACTACCGCTTGGATGGGGCGTACTCTCTGGAGCTGCCCCTGGGGGATACGGCAGAAGGCGATCTGCATTGTATCACCACCCTGCTGACAGCGCTGATGGAAGAAGATCTCCGCCGTGAGGGCACGGTCTATTTTGAGAGCTCCGATCCCACCGTGGCTGCCGTGGATCAGGCGAGCGGTGATGTGACGGCTGTGGGCGAAGGCATGGCCACAGTCACGGCCTACTGTGATATGGGGGAAGTCTCCTCTGCTTCGGCGGTGGTGACGGTCAAGGATACCGCCTCGCTGGAAGCACTTACCGTCTCCTATCCCCGTGCCTACATGGGCGTGGGGCAGAGCGTCTCCCTGCAGATCGGGGGCAAAAAAGCCTCCGGTGCGAAAGCGGATATGACACGGTATGATGTCAGCTGGTCGGTGGATGACGAGGCACTGGCTTCCGTCACCCAAACAGGCCGACTGACCGCCATAGCCGAGGGCACGGTGACGGTCACTGCCGCCGTGGGCGAGGTGCAGGCGAGCTTTGCCATGCAGATCGTGGCCAATGAACAGATGCCCGGTGAGGACTACCGTTACGAACTGCACCACGGCAAGGCTCTGGTGCTGGAACAGGGCTCTTTGGAGCTCGACGGTATCGCATGGAATGAAGAACTGACCAATTGCGATGCCAAGATCAACGACTCCCATGGCATCACCGTTGCGCCCTGCTATCCCGGGATGCAGGTGGCGCTGGACTTCTATCTGCCCAAGAGCGGCTGGTACACCGCCAATACCTTTGGAACGACCTTCTCCTGGGGCGGTCTGGCAGATGTGTTCATCGACCGGGCGTTTATGGGACAGATGGATTTCGACCAAGATCGCGGTCATTCCTATAATGCGCCCGGTCCCCTCAACACCGTGTGGCTGGAGGTCGGCTATCATACCATCGTCCTTCGCAATGTGCGGAGCGGCTATTTCTGGTGGGGCGGCTTCGAGCTGGAGCGGTCGGAGGACCCCGGCCCGATCAGACCGATCCTTTCGGCCAAGAAGGAACTGCTGGCAGGGGAGACGACGGAACTCTCTGTCAGCTATGACCTTGCAAACGAAAAGGGCTTCTATCTCAAGCAGGTGACGCAGATCCCCACGGACTACACCAACTACTGCACGATCGCCAGCAGCGATCCCAGTGTGGTGGCTGTGGATGGCGACACCCTCACCGCTGTGGGGCTCGGCACGGCCACGATCGTCTTAGAAGGCGAGGCAGGCGGCAGACCTGTTCGGGAAGAACTGGAGATCACGGTGGTGGAGGGCAGTGTGCTGCGTGCAGAGCTGACAGCGGAAAAGACCACCCTGAAGCCCACGGAACAGGGCGTACGGCTGGAGCTGACGGCCTGCGGCACCGATGGTGCGGCGGTGGAGCTGCCTGTGGATGCACAGGTGGACTATCTCTGTGAGGATACGGCGGTGGCTTCGGTAGACGCGGAGGGCTTCGTGACGATCACAGGCGCGGAGGGCTCTGCCGAGATCCGTGCCACCGTTACGGAGGGGGCCCGTCAGATCGAGGCGGCGGTCTGGATCACCGTCACTGCGGGCAAGACCGAGCCTACGGTCTATACCTATGAAGAGCGGGAAAACGCGCTGGAGAATGTGAGCAAGTATTCCTGGGCATGGAACATGAAGGAGGCGGCTGTGAAGAAGGCCGACTTCGCCGTGGCGCATCTGGACACCTACTACGAGCTGATCACCCACGAGGGCATCCTGCGAAACGGCCGCGTGGGCCACAATGCCGACCCCGAGGCGCTGTTCTGCCGCTACTGCAAGGCGGATCTGGGCGCGATCTATAACCATTATCCCTATGAGGTCGATCCGATCGGAAAGCCCTGGAAGATCACCTGCCCCGAATGCAAACGCGACTTCCCCTCCAACGACTTCGAGAGCTTCTATAAGCTGGGCCTTGACGAGCAGGGGCGCTTCTCCCGTGAAAGAGCCATTGCCAACGGCGGCGAGCAGTATCTGGTCAACGAGCTGTATCCCGAGATGGGCGAGGGCTGGGGCGTGGATGACGGCTTCGGCTATCGCACCGGCAAGGTCTATGATAACGGCGTGGAGGAGACCCACTTCTACATCGCCTACTATCTGGCAAACTTCTATTATCCGCTCAACAGCACCGCTTCGCAGTATTCTCTGATGAATATGATGAACGCTCTGCGCGATGCCTATCTCTACACGGGCGATGAGACCTACGGTCATGCAGGCGCGGTGCTTCTCGACCGTCTGGCGGATGTTTATCCCGATATGAACTACTGGGAAAACAGCGTCAGCCGCGATCGGGGCAAGATCATGGATGCGATCTGTGAGGGCGGCAGTATCCAGCAGACCCTGGCTACCTGCGCCGATGCCTTCTGGGACTGCTTCGACGATGCCGAAGTGGTGGACTATCTTCGTTCGCACCATGTTTTGAAGGGCATCGCGGATCCCGAGAGCATCACGCCTGAGACGATCCGCGACCATATCGACCAAAATATCCTGCTCCAGATCCGTGATGCCATCGAGCACGGACAGAGCCACGGCAACACGGGCATGTCCGAGGCAGCCATGGGCTATGCCGCGGTAGCGCTGGACCATCTGCCCGAGACGGCAGAGATGATCGACTGGATCTTCCGCTGCGGCGAGACCCGCAATGTGGACTCCTCCACAGGGGAACAGCTTTGGACCGGCGGCAGTGTCATGTCTGACCTGGTCAGCTTGGTGGACAGGGACGGCTTCGGCAATGAAGGCGCGATCACCTACAACAGGATGTGGTATCAGAACTATCTGAAGCTGGCAGACGCGCTGGACGGCTACGACAGGGTCAAGGGTGCCGATCTGTGGACCAATCCCAAGTTCCTGGATCTGTTCATCGCCATGGACCGAATCACCGTCCTTGGCAACTGCGCCATCCTCACCGGCGAGGCCGGTCATATGCAGGGTCGGGGCTATTATCCGGAGGTCTCCGCCCTTTTGGAGCTGTTCGCCAATACCACTTCCGAGCAGACGGCGCACGCGCAGGCGGCAAGGATCCTTTATGTTGCCAACGGACGCCGTGTGGATGACCTGCACGCGGATATCTTCACCAAAGATCCCGCATCCGGGCTCCAGAATGAGATCCTGCAGATCGTGGAGGAGCAGGGAGAATACTCTGCCTCTGAGAGCAATATGCTCTGCGGTCATGGCCTTGCCATCCTGCGAAACGGTCCCGAGACCTTCATCAAGGGCGAGAATGCCCATGCGTTCTCTTCCTTCTGGATGTACTTCGGCATGAACGGCGGCGCCCACGGCGCATGGGAGACCCTTGCCCTTGGCGTGGATGCCTACGGCCTGAACTTCACAGGCGGCACAGGCTATCCCAAGGTGGTCAACACCTATGATGCCGAGCGTGAGCAATGGATGAGAAGGACCCTCTCCCATAATACGGTCATGGTGGACCATGCCTCTCAGCTTAGCATCGCCAAAAACTCCTTCCCCCTGCACTTTGACGATGCGGATACCGTCAAGGTCATGGATGCGGAAGCGGCGCAGGCCTATGCCCAGACGGATATCTACCGCCGCACCGTGGTCACGGTGGCGCTGGCGGAGGAGGAATACTATGCGGTGGACTTCTTCCGTGTACTGGGCGGACGCGATCATGTCTATTCCTTCCATGCCCACACCATGCAGGAGCCCGAGACGGAGGGTCTGGACTTCGTCCATCAGCCTATGGGCACCTACGCGGGCCCCGATGTGCCGCTGGGCGCATCCTATCCCAACCCCTACAGCAATGAGGTCGCCGCCAATGTGGATCCCTACGGCGTCAGCACGGCGGCAAGCTGGCTGGACAATGTCTACCGTGACTCCGAGCCCGACACGGCCTTCACCATCGATCTTGCCATCGAGGACTTTGCCGACAGGCTCCCCACCTCCGTCGGTCTGGGCATGCGTCTGACCATGCTCTCCGAGGAGCCTATGACAGAAGTGGCGATCGCGGACGGACATCCCACCGCCAACGGCCTCAACCCCGACTTCGTCAAATACGCCCTGATTCGACACAGCGGTGGGAATGATCTGGACACCCTGTTCACAGCAGTCATCGAGCCATATCAGTATGCTTACCGCATTGCAGCTTCCGAGCTGGTGGAGGTGGAGCTGGTGGAGGGCACGCCCGGTCTGACCGATACGGCGGCGGCAGTCAAGGTCACGCGGCTGGACGGTCAGGTGGACTATATCGTTTACGCCACCAATGTGAACTGCACCTATGAGGTGGACGGCAAGTTCCGCTTCAAAGGCTTCGTGGGCGTATGCTCCTATGTGGGCGAAAAGTGCATCTATGCCTACGGCAATGAAGCCGAGATGGTGGGAGATCTGCTGACCGAGGCGCTGGCCTGTGTCACAGGCTGTGTCGTGGACTTCACCAAGGGCCTCAGCGACACCTACACCATGACGGTGCAGTTGGATATGGATGTGGCGGCGGAACAACTGAAAGACCGCTATATCTATGTGGAAAATGACCGCGAGGAGAACGGTGCTTACCGCATCTACGGCGCGGAAGTGATGGGTGACACCGCAGTGCTGGATCTGCGGACCCAGTCTCTGGCACGCCGCTATGTGGACGGCACCAATATGGCCCTTGGCTTTGTCCACAATATCCAAGAAGGGCAGAGCTTCACGATCCCCCTGAGCGCCGACGCGGCACAGGATCTGTGCGACCACACCGGAAAGATCACCAAGTACACCTACAACGGCGATATGACCCATAGCATCACAGTTTCCTGCCGGGACTGCGCTAAGCCGCTCTCCGAGCGTGTGAGAGCCTGCACGGATAAGGATCTGGATGCCAAGTGCGATATCTGCGGCGGTACGCTCAAGACCATCCAGAAGGCTTCCTTCGCAGGCTCCAATATGACCCTTGGCAACGAGCTGGAAGTGAACTTCCTCATGGTCAAGAAGAACTTGGCGGACGGCGACTACACCGCCTATATCACCCAGCACATGGCGGACGGCACCGAGAAGGTCACTGAGATCGCCATGGCAGATTGGAACACCATGGGCTCTACCTACCACAAGATCTCTGCCCGTATCGCCGCCAAGGAGATGGCAGATGAGTTGTCCATCGAGATCAGGGACGCGGAAGGCAATGTCTGCAACGAGGCATACTCCACTTCCGTCCGCGGCTACGCGGGCCGTGCGCTGGCTTCCGACACCACCACGGAGCTTGTCCGCATCATGATGGTCGATATGCTGAACTACGGCGCGGCGGCGCAGGCACACTTCAAGTACAACACGGCAGATCTTGCCAACAACGCCCTGACGGAAGAGCAGCAGGCGCTGGCAACTGCCAAGGTCGCCTGCATCAACAAGCAGGTCAAGGATGCCACCATCTACGGCGCGAACCTCAGTCTGGAGGACAGCATCCTGCTCAACACCTTCTTCAAGGGCCTGAAGGGCAAGGATATCGCCAAGATGTACGCAATGGTGAGCTTCACCGACTTCCAGGGCATCGACAAGGAAGTCCGCATGGAAGGCAGCGAGTTCGAGAAGTACGGCTCCTCCGGCGATATCTATAAGATCGTGGTGGACGATGTTGTTCTGGCCGATGCCAAGACGCTGGTCACTGTCACGCTCTACAATGCTGACGGCACTGTGTTCGGCGCAGGCACCGACTCTGTGGAGAGCTATGTGGCGCGTGCTGAAAAGAACAACGCCGATACCTACGGCCTGTATGCCAACATCATGAAGTTCGCGACCTCTG
>JAFSHB010000110.1 GCA_017440525.1 Oscillospiraceae bacterium | reverse complement strand
CCCTCGTCAGAGGGGGCCGAATATGTACCGATATTAGGAAGTGCATTATGGCTAAGAAGAAAACAGAACCGAAAATAAACAGAAATATCGCCAATGTGGAGGGTCTCAGGGCAGAGATCCTGGAGCAGAACATCACGGATACCTTAGAGCTCAACTATATGCCCTATGCCATGTCGGTCATCGTGTCCCGCGCGATCCCGGAGATCGACGGCTTCAAGCCTTCCCACAGAAAGCTTTTGTATACCATGTACGACATGGGCCTTTTGACCAAGCCCCGCACCAAGTCTGCCAACATCGTGGGCCAGACCATGCGGCTGAACCCCCACGGTGATGCGGCGATCTATGAGACCATGGTGCGTCTGGCAAGAGGCAATGAAGCGCTCAACCATCCCTTTGTGGACAGCAAGGGCAACTTTGGCAAGATCTATTCCCGTGATATGGCTTACGCGGCCTCCCGCTATACCGAGGCAAAGCTGGATGGGATCTGTGCCGAGCTGTTCCGGGATATCGACAGTGATACGGTGGACTTTGTGGATAACTACGACGGCACCATGAAGGAGCCCAGTCTCCTGCCCACCACCTATCCCAATGTGCTGGTGTCCAACAACAAGGGCATCGCCGTCGGCATGGCATCCAACATCTGCGGCTTCAATCTGCGGGAGGTGTGCCTGACTGCCATCGCCCGCATCAAGGATCCCTCCTGCGACCTGCTGGAGACCCTGCCTGCTCCCGATTTCCCCACCGGCGGTGAGATCCTCTACGATCCCTTGCAGATGGCGGAGATCTATCGCACAGGCCGCGGCTCCTTCTCTGTCCGTGCCAAGAGGCGGTATGTGAAGGAGGGCAATCTGATCGAGATCTACGAGATCCCCTATACCACCACCACCGAAGCCATCCTGGACAAGGTGGCAGATCTGATGAAGGCAGGCAAGGTCCGGGAGATCGCGGATATGCGTGATGAAACAGACCTTTCCGGTCTTAAGCTGACCATCGACCTCAAGCGCGGCACGGATCCCGATAAGCTGATGGCGCGGCTCATGAAGCAGACCACGCTGATGGACAATTTCCCCTGCAACTTCAATATCCTGATCGCCGGGATGCCCAGAGTCATGGGCGTGGGCGAGATCCTGGAGGAGTGGACGGCCTGGCGCACCGAGTGCGTCCGCAGAAGAGTCTATTTCCAGCTGCAGAAGAAGAAGGACCGTCTGCATCTGCTGAAGGGCCTTAGAAAGATCCTGCTGGATATCGATCTTGCCATCAAGATCATCCGTGAGACGGAGCTGGATGCCGAGGTCATCCCCAACTTGATGATCGGCTTTGGCATCGACCAGATCCAGGCCGAGTTCGTGGCGGAGATCAAGCTGCGTAACATCAACAAGGAATATATCCTCAAGCGTTTGCAGGATACGGAGATCTTGGAAAAAGAGATCGAGGAGCTGGAGGATATCCTGTCTTCCGACCGCAAGATCAAAAATATCATCGTCAAGGAACTGAAAGAGGTCGCGGACAAGTACGGCAACGACCGAAAGACCACCCTCGTCTACGAGACGCAGGTCATGGCGGAGGAGCCTGAAGAAGAGATCCCCGACTATCCTGTGACTGTCTTCGTCTCCAAGGAAGGCTACTTCAAGAAGATCACGCCCCAGAGCCTTCGTATGTCCGGTGAGCAGAAGTTCAAGGAGGGCGACAGCCTCGCCTTCTCCCGGGAGGTCACCAACCGGGCAGAGCTTCTGGTATTCACGGATAAGTGTCAGGTCTATAAGACACGCTGTGCCGACTTTGAGGACAGCAAAGCATCCCTCCTTGGTGACTTCCTGCCCGGCAAGCTCGGTATGGACGAGGGCGAGAGCGTGCTGGCGGTGTGCCTGCCGGAGGACTACAAGGGCTTCATGCTCTTCGTGTTTGAGAACGGCAAGGCGGCCCGTGTGGAGCTTTCCGCCTATGAGACCAAGTCCAACCGCAGGAAGCTCACCGGCGCTTATTCCGATAAGTCTCCTCTCAAGGCCGTGTTCTGCCTGCAGGAGGATCGCCAGCTGGCAGTCTATGCCACCGATGGCCGCTGTCTGATCTTCTCTACGGCACAGCTCCAGGGCAAGACCACCAGGAATACCCAAGGCGTGGCGGTCATGAGCCTGAAGAAGAACAAGGTGGTAGACAAGGTCCTGCCTTTGGAAGAGAGTGGGATCCACAATGAAGCCCGCTACCGTGTCAAGTCCCTGCCTGCCGCCGGTGCCCTTTTGAAGGAAGAAGACGCGGAAGAAAAGCAAATGGGATTTTTGGAATAAATTGAAAGTTAAAAGTTGAAAGTCTCGGTATCTGCTTCGCAGATCATTTCAACAGCTTTCCACTTGAAAGGGGGTGCAGTTCTTGAAGCGTATCATCTTACTTGTTTCCATGCTCCTTCTGCTCACGGGCTGCAGCCTCGTGGCAGATGAATATACGGCATCCCGTCCCCACGAGAGCGGGATGCAGACCACGATGCCCGATGCCGTGGTGGTCAAGGATCCTGCCGCGTTGAAGGAGGCGATCCTGCGCTTCATCAAGGCCGGCAAGGAGGAGGGCTCGATCCGCACGGTGGACTATGTGGGCAATGTGGAGGAGGATCTGGTCCGGGCCGTCTATGAGGCCACCCGCATGACGCCGGTGGGCGCCTATGCGGTGGACTATCTCAACCACAACTGTGTGAAGATCCTGAGCTACTATGAGATCACGCTCTCCATCACCTATCGCCGCTCCGCCCGGGATATCGCCGCGATCCAGCAGGCATACACGCCGGAGCAGCTTCGCGGACAGGTGGAGCGCAGTCTCAGGACCTATGACGATCACCTTGCCATGCAGGTGACAGAGGCACAGGACTATGATATCGAAGCACTCGTAAGGAACTACTGTCTGGAAGATCCGGCCCATATGGTGGAGATCCCGCAGGTGGAGGTCTCTGTATTCCCCGAGACAGGCCGTGAGCGGATCGTGGCGGTGGATCTCCGCTATGAGAACTCCTATGAGCAGCTTCTGGAAAAGAGCGAAGCTGTGCTCAAGAGCGTCAATGCCGCCGCGGAATATATCCGCTATCGCGATACAGACCGGGATAAGACGGAGCTTCTGTACACCTATCTCACCGAGCGCTTCAACTACACCGAGGGAAAGACCTCGGCACCTGTGTGGTCGGCGCTGTGTGACGGTGTCTCGGATCCCTACGGTCTGGCGCAGGCCTTCCGCCTGATCTGTGAAAAGGCGGGCGTTGCCTGCTATACCGTCACAGGTCTGAAAGACGGCGAGGACTATGTCTGGAATATCGTCAGCGATGACGGCGATCACCGCCATGTGGATATCGCGGAATGCATCGCGCAGGACAGCGGACTGCGGCGCAGGACCGACTGGGATATGGACCGCTACTATTGGAACGCCCAGCTCTATCCCGCCTGTGTGACGGTCCTGCCTGTGGAGAATATGACACAACAGGAGGTCGTATCATGAAAGCTTTGAAGATCATCGGGCTCAGCCTGCTCAGTGTGCTGTGCCTGTGTGTATTGGTCTATTGCGGCGCGTTCCTTTGGCAGACCGCCTTCCCTGTGGAGGCCGAGCCTCAGCTCCCTGCGGTGGATGCCCTGTTCGATCTGGAGGAGATCCGGGTAGCGCCGCAGGAAGAGGAGCCGGAAGAGATTGTGGAAGAGGTGGTGGAGGAAGAGCCTTTGCCGCCTGAGGATCCTGCGGCAGAGCTGGCGAGCGCCTATCTTGCGGAGATGACGCTGGAAGAAAAGCTCTGGCAGCTGATCTTCACCACGCCGGACGATCTGGCACAGGTGGATGGCGCGACTCTGGCCGGAGAGACCACCAAAAATGCGCTGGAAGAGATGCCTGTAGGCGGGCTTTGCTATTTTTCCAATAATCTGATCGATGCCGAACAGACCGCGACCATGCTGGAAGGGACGCAGGGCTTTGCAAAAACGCCGCTGTTCCTTGCCACCGATGAGGAGGGCGGTGTGGTATCCCGCCTCGGCAGCAATGAGGCCATGGGCGTGGATAAGCTGGAGGCCGCCGCTGTCTACGGTGCGGGGGATGTGCTGACCCTGCGCCAGCATACCCAGACACTGGCGGAGCAGATGACAGCCCTTGGCTTCAACATGGACTTTGCTCCTGTGGCGGATGTCCTGCTGGATCCCAACAATACGGAGATCGGCACGAGAGCCTATTCCGATATCGCCGCTGTGGCAGGTGCCATGTCCGCCACCATGGCGGAGACCCTGCAGCAGAACGGCATCATCGCCTGCCTCAAGCACTTCCCCGGTCACGGCTCCACCACGGCGGACTCTCACGAGGGGACTTCCGTTTCCACAAGGACCCTGGAGCAGCTACGGGCAGAGGAGTTCCTTTCCTTCTCCGTGGGCATCGATAAGGGCGTCAAGTTCGTGATGATGTCCCACCTGACCAACGAGAATTTGTCGGAGATCCCGTCCTCTCTTTCGCCCAACATCGTAGGGCTCCTGCGTGAGGAGCTGGGCTTTGAGGGCATCATCATCACCGATTCTTTGAAGATGGGCGCGATCGTCCATAACTTCACCGCCGCCGATGCGGCAGTCAAGGCGATCGAGGCCGGCTGTGATATGCTGCTCATGCCAAACTCTCTGGAGGTGGCCTATGACGGCCTTGTAAATGCCGTGCTGGACGGCACCTTGACCGAAGAGCGGATCGATGAGAGCGTCCTTCGGATCCTGACGGTCAAGTACGAGATGGGGATCATGCAATAAAAAAAGAGAGCGCGATGCGCTCTCTTTTTTTATTGTAGGTAAAAGGTGATAGGGAATAGTGAAGAAGTGAGGAGCCGCCGCAGGCGGCATATTTAAATGATTTGCGAAGCAAATACCACACCTCTTAACTTTTACTTCTTACTTATTACTTCATCTATAAGAGAAGAAATTTATAATTTCTTCTCTTGTTGCTGTGACGCTTCCCTGGCAGAAATTGGGCTTGCCGCCGCCGCGGCCATGTAAAGCCTCGTTCATGTCCCTGACGAAGCCGCGGATGTCATCCTTTGATGCCACGGCATAGCTGTAGCCTGTTTCCGTTTTGGAGAACACGGCGGCTCTGCCGCCGCAGGTCTTGAACACCGCATCGGTCAGACGGCGCACACCGTCGGGGGAAAGCGCCTCCTCAAACAGCAGCACATCGCCGCGGTCCTGATACACTGCGGCCTTGGCGGCAAAGAGGGCATCCTCCAGCTTGCCTGCGCGGAACTTGGTATCGGCCAGCTCCCTGCACAGCCGTTCGGCGGCAGCAGAGGTCTCGAGAGGCTTGACGGAGAGCATACCGGAGATCTTTTTGTTCTCTTCACAGCAGGGGAACATATAGCCGAGGGCGGCCTCACCTGCCAGGAACTCCAGCCGCACGCCATCGTGGAATTTTTGCGAAGAGATGATCTTGACCGGGCCGATCTCGCCGGTATGCTTCACATGGACACCGCAGCAGGCGCAAAGATCCGCGCCGGGGAACTCCACGATCCTGACCTCCCCTGTCAGCTCCTTTTTGCTGCGGTAGGGGATCTGCGCCAGCTCCTCCTGCGCGGGGATCAGGGTCTGCACAGGGTGATTCTCAAAAATATAGCGGTTGGCCTTTTGCTCCAGCTTTCGCAGGTCTGCGGCAGTCAGCGGGCCGTCGAAGTCGATGGTCACGCAGTCCGCGCCCATATGGAAGCCTACATTGTTGTAGCCGAAGGCTTCGTGGATGAAGCCCGACAGGATATGCTCGCCGGAGTGCTGCTGCATCAGATGGAAGCGGTAGTCCCAATCGAGGATGCCCTCCACCAGATCGCCCTCCTCCAGCGGGGCATCACAGAGGTGGAAGATCTCACCGTCACGCTCGCGGGTGTCTGTCACCTGTACGCCGCCAAGGGTGCCGCGGTCTCCGGGCTGTCCGCCGCCCTCGGGATAGAAGCAGGTCCTGTCCAGCACCACCTCGTAGCCGTGCTTGCCCGGCTCGCACGATATCACCGTGGCGGTAAAGGCCTTTTGATGTGAGTCGAGATAAAAGAGCTTTTCAGTCATAGTCATTTCCTCCTTGTGCCCCCGTTCAGGGGGCTCGTAGGGGACGAGGCCCATATCGTCGCCCTTACGCACGCACCCGTAGGGCGGGCAGACCCTGCCCGCCGCGTGGGATACGCCGGCTTTCGGCCGCCGCGGGTCCGGCGGCCCTACATGTGCCCCTTAGTGGGGCGAGATATAAACATTGTACCATTATAACAAAGTATTGACAAATAAATTTTCGGGGAACTATAATAGGAGTATCAAAGTAAAAGGAGGAGTCTTGCATGGCTGAACCGAATACCTTTGTGGAAAAGACCCTCCTAAGCCTTTTGGAGAAAAAGAAATATCAGTCTATCCGTGATATCCTTTCCACCATGAACCCGGCGGATATCGCATCTGTGCTGGACGAGCTGGATGAGAGATGGCTGCCGCTGGTGTTCCGTCTGCTCCCCAAGGAGCTGGCGGCGGAGGCTTTCGTCGAGATGGAGCCGGAGCAGCAGGAGCTGCTGATCCGTGGCTTCTCCGATGCGGAGCTGAAGGAAGTGCTGGACGAGATGTTCGTCGATGACGCCGTCGATGTGATCGAGGAGATGCCGGCCAATGTGGTGCGCCGCATCCTTTCGCAGGCCGATCCTGTCATGCGCCGCCAGATCAATGAGATCCTGCGCTACCCCGAGGATTCCGCAGGCTCTCTAATGACCACGGAGTATGTATCTCTGCGTCCCAACATGACGGTGGAGGAGGCGATCCTGCGGATCCGCCGCACCGGTGTGGACAAGGAGACGATCTACACCTGCTATGTGACCAAGGACCGGCATCTGCTGGGCATGGTCTCGGTCAAGGATCTCCTGCTTGCTGATGATGACGAGAAGCTGATCTCGGATATCATGGAGGAGAACATCATTTCTGTCGGTACCCATGACGATCAGGAGCAGGTCGTGCAGATGTTCTCCAAGTATAATTTCCTGGCGCTTCCTGTCACCGATGCCGAAGGACGCATGGTCGGTATCGTCACCGTCGATGACGCCATGGATGTCATGGAAGACGAGGCCACCGAGGATATGGAGATGATGGCAGGTATCGCCCCCACGGACAAGCCCTATGTCAGAGCCGGCGTGTTCGAGGTGGTGAAGAGCCGAATCCCATGGCTCCTCATGATGATGCTCTCTTCGACCTTTACAGGTCTTATTTTGAATGGATTTGAGAATGCCCTTGCGGTCTGCACCGCCCTGACGGCCTTTATCCCCATGCTCATGGGTACAGGCGGCAACTCCGGCTCCCAGTCCTCTGTGGCGGTCATCCGAAGCCTGTCTCTGGGCGAGGTGGAGTTCCGCGACCTTGCCAAGGTGGTCTGGAAGGAGATCAGGATCTCGGTGCTCTGCGGCATCATCCTTGCTGTGTGCAACTTCTTCAAGATGCTGCTGGTGGACCGGCTGCTCCTGGGCAATGCAGGCATCACCCCCCAAGTGGCGGCGGTGGTCTGCATCACGCTGGTGTTCGTGGTCATGTCCGCCAAGATCATCGGTGCGACCCTGCCCCTCTTCGCCAAAAAGGTGGGCTTGGATCCTGCCGTCATGGCAGCGCCCTTTATCACCACCATCGTGGACGCCCTGTCCCTGCTCATCTATTTCGCAGTCGCCTGCGCGGTGCTGCCCATATAAAAAAGAAAAAGGCCCCCTTGCGTAAAGGGGGCTGTCAGCGAAGCTGACTGGGGGATCGTTACGACCCCTCCGTCATGGCTTCGCCATGCCACCTCCCCTTACGCAGGGGAGGCTTTTCTTTTATCCGATGCACTTTGCGCATGGGCGGAAGCCCTGGGCTTCTGCCAGCTTGGGGGAGTAGGTCCAGAAGTTGGAGTGGGTGAAGAGGTCGCAGTCGTATGTATGGTAGCGGTTGGAACCGTCGTTCATGACAAAGACCACATACTTATCGAGGAAGGTCGCTTTGTCCTTATACTTGGCGGCGGCCTCCACAGCTTCGACCATCAGATCGTGCTCGTCCTTCAAGGTGTCGTACTCCTCCTGCAGGACCTCCAGCTCCTTTTCCATGTTGGAAAGATCGTAAGCGCCCTGATTTTGGCTGGAGCGGCTGTCGGCCAACTGCTCGGTCAGATCCTTGATCTCCGCATCCTTGATCTTGAGGGTCTGCTCCAGCTTTTCCAGCTCCTTTTCCGCGGCGGCGAGGCCCTCCTGCGCCTCGGTCAGCTCGTGGATCTGACGCTGTGCCTCATCTTGGAGCGTGCGGGCGCGGTTCTTTTCCGCCTGCAGACCGACCTGCTGCCATAGGAACAGACCTGTGACCAATACCAGCGCGATCGCCAGCACCCACGAGAGCCAGGGGCGTTTGGCGGCTTTCTTTTTTTGTGCGGCCGCAGGCGCAGGTCTTGGTGCAGGGGCTTTTTTCGGTGCGGCAGGTCTGTGGGTCACGCCAAGCTCGGCGATCACAGGGCTCTTGCTGCACTGGGCACAGAACAGCTCCCCCTCGGGGATGTTCCTCCCGCATTTGATGCAAGTATTCATGGCGCGCTCCTTTCTCTCGGGCGACCATTGGTCGCCCCTACGACATAGTTGGTAGTGCGTACCACACTGTAGGGGCGAGCACTGCTCGCCCGCTATCACAGCGGCTTTTGTTTGATCTTCGCAAAGGGTCTCGGGTACTGCTTGGGCGTATAGCGCACCTTTTCGATCACCACGATCCGGTGCGTGGCGTCCAGCACGGGATATTCATAGATCTCACGGATCTCGCCGCCGAGGGTCTTGATGGCGGTCTTGGCCTCATCGGCCTCCTCCTGTGCCATGGCGCCCTTGAGGGCAAGGAACTTGCCGCCCAGCTTCAGGTAGGGCAGGCACAGCTCCGCAAGCACATTTAACCGCGCCACGGCGCGGGATGTGCAGATATCGAAGGTCTCACGGCAGGAGGTCACATATTCTTCTGCCCGGGCGGCGACCACATCGGCCTCCACGCCCAGCTCCGGCAGGATCTCCCGCAGCCAGTTCATGCGCTTTTGCAGGCTGTCGAGGAGGGTGACTTTCGCGCTCTCCTCGCAGATCGCCACCGGCACACCGGGGAAGCCGGCACCGCAGCCCACATCGATGATGGTCTTATCCTTGCAGTCTGCCGCCTGCAGGACGGCAAGGGAATCCAGAAAGTGCAGATGGGCGACCTTCTCCGGCTCGGTGATCGCGGTCAGGTTCATGACCTTGTTCTTTTCGATCAGGAGCTCCCCGAACCGGGTGAGCT
Source organism: Oscillospiraceae bacterium (assembly GCA_017440525.1). Taxonomy (GTDB): domain Bacteria; phylum Bacillota; class Clostridia; order Oscillospirales; family Oscillospiraceae; genus Avoscillospira. The sequence continues at coordinate 24,898 of JAFSHB010000110.1, read as the reverse complement.
TCCCGGCTTTTTCGGGGGCGATGCCCCCGTCCGTCAGGATCTTATACATTGGGCACGATGATGGCGAGGAACGCGGCATCCTTGTCGGAGTGGTTGTAGATGCCGTGGGTATGACCGTCAGCGCAGAACTGGGCATCGCCTGCGTGCAGGACGGTCTCCACGCCGTCATCGATGACGGTGGCAGAGCCTTCCAGCATATAGTAGACTTCGCCGTTGGTGGTGTGGGAATGGACACCGACACTGTCGCCGGGACGCAGGGTGGCGCGCATCAGATTGCAGAAGCGGCCGCCCAGCTCCTCCATGGTGAAGGGGCGGTGGAACTGCACACGGCCTTCGCCGCCCATGGCCTTTTCTTCGTATGTAGGGGTGATGTCTTTGAGTAAGGTGATCATGGTAAACCTCTTTCTTGCCTGCGATGCACCAAAGGCTCCCCTTGTCTGGGGAGCTGTCAGCCACGGGCTGACTGAGGGGTAGTGTTCTCTCCCTCCGTCAAAACCTGCGGTTTTGCCACCTCCATCATCACACCCGCCCGCAGGCGGGCGTACATAGGCCAACCGCCCGTAGGGCGGCTCTTAGGCCGGAGGAGAGGGAGGCTTCGGTGCACACGCATCTGGCATTATTTATGATACTTGCTGCCATTCTGGATGGCTTCGGCGCGGTAGAGCTGTTCCAGCACCATCACTCTTGCCAGATGGTGGGGGAAGGTCATCTTGCTCATGGAGAGCTTCAGATCGGCCATGGCCTTGAGCGCGGGATCCATGCCGAAGGACGAGCCGATCAGGAAGCAGGCAGAGGACTTGCCGGAATTTTTCACGGTCCTGAGCGTCCCTGCCAATTCTTCGGACGAAAGGAGCTTGCCCTCGGGGGTCAGGGTGCAGAACCATGCGCCCTTGGGGATGGCCTTTCTGATGGCCTCGGCTTCCTTGCTGAGACCCATTTGGATCTCAGCCTCGGAGGGGTCGTCGGGCAGGCGGTGCTCGGGAAGCTCAAGGAGCTTGAACTGGCAGTAGCCGCCCAGCCGCTTGACATACTCCTCTGCCGCGGAAATATAAAACTTTTCCTTGCACTTTCCCATGCAGATCAATGTAATATTGAACATATGCGTCTCCCATAGGCTCCCCTTGAGGGGAGCTGCCGAGCAAAGCGAGGCTGAGAGGTGTGCAGGCAGTGCCGTTCACCTCTCCGTCACGGCTTCGCCGTGCCACCTCCCCTAAAGGGGAGGCTTTCTTACATCACCGCAGGAATCCTTCCAGGATCTTCTCCTCTGCTTCCTCGGCGGTGAGGCCAAGGGTCATGAGCTTCAGGATCTGCTCACCGGCGATCTTGCCGATGGCGGCCTCATGGACCAGCCCTGCATCCACATGATTGCAGGTGATCTCGGGGATGGCGCGGACCTTGGCTTCGCCCATGATGATGGCATCGCAGGCCACATGACCGAAGCAGGCGGCGTTGCCCTCCACTCTGGGGTAGAAGAGCTGGACGGACTTATCCTGCGCCACGGAGCGGGAGACCACACGGGTCCTGGCATCCTTGCCGTTGAGGAACACATCCATCTCACTTTCGGCATACTGCTCGCCGTGGGTCAGGAGCTTTTCCTGCACCACCAGCTCGGCATTTTCTCCGAGGACGGCCTTGGTGTAGCGCTTGGTGTCGTCCACGCCCTTGATCTGGACAGTCTCCAGCGTGACGGACGCGCCCTCCTCCAGATACAGGACCGTCTGGGGGTTCAGGATCTTCTTGCCGGTGCCTTCACCCTCGCCGTAGTGCTTTTCCACATAGGTGACTTTGGCGTTCCTGCCCACATGGAAGGTGTGGATGCCGTCGTGGGAGCTGTCGCAGTCGCCGCAGTTGTGGATGCCGCAGCCTGCCACGATCTTCACCTCGGCGCCTTCGCCGATGAAGAAGTCGTTATACACCACATCGTGGCGGTCAGTCTCTGTCACCACCACGGGGATGTGGACATTTTCCTTTTTCGTAAAGGGCTTGATATGGATATCGATGCCGTCCTTGTCGGACTTGCTTTCGATGATGATATTGTCGGTATTTCTGCGGAAGGCCTTTTTGCCGTTGGAACGGATGTTCACCGCGCCGCTCTCCGGCACATTGGCAAGGTCTGCAACTTCCTGCAAAATGCGTTTCTGGATCTCATTGAGCATTTGTTGTTCACCTCGTTTTTTACACCAGCTTATTGCACCCGGCGACCACCTGCGCCATGATCTTGTCGTACATGTCGCCTGCAGGGCCCTTGTGCTGGATCTGGCCGCCTGCGATCAGCACGATCTCGTCAGCCAGCTTGATGATGCGCTCCTGATGGGAGATGATGATGATAGTCTTTTCCTGCCGGTCGTGGAGCTCCCGGAAGGTCTCTGTCAGCTTGGCGAAGCTCCAAAGGTCGATGCCGGCCTCCGGCTCATCGAAGATCATGAGATCTGCGTCCTTGGCAAGGACGGTGGCGATCTCGATGCGCTTGACCTCGCCGCCGGAGAGGGAGGTATCCACATCCCGGTCCACATAGTCTCTGGCGCAAAGACCTACCTTGGTCAGATAGCTGCAGGCCTCGGCGTGGTTGAGCTTCCTGCCTGCGGCGATCTGCAGAAGATCGCGGACCTTCATGCCCTTGAAGCGGGGCGGCTGCTGGAAGCCGTAGGAGATGCCCTTTTTGGCACGCTGGGCGATATCGAGGTCGGTCACATCCTCGCCGTTCCAGAGGATCTGCCCGGCAGTGGGTGTGGCAAGGCCCATGATGACCTTGGCGAGGGTGGTCTTGCCGCCGCCGTTGGGGCCGGTGATGACGATAAATTTTTTATCCTCGACAGTCAGGGAAACATCGTTCAAAATATTGTGCGGGCCGTTTTCGCCCTCGACAGTCAAGGTCAGATCTTTCAATTGGAGCATAGGGAGTTCCCCCTTTCGGGTATTTCTTATTTTATAGCATATTTTGGCGGTTTTTTCAATGCCTGCACACGGCGGCCAAGGGTCTGGCCGCCCTACGTAGGGCCGGCAGACCCTTGCCGGCCGAAATTTGCGAAGCAAATTACTCCAGACTAAAGCCCAGGAATGCGTTTTCCACAGGCTCCGGATCGCGGAGCCATTTGAGCATGCCGTAGGGCGCTTGGGAGAAGTCCTCCGGGATGCGCTCTGCGGTGAAGCTGTCAGATGCGGCGCAGATGCCGGCTTCGGTCTTATAGAACTTCAGACCATAGATCTTTTGGGCATAAGAAAGATCATCATAGACCATGTGCGCCATGGGGAGCAGCTGCTCGCGCAGGGTCAGATATTCCGCCTCCGGGATCTCCTCGCCGCCGGTAAACGCTGTGCGGCGCCTTGTGAAGGCTGTCTCATAGCCTAGCTCCCGATAGAACCCGAACAGGCTCCCGGAGGCCGGTACCAGCACACAGCAGTCGGCATCTAAGGTCTGTTCGGCGTATGCCATGAGCCCACGGCAAAGGCCACGCCCACGGTATTCTTTTTTTGTGGCGATGGCATAGAGATAGTAGGCTTTGCGGTCGCGGCTCGCCCGCAAGGTCTGGGGCAGGGCGTGGAGCATACAGACCACCTCGCCGTCCGCTTCCCCTACGAAGGAGATGCAGTCGGGAAGCACCGGCGTCTCATGAAAGGCCTCCTGCCACAGGTCGATGATCCCGGGGATGTCTTTTTCTGTTGCGATACGATACATGATGCACCTCTTGTGCCGTTGTAGGGGCGGCCATCGGCCGCCCGCGGGCGCGCGATGCTCGCCCCTACAAGATCTCTTTCGCAATGAATTTTTCCAATAAAATGGGATGGTAGCTCTCCTTGGCTTTGCGGAGATTTTCAAGGCCCATATCGTCCTCTCGGTTGAGGAATTGGATCTCCGGGTATTTTTCCCGGATATACCTTGCAAATTCCCGGTTGATCAGCGCGTAGGCTCCTTGGATATGGGCGAAGGACTTTTCAAAATTCACATCGAAGGTGTCGTGGCTGATGCGGTTGCCCATGGAGAAGCCTACAGGCTCGTCCTCGCCGTAGAGGATGATGCCTTCGAACTCCAGCTCGTCAAAGTGTGCCATGGCCTTTTCCAAGGCTCTGCGGTCGGCCTCGGAATCGGGATGGCTCTCATACCATTTCTCTGCAAGCTCGCGGCAGACCTCTCTGTTTTGGGCCGTGATCGGTTCGATGCGCCAATTGGGATGGGCTTCCACGAAGCGATTGATGTGGTTGCGCTTGGCCTGATACTTCTTGCCTGCCAGCTCACACAGGGTATCGATGGGATAGAGATAGTCGAAGGCGTTGCGGTTCTCCTCGTAGGTGAACCGACCGGGGTAGAGCATCTCCAGTTGGGCCATGGTGTCTCTCGTGAGACTGCGGATCACAAAGGGCTTGCCGGCCTCCCGGCTGTCCTGCCAGAGCCTGTCGATGACGGTCTTTTTACAGCCGCACCCGGCAGGATAGATATACTGGTGCATCCCCTTGAAGGTCAGACGCTGACAGAGGTTCCCCTCGTACTCTGCCACTTCGCCGTAAAAATACGACCAAAGGTACAGATTGGCAAAGGTATATTCTGCGCCCCGATAGCCGGAGCAAGCATAGAGCCGCTGGAGCCATTCCCGGTCGGAAAGCTCGGGCTTTTTGAAATTCAGCATAGAGCCACCTCGTTTCTGCGCTTATTTTAGCACAGTTCCTGTTTCTTTTCTATATCTTATTGTAAAGCGTAGCTGCGTTCTGTGACAATATCACACAATACTTGTATTTTTTGCCGTGAAGTGTTAAAATATCCCCATACTGTTCAGGAGGACTTCCAATATGGCTGAAAAGTTCTATATCACAACACCTATCTACTACCCTTCCGATAAGCTCCATATCGGTCATACCTACTGCACCGTGGCCACCGATACCATGGCCCGCTACAAGCGCATGCGCGGCTACGATGTCATGTTCCTCACCGGCACCGACGAGCACGGTCAGAAGATCGAGACCAAGGCGCAGGAGGCCGGTGTCACTCCCCAGCAGTTCGTGGATAACATCGTGCAGGGCGAGCGCGGCGTGCTGGACCTGTGGAAGCTGATGAACATCTCCAACGACCGCTTTATCCGCACCACCGATGACTACCATGTGGCCGCCATCCAGAAGATCTTTAAGAAGATGTATGAGAATGGCGACATCTACAAGGGAAGCTACAAGGGCAAGTACTGCACTCCCTGCGAGAGCTTCTGGACCGAGAGCCAGCTGAAGGACGGCAAGTGCCCCGATTGCGGCCGCGATGTGGTCGATGCCGAGGAGGAGGCCTACTTCTTCAAGCTCTCCAAGTATGCCCAGCCTGTCCGCGACCTGCTGACCCAGACCGACTTCCTGGAGCCCAGGAGCCGCGTCAACGAGATGGTCAACAACTTCATCGATCCCGGCCTTGAGGATCTGTGCGTGTCCCGCACCTCCTTCACCTGGGGCGTGCCTGTGGACTTCGATCCCGGTCATGTGGTCTATGTGTGGGTCGATGCCCTGTTCAACTACACCACCGCTCTGGGCTTCATGAACGACAAGTATGACGATTACAAGGACTTCTGGCCTGCCGATGTCCACTTCGTGGGCAAGGAGATCGTCCGCTTCCATTCCATCATCTGGCCCGCCATGCTCATGAGCATGGGCATGGAGCTTCCCAAGAAGGTCTACGGCCACGGCTGGCTGCTGCTGGACGGCGGCAAGATGTCCAAGTCCAAGGGCAATGTGGTCGATCCCTACCTGCTGGCAGAGCGCTACGGTGTCGATGCCCTGCGCTTCTTCCTGATGCGCTCGTTCCCCTTCGGCTCCGACGGCAACTTCTCCAATGAGCTGCTGATCTCCACCATCAATACCGACCTTGCCAACGACCTTGGCAATCTGGTCTCCCGTACCGTGGCCATGGTGCAGAAGTACTTTGGTGGAAAGCTGCCTGCCGAGCAGGAAGCGGACGAACTGGATACCGAGCTGATCGCTATGGCTTCCGATCTGCGCGCCAAGTATGAGAAGGAGATGGAGGCCTACCAGTTCCAGAACGCGCTGGCAGAGGTATTCAAGGTCATCTCCCGCGCCAATAAGTATATCGACGAGAACGCGCCCTGGGTGCTGGCAAAGGACGAAAGCAAGAAGGCCCGCCTTGCCCGTGTCATGTATAACTTGCTGGAGACGGTCCGCATCTGTGCCGCCCTGCTGTGGCCTGTGATGCCTGAGACCACCGGCAAGATCATGGAGCGCATCGGTGCTGCCGAGTACGCTTGGGACAGCCTCGCCACCTTCGGCGTGCTGGCTGCCGATACGGAAGTCACCGCAGGCGATGCTCTGTTCCCCCGTATCGACCTTGCCAAGGAGCTGGCGGAGCTGGATGCCATCCGGGAAGCCGCCATGGCTGCCGCCAAGGCAGAGCGCGAAGCGCCCCTGCCCGAGCCGCTGCCTCCTGTGGACTTCGACACCTTCTGCAAGGTGGAGATGACGGTCGTGAAGGTCAAGGCCTGCGAAAAGGTGAAAAAGTCCGACAAGCTCCTGAAGTTCCAGTTGGACGACGGCACCGGCACGGATCGCCAGATCCTCTCCGGCATCGCCAAGTTCTATGAGCCGGAGCAGCTGATCGGCAAGACCCTGGTGGCAGTCACCAACCTGCCTCCCCGGAAGATGATGGGTCAGGAGAGCTGCGGTATGCTGCTGTCTGCCGAGCGCGGCGAGAAGCTGAATCTCGTTATGCTGGACGACAGCATCCCTGCCGGCGCAAGACTGGTATAAGATCGAAAAAAGACATCCGCGATGCACAGCATCGCGGGGGTCTTTTTTTTATATGCTCAGAAGATGGGAGTATCGTTGGGGCCGAGGTTGGGGTCGTTGGGATCGCCGTAGAAGGCAGCGTCCGACTGATCGTCGGGGGTCTGCTCAGGCTCTGCCAGCTCGTCGGGGGTCTGCGTCTCGGTCTCAGTGGTCTCGGGCTCAGTCACTTCCGTCTCGGATCCGGTGGCTTCGGTCTCAGGCTCCGGTCCGGCTTCAGTCTCGGGCTCGAGCTCCGGAGCTTCGGGCATCGCGGGCAGGGCGGCCTGACCGGGACGGTCGAGGACTTCCGCAGTCTCCACAGCCCGTGCGATCAAAGCCTCATCGGGTGCCTCCTCCGTCTCAGTCTCGATCACGGTGCGCTGCAGGACGAGCTCAAAGGTGCTGCCATCGGTGATCTTGGCTTCATCGATCATCAGGAAGCCTCCCTCCAGACTGACCAGCGCCACGCCGCCGGGATTGTAGTACAGCACCCAGTCGGTGGCCTTCAGATCCACAGCCAGGGTCTTGGGATCGGCTTCATCGGATACATAGTATTTGCCGGTGAAGAAGTAGGGGCTCTGCTCGGAGGGGCCGAAGGCGAACACATTGTTGTCGGTGCCGTCCTCATTCTGCGCGATCGTCAGGGTCACGCCGGGGATGCGGCCTTCGCTCTCGGTGTAGGTGCCCTTCCATTCACCGTCCAGCACGATCTCCTCCACGGTGGGGACATAGGTGATGGTGTCGATCCTCCAGCCGTCCTCGAACACATAGGTCAGTGCGGCTTCCACGGAGAGCTTCGCCACCTGCTTATCCAGCTTGAAGCTGACGAGCACAGTCTGGGTATCGGCGGTGATGTCAAACGCGGTCTCGGTGACGGTCAGCTCGCTGACAGCGTCCTTGTCCACCTTGATGGTCTGGGCGGCAGAAGCGGCAGGTGCCTGCTCCTCGCCGTCGGTCACAACGGTGGCGGTGACATCATCGGCAGGCTGTGCGAAGGGGATGGGGTTGGCGGCCAGCACTGCCAGGAAGTCCTCCTCTGTCAGGTCGAAGGCCATGCCAGGCTTGAATTCGAGCTGGGGGGCATCGGGGCGGAAGTCACCGAAGATCCAGCCGTTTTCAAAGATCAGCTCCAGATCGGCTTCGGCGGTCCAGCCTACCAGATCGTCTACCGCAGAGACGGAGACTCTCAGCAAGTCCACGCGGGAGGCGAGGTCTGTGGTCTGATCCAGGATCTGGGCGGCAGCGGCGTCGGCTTCCGTCAGGGTGTATGTATAAGTATCATCAAATTCGATCTCACAGCCCACCAGTGCCAGCGCCGCTTCTTCTGCGGATGCGCCGCTCAGCGGCTCGGTGGTCCAGTTCTCCGTGCTGTGATCATCGACAGCGGCCAGGATCCAGCCCTCGCGGGTCAGGCGGTAGTTCATCACATAGCTGCGGGAAGCGCGGACACCGGGATCTTCCGTGGTGATGGCGCACCACAGCGTGTCCTGACGGTGCAGGCGGCTGGTCTCACGGCTGTCCACGGAGAAGCTCGTCACGGCCTCCTCGGGAGCGAGCGACAGATAAGCCGCCAGATCGCTCTGGGCAACGGCATCCTTCACCGGCATAGTCAGCCAGTACAGCACACCGGCAGCACCTGCCAGCACGACCAGCACCAGCGCGACGATCAAAACGGCGAGGCCGCCGCGGCCGTTCTTTTGCTTTGGCTCCTTCATCTGCTTTGCGCGTCTCTTTTTACGGCGGTCTCCGGCCGCAGGCTGTGCCGCGGCTTCAGGCTCATCCTCTGTCTCCACGGCGGTGGTCATGGGCTGGAACTCCTCCAGAGGGAGCCCTGCGAATTTTCTGGGATCGAAGTCGGGAGACTTGGGGTCCATCCAGTCCTCGTTCTCCTCCTCGGAGGCAGGTGCAGCGGCGGTCGCGGCATCACCGAATCCGGGCGTCTGCACCGGCGGGATGAAGAAGGGGTCGTCCTGCGGCAGTTCCTCTGCCGCAGCCTCCAGCTCCTCGGCAAAGGGATCGGGCTGCGCGTCGGTCTGTTCTACCTCTATGATGGGGGCTTCAAGAGGCTTTTTTTCAGGGCTGTCATCAAGGTCGTCGGTGAAGGAGGCACCGCAGATGGTGCAGAACTTCACATCATCGGGGACCTGAGATCCACAGGCATGGCAATGCATGAAAACACTTCCTATCTGTATCAAAATGGATACTATATTATATCGTGGATCAAAGACAATGTCAAGAAACTGGCTATTTGCGAAAAGATGTGCTATACTGTATCTGTCGAATTTTGCGATCTGGAGGTGCCTATGTTCCCGCAGGCTTTTGAAGACAGGATGAAGCGCCTTTTGGGCGATGGATATGCTGCATTTGCCGCGTCCTATGACCGTCCGCGGAATGTGGCTCTGCGGCTGTGTCCCCTCAAGACCGAAACACCGCCGGATCTCTCCCGCTTTGGGCTGAAGGCTGTGCCGTGGGAGAAAAACGGCTTCTATTATGATATCGCCACCAGACCGGGGCTCTCCCCCTACCATGAGGCGGGCCTGTATTATCTGCAGGAGGCCAGCGCCATGGCACCGGCAGGGCTTCTGGATGTGCGCCCCGGCATGAAGGTCCTGGATCTCTGCGCCGCGCCCGGCGGCAAGACCACCCAACTGGCGGCGGCCCTCAAGGGGCAGGGCCTTCTGGTGTGCAATGAGATCGAGCCCAAGCGGGCAAGGATCCTGTCGAGAAATGTCGAGCGGCTGGGCGTTGCCAATGCCCTTGTCCTCAATGAGCATCCCAAACGGCTGGAGGAGCGCTTCGAGGGCTTTTTCGACCGTGTGCTGGTGGATGCGCCCTGCTCCGGCGAGGGGATGTTCCGCAAGGAGGAGGCCGCCGTCACCGACTGGAGCGAGGAGACCGTTGCCATGTGCGCGGCCCGTCAGAAGGAGATCCTGCGTTCGGCGGTGCGGATGCTGGCGCCCGGCGGCAGACTGGTCTATTCCACCTGCACCTTTGCGCCGGAGGAGAACGAGGGCGTCATCAAGGCCGCGCTGGAGAGCTTTGAGGAGCTTTCTGTGGTACAGCTCGATGCGCCGTGGTTCGCGCCCGGACGGCCCGAATGGGTCCATGGGCAGGAGCCGCTGAAGCACACCTTCCGCCTCTGGCCTCATGCGCTGAACGGTGAGGGACATTATGCCGCAGTACTGGAAAAGGCGGGCGAAGCCCCTGAGGATGATATGCCCTGTAAAAAAACGGCGGCACCGCCTGCCACATTCACGAACTTCTGCAGGGAGAATCTCGTCTTATATCCGGAGGGTCGTTTCCTGTCCTTTGGTGAGACCCTGTTCGTCGCGCCCCATGCCATGCCGGAGCTGAAAGGGCTCAAGGTCCTGCGGGCGGGGCTGGAGCTGGGCGTTTTGAAAAAGGGCCGCTTTGAGCCTGCCCATGCATGGGCGCTGTGGCTCAAGTGCGCGAAGAATATGGCGGACTTTGCCGAAAACAGCCCGGAGATCCGAAAATATCTCCGCGGCGAGACGCTCCCCGGCACGCAGACCGGCTGGACCCTCATCACTGTGGACGGGCTCAGCCTCGGCTGGGCCAAGGGCTCGGGCGGTGTGCTCAAGAATCACTTCCCCAAGGCATTGCGATGGATGGGGTAAGTGTGGTATAATGACTTGTGCCCCCTTTTAGGGGGCTCCGCATAGCGGTGGGGGGAGCGATGCGACCGCCGCCTGTGGCGGATAAAGGGAGCTGAGCGAGTGGCAGCGGTCGAAAAAATGGAGCAAACGAATGTGCGAACATTTTTTCGGGTACCGCAACAGGACTGGTGGATGATAGCCTCGCACCGCTGTATATGAAAAAGTGTGTTTGTCGAAAAACCCTCCGACCGCCTGCGGCGGCCACCTCCCTAAGAGGGAGGACGAGGGAACATCCCATATAGTGAGAAAGGAGCGCGTTTATGACTTGCAAACGCTGCAACAATGAATTGCCGGAGAATGCACGGTTCTGCATGGCCTGCGGAGCATTGCAGCCCATGGTATGCCCGGCCTGCGGCGCAGAATCCCGTCCCGGCTCCCGCACCTGCTCCGGGTGCGGCAAAAAGCTGCCCCTGCCTGCTGACAGCGCGGTGAAGTTCTACCGCAGAAAAAAGACCCCCGGTGAGATCGCGGCGATCGTCCTGCTGACGCTGGGCGCACTGCTGGTGCTGGCGGCGGCAGTCATGTTCCTGATGGGGACGATCTCCGATGTATCGGAAAAAGAGACTGTGGAGCAGACACAGCAGGTCTCCATCGAGCTGGAGAAGGAGCTGGATGTGGTGGTGGAAGATCCCGTCAAGCGCCCCCAGTCCGATGCGGAAAAAGAGCCTGTGGAGACGGAGCCGGAAGTGACCGGGGAGGAGCCTTCCGAAGAACTGCCGGAAGAGGACCCCACTCCCGCAGAAGAGGAGACCCCGGCGGAGGACGAACAGGAAGATGCACCGGAGACCGAGCAGGAAGAAAAGGAAGAAAAGCCCTCCGTCAGTCAGACCGAGTGGTACTTCCCCGACAGCTCCGAGCGGCTTCTGACCGATGCCGATGTGGTCGGTATGACCAAGGCCGAGCTGCAGATCGCCAGGAATGAGATCTACGCCCGCCACGGCAGAAAGTTCAATAACCCCGACTTGCAGGCATGGTTCAACTCCTGCAGCTGGTACAAGGGCACGATCGCCCCTGCCGATTTTGATGAACAGGCTGTGTTCAATGCCACAGAGCTTGCCAATGTGTATTTCTTAAAGGAGAAAGAAAATGGGTAAGACCGTTTTGATCGTAGAAGACGAGCGCGCCATCGTGGAGATCGTCAAATTCAATCTGCAAAGAGAAGGCTATGAGACCATGGAAGCCCTCGACGGCGAGACCGGTCTGGAGCTTGCCAAAACAGGCGATCCGGATCTTGTGCTGCTGGATGTGATGCTGCCGAAGATGAACGGCTTTGAGGTCTGCACCGCCATCCGGGCCTCCGGCTCTGCTGTGCCGGTCATCATGCTCACCGCCCGTGAGGAGGAGAGCGATAAGGTGTTCGGTCTGGAGGCCGGTGCCGATGATTACATCACCAAGCCCTTCTCCATGCGGGAGCTGCTGGCCAGAGTCAAGGCCAATATCCGCCGCCGCGCCATGGATGCCGGCACCAGAGCCGCAGGAGAGAACCTGCTGCAGCAGGGCGCACTGACTGTGGATCTGCAGAGCGTGAGCGTGAAGAAGAACGGCGTGAGCATCGAAGTGACCCAAAAGGAATTCGATCTGCTCACCTGCCTTTTGACCAACCCCGGCAAGGTGTTCACCAGAGAAGAGCTGATGACCAAGGTCTGGAACTACGACTATTTCGGCGATATGCGTACCGTGGATGTGACGGTCCGCCGTCTGCGCGAAAAGATCGAGGACGACCCCGGGGAGCCCAAATACATCCGCACCAAGCGCGGCGCGGGATATTATTGCGAAGTTGAAAATTGAAAGTTGAAAGCGGATAGTTGGGAGAAAGGAGGAGGTCATGCGCTCACTGAGAACGAAGATGGTCATGATCCTGGTGCTTTTGATCCTGGCACTGATGACTGTGGTCGGCGCGTTTTTGATCAACGGTGTCGGCAACTACTATATCGATGATTTCTATGTGCAGATGGAGCAGACCTTCTCACAGAAATTCATCACCCAATTGCAGGAGCTGGCGGCCTCTGAGTCCGGCTCTGCCACCAAGCTGAAGGAGCTGCTTATGGCGCAGTCCGACCTTGGTGTGGATCTGGATCAGCGAAATGTCTACATCCTCGACACCGACGGGCGGGTGCTGGACAGCTCCAATCAGGAGACCGATGTGGTGCTGACGGCCAATATCCTGACCGCCATGAACGGCGAGGTGGGCCAGTCCGGCTCCATCACCGCCGACATGATGGATCTGGCTGTGCCGATCGACGGCGGCGAGACCGACTATATCATCTATGTGCTGGATAATAAGCTGACCGTGGACGAGCTGACAGGCGAGCTGTTCTCCATCATCATCCAGTCGCTGGCGCTGGGTCTTGTGATCTGTGTGGTGCTGGCATTTTTGCTCTCTCAGATCCTGATCACGCCCATCACCGCCCTGACTGCCGGTACGCGGCAGGTCGCCGCCGGTGAGCTGTCTCAGAAGCTGGAAGTCACCAGCCGCGATGAGATCGGTATCCTGACCCGAAACTTCAACCACATGGCGCAGGTGCTGAAAAACACCATCTCTCAGGTGGAGAACGAGCGCACCAAGCTCTCGACGCTGTTTTTGCATATGACCGACGGCGTGGTGGCCTTTGACTCCACGGGCGCGGTGATCCACTGCAACCCGGCTGCCACAAGGCTCCTTTCGAAAAACCTGGATGTGACGGCCAACTTCTCCGAGGTGTTCGGCGCCGATGCCGACTTCAACAAGCTCCTGACCCTGAAGCGGGCGGAGTATCTGGAATGCCAGAAGCGTGTCGGTGAGCGGGAGCTGGAGCTGTTCATGGCGCCCTTCTCCTCCGATCAGACCGTTGGCGGTGCCATGGTGGTCATCCACGATGTGACCATGCAGCGCAAGAGCGAACAGACACGGCGCGAATTCGTGGCCAATGTCTCCCACGAGCTGCGTACACCTTTGACCAATGTGAGATCCTATGCCGAGACGATCCTCTCCGCAGGGGATGATCTCCCCAAGGAGCTGCGGGAGAACTTCCTCGGTGTCATCGTGTCCGAAGCCGACCGCATGACCCGAATCGTCAAGGACCTTTTGACCCTGACCAAGTTCGACTACGGCAAGATGGAGATGAACATCTCCCGCTTTGCTTTGCGCGAGGCTGTCGAGAATGTCTACAAGGCTGTGGCGCTGGATGCCCAGAACCACAAGCACACCTTGACCTTGGAATGCCCCGAAGACCTCCCCTCTGTGGACGGCGACCGGGAACGGCTGGAGCAGGTCATCATGAATATCGTCTCCAACGCCATCAAGTACACCGCCGACGGCGGCAAGATCGAGATAGTGGCAGGCACCAGAGGGAAAAATGTGTTCATCCGCGTGTCGGATAACGGCATCGGCATCCCGGAAAAGGATCTGCCGCGGCTGTTCGAGCGGTTCTACCGTGTGGACAAGGCCAGATCTCGCGAAAGCGGCGGCACAGGCCTGGGTCTTTCCATCGCCCGGGAGATCCTCAGCCAGCACAAGGGCGATATCCGGATCGAATCTGTCTACGGCGAAGGCACCGATGTGACCATCACATTGCCCAGGGCAGAATAAAAGAAAAAGAGCCTCCCTTATCACACCCGCCTGCGGACGGGTGTGATAAGGGAGGCTCTGGGCAATTGAACGCAATGGTTACAAATGTAGAAAATCCACAAACTTTTTGTAATTCTTTTGTAACCCATGGAACCTTTGTGGTTTTGTGTCGTCTAACATACCAGATGTTGTGTGACAGGCATACAGTAGACATAATGTTTTTTAAGAAACGGTGAATTCTCAGAAAAACGCTGTACAAATCCGTTTTTTTATGCTATTATGTCAACACAAAATCTAAAACGAGATTTTTGTATTCAAGAAAGAAGAGGTGCACATTTATGAAAAGAAACACCATGAGAGTTCTGACTCTGGCGCTGGCTCTGGTCATGCTCCTGAGTGCAGTTCCCTTCGCATCCGCCGCTGTGACGATCGAGGCCGATCCCGGCACGACTGTCTGGGAAGGCACATCTGTCGATCTGCTGCTCAATGGCAACACTTCCAATGAGAAGTGGAGCACCAATGAGCTGAACAAGGATGCTATCTCCGTGCGTCCTACTGCTACCACGACCTATACTGTGGAATACACCGAAGAGGGTGTCAGCAGCAAGCAGAGCAAGTCCATCACCATTGAAGTGCTGAAGAAGACCGGCGCTAACTTTGCCATCAATGAGACTACTGCCATCGTTGGCGAAGAGCTGACTCTGACCACCACCGGTGCAGGCGACTCCGCTGTGGAGTTCTCCGGCGACGGTGTCACCGGCAATAAGTTCACGGCAACTGCCGCCGGTACTTACACCGTGACTGCTACTGCCGAGAACGATCCTGACGACAACACCGATGATGTCACCGTGAGAGCCAACATCGTTGCTTCCGTGGCTACCTACAAGGTCACTGTGGACAGCAAGACCATCTCTCAGAACGACAAGAACACCTATGTCACCTTCACGACCAAGAAGGGCTCCGAGACTGTGACCGCCTCCAGCGTGACTTATGCTGTCACTGCCGGCTCCAATGTTGCTACTGTCTCTACCGCCGGTCTGATCACCCCCAAGGCTGAGGGTTCTGCTACCGTGAAGGTCACTGCGACCTTTGCTGACGGTGCTACTGCTTACGGCACCGGCACCATCACCGTCTCCTCCTCCGGCGTCGTTTATCTGGAGCAGGACGGCGAAGCCACCGATGATGACTCCATCGATCTGGAGTTCTCCGTGGTCGGCCCCGGCAAGAAGGAAGAAGTGACCTGGGAATTCTCTGTTTCCGCGCTGAACATCAAGTCCAGCTCCGACAAGTCCTCCCCCTACTTCACCTGGTACAACTCCAAGGAGACCGACAAGCGCAAGTATGAAGTGGAAGAAGACGGCCCCGAGATCGAGGTCGAGCTGCAGGCCAAGAAGGGCCACGGCATCGCTCTGATCAATGTGGATGCCTACTGGACCAATTCCCGTACTCCCGACGCCAGCGGCGTGTTCTATGTCTCCTTCTATGATGAAGTGGACTACGAAGTCACCGTCAAGGACGATGTGGACGAGTTCGACTGGGACGACAACGATGTCTTCTCTGCCGCCAAGAAGGATACCAAGACCTATACCGCTACCGAGCTGAAGTCTCTGAACCTTGCCGAGCTGCTGACCCTGGATGCCGGCACCTACATCGACCTGGATGAGGGCAAGGAATACAGAGACAACGAAGATGTTGGCGAGATCACTGCCAATAAGAAGCTGAACAAGTGGGACAACGAAGATGTCAACACCTACGAGATGGACGATCTGGAGTATCTGACTTTCGAAGTTGACGATGAAGGCACTTTCTATCTGGAATACATCCAGTATGACAAGGTCACCGGCTACGGCGACGAGCTGGTCATCGGCGAAGGCACCATCGAGATCAATGTGGGCAAGGGCGACGGCAAGTCCAAGAAGGGCGACATCAACTACAATGTCAAGAATAAGGGCGAAGTCGAGCTGGATGAGGACGACTTCGAGGACTTCTGGGACGAGTACTGCGACGATGAGGACATCGACGGCAAGGATGCCGAGTTCGGCTATGTGGTCTTCGACTACAAGGCTACCAAGATCAACGGCACCATGTATGGTGAGGGCGGCGACAAGTCCGTCAAGAACACCTACTACTACCACTTCGATTATGATGAGGACGAAGATGACTCCAGCAAGGACTTCGACCTCAACGACATGATCTACGAAGCTTCCACCACCAAGACCGACTACATCGACGAGATCGACTTCACCTGCTACTCTGAAAACGGTGATGAAGAAGTGGACGGCACTCTGACCTTCACCGTCGGCGAAGGCGAGGAAGATGATGATGAAGAAGAGACCACCATCGGCACCATGTCCTTCACCGATGTGAAGTCCACCGACTGGTACTATGCCTCCGTCAAGTATGTCTATGAGAACGGCATCATGGCAGGTACTTCTACCACCAAGTTCTCTCCCGACACCAACCTGACCCGCGGCATGATCGTGACCATGCTCTACCGTGTGGAAGGTCAGCCCACCGTTTCCGCCACCAACAAGTTCTCCGATGTGAAGAACGGCGACTACTTCTATGATGCAGTCCGCTGGGCGGCACAGAACGGCATCGTCAACGGTACGACTGCTACCACCTTCTCCCCCAACACCAACATCACCCGTCAGGATCTGGCTACCATCCTGTACCGCTATGTCAAGGAGTACAAGAACCAGACTGCTTCCCTCGGCGCACTGACCGGCTTCGCTGATGCCTCTCAGGTCTCCGACTATGCCTCCTCCGCTATGAAGTGGGCTGTCGGTGCCGGCATCATCAACGGCTCCAACGGCAGCCTCCTGCCCAAGGGCAATGCTACCCGCGCACAGGCCGCAGCCATGTTCGAAAGACTGCTGAGCAAGTAAGATCACATTTCAAAGAGCACCTCTTCGGAGGTGCTCTTTTTGTGTGTCTGATGCGGCCGTCAGGGGTCTGACGGCCCTACGCACCGCACCTGTAGGGCGGCCGGACCCTCGGCCGCCGCAAGACCGCACTGCAAGAGCTCCGCGGGGGAACCTCTCCGCTACCTCGTGCATATACTGCACTTGGAGGTGGTCTTTTGATCTACACAGTCAAACCGGGGGATACCCTCTATTCCCTGTCGCGGCAGTTCGGCGTGCCGGTCTTGGATATCGCCCGGCTCAATCAGATCCCAGATCCCAATATCTTAGTGGAGGGGCAGGCGCTCCTTATATTAAATAGTATCAAGGACGGCCCTTTGACCAAAGCGGTGGAGGGCTACGCCTATCCCTTCATCAGCTCCTGGGTACTGCGTGAGACACTGCCCTTCCTCACGAGGCTGGATGTGTTCTCCTACGGCTTCACCCCGGAGGGCGACCTGATCGAGCCGCCCATCACGGACCGCTTTTTGCTCCAGCAGGCAAGGTCTGCCAATGTGCCGACGGCGCTGGTGCTGACACCGCTGGGACGGGACGGACAGTTCAGCAACTACCTGATCTCCGCCTTGCTCCAAGACACAGCGGCACAGGAGAAGCTGCTGGAGCAGCTGCAAACGGTCATGGAAGAGAAGGGCTACACGGAGCTGAACATCGACTTTGAGTACATCCCTGCTTCCGATCGGGATAGATTTACTGCGTTTGTCCGCATGGCACAGGAGAAGCTGCCCCAGATCGTGTCTGTGTGCCTGGCACCCAAGATGAGCCCCACCCAGCGGGGCGTCCTCTTTGACGGCAAGGACTATGAGGCCATCGGACAGATCGCCGATAAGGTCCTGCTCATGACCTACGAATGGGGCTATAAGTACGGTCCGCCGCAGGCCGTCGCGCCCCTGAGCCGTGTGCGTGAGGTGGTGGAGTACGCTGTCTCCGTCATCCCCCGGGAGAAGATCCTGCTGGGCCTTGCCAACTACGGCTACGATTGGCCGCTGCCCTACCAGCGCGGAAGGACCGTGGCGCGTACCATCGGCAGTATCGAAGCGGTGGAGCTGGCAAAGCGGGAGCGCACCAACATCATCTTCGATAACCCCTCCCAGTCGCCGTGGTTCCAGTACACGGATCTCAACGGCATCCGCCATGTGGTCTGGTTCGAGGATGTCCGTTCGTGGAACAAAAAACTGGACCTTGTGGAGGAGTTCGGCCTTGCCGGTGTGGGCATCTGGACCGTCATGCCCTGGTTCCGCCCCGGCTACGAGCTGATCGCCGACCGCTGGAGAGCTGCACAGTAAGGGCGCGTTTTCTCAATACTACAAAAATGGCAGGCGTGATTCTTGTTTTGTCATTTTGCGGCATTGAGGCGCGATCCTTTGCGTTTTCTGCTACAGAAAAGAATACTCCCCCTGAAATTCATTGTGTATTTCAGGGGGGAGTATTCTGAAGTCATGCTGAAAAAGACTGCGGCAAGACCGTATGAGCCTTAAAGGGCTCGTGTCCAGTGGGGCGCTTTTTACTGGATGCGCCACAGCTGGCTCTTGTCGCCACGATATGTTTTTAGTTGAACACTTCCGTTAGACAAGGCCGTCACCACCAGGCTGGGGTCTGAGGCGAGACGGATCACATAATAGCGGCCTTGCGTTTCGAAGACGAATCGCTGGGTAGGATCGCTGCAGTTTTTATAAGAGACGAGCTTCGTGCCGTTTTTGGGGGCATCCGCATAGCCATTTAAAGACTGTGTGGAGCTTCCTGAAGGAGCCAAACGCCAACGGCAATATTCCTTCTCATACACCAACTTGAAAGCGGTGTCTGTTTTGCCTTTGCCCATTGAGGCCGCAGCCTTGTTCTGTGCTTTCAGCGTCAGATACAGACCGTTGGAAGCGGATGTGAGGGTGTAGGTCTTTCCGCTCTTCAGGGAGAGATTGGCGGTGGTCATACCCATGGTCTTCAACGGATCGACTGTGACATATTCAGAATAGATATAAGAGCCGTCAGCGGTCTTGTACCAGAGGTTTCCGGCTTCATTGGTGACTATTGCTGTGAGCAGGAGCTCGCTGCCTTTCTGATAACGCTTGACGATCGCACTGTCACCATAGGGACCAGTATGTGCAGGAGCTGTTTTGCTGCCGTTCACGGCTGTCACTTTGCCGAGACCGAAACAGGGCTCCGTTTGCAGCTTTGTTTCCGTGTTGGCTGCGGTGAGCTGTTTCCAGCGCAGACCGCCATCCTTCTTCACGGTCGTTCCGGGTGCCAGGAAGAGGACCTTCGTGGGATCGACGCTGTTTTTCAGGCTCCAGTCTCGGGCAGATATCTGCTTCCATCCGGTGTATTTGCCAAGACCAAACTCGATATGGATATGGTTGCCAAAGGAATAGTTGGTTTCGCTTCCGAAGTTGCCTTCTTTGTAGAAACGCTCATATTGCGTAAATCTTTGACCAGTTTTAAATGATGAGATATCATCCATGTGGATCAGCAGCATCGTCACATAGGAGCTCTGACCGTTTGCCAGATGGACGGGAGCCGAGCTTTCAAAGAAGATGGCGTGACAGTTGGCGCTTGCATAAACACGCTTGACGACACAGGAAAAAGGGGCCAGCATCCATTCTGCGTTTTTATCTTTTCCTGAGATATCGATCGCGTTTCCGGAGTGGAGTCCCTGTGAAACATTGAGGATATCGCTGTCCATGCCGAATACGGCCTGCTCATAGCCATCGGCGGCAACATAGGGGGATTTGGTCGCTGCGGCTGCGGGGAGCGCGAAGGATGCCATCAAAAGGATGAGCAGGATGCAGCTTACGGATCGGATAAAAATGGTCTTCATAGTTTTTCCTCACTTTCATGATCGTTTTGTGTTGCGAGGACGAGGCCTCGTTGTGATAAAAATACGATCTTTTATTGCCCTTGTAAATGGAGCTTTGCCTTAATGATCAAAAACTTTGGTCGATCGCATCGTGAAAGTGAAGGCCGTGTCGCTATGAAAGAATACCGCATCTGTCGCACAGGTCTGCGACAGATGCGGTATTGCCGGTCACAGACCGGGGGTCGGTTTGCGGAACCGGTATTCGCTCCACATCCTATAGGAACCGTTGGCGGACCAGACCGGGAGATCGCCCCATTTTTCCAGATCTGTCTGGATATCGCCGCTTGGTCTCGTAGAGGTCCTGACAGTATTGGGCGGGTAACTGATATGGTGCAGTTGGCGGCAGGAGAAGAATGCTGTCTCATCGATCTGCTCTATGTCGGCGGGAATGTGGATCTGTGAAAGAGAAAAGTTTCCGGAGAACAGGAATGGCGCGATGCGTTTGAGCGAATTCGGAAGGCGCACACAGCGAAGCCATGCGCAGTTACTAAAGGCACGGTCCTCGATCGTCTCGATCCCTTCGGGCAGCAGGAGCTCCTTCAGTCCGCAGAAAGCGAAGGCGTAGGTCCGGATGGTCTTGAGGTTGTGGGGCGCGCAGAAGCATATCTGTTCCAGCCCGGTGCAGCCTGCGAAGGCCAGCGGTTCGATGGTGGTGACACTGCCGGGGATCGCAACGGCCTTTAGCCAGGTGCGTGCGCGCCGGAATGCCATCGGACCGATCGTGTCCATGTTCTGTGGCGAAAAGCCGCCGTTAAATGGTCCTTCCAAAATGGTGTACGGTCTTAAGCGGGCGTCGGAGAACAGCTCCCACAGATCGAGGTACGCTGCCTTGCAGGTATACAGCGTAGAAGTCCTCAGATCCAAATGGTATGCGCATATGTTTTTTTGCAGGACAAAATGCAGATAGCTGCGCTCTTCCGCGCGCCCCTGTTTTTCCGTCAGCTCCATATGCACCGGCATCAGATCGTCAGGGGTGATATCATACCCTCTTCGTAGATGGAAATAGCGCACGGTGACATTTTCTTCGGTCAGATAGACCCAGTATTCCACATCTGAATCCACATAGCTCATGCCAAACAACAGCGGCCCCTTTATGCTCCCCACATCCATATGCCGGAAGATCCGAAGGCGCAGCACCAGGTCCAGCCGACTGATAAAGGTGAGCATGTGGACAGGCGGGACATTCAGCTCGAAAGGGCGCACCTTGGCACGGATGAGGCGACGGTAGTCATCAAAGTTGGGGAGGTCTACGATCGTGCAGAGATTGCGAAGGAGCAGCATTTCGTCTGAGGGGAACATCATGGTCATGCCGCTATCCCGGAGCGCTTCGTAGAGCAGCGAGCTGATCGCGATCGTCTGCTTCCCGTTGCGCATATCTTTTTGCACCCAGTTGCGTGCGGTGAAACGGTTGAGGGCTGCTCTGACCTCTTGGTGGGCGCGGTCGTCGCCGAGGATCTGACAGATGATGTCTGCGTCGAAAAACGCACCGGGCGATGCTGAGAGGAGCGCCATCAAACGCCGCTCGATGGAAGAAAAGGGGTGCTGCAGCACATTTGTGTACAGGGCCTTGATGTGGTCGCTGTAGCTGTCTGCGCGGTAAGCCTCATCCTTTGTGGAAAAAAGGATATATCCGTCTGTCGATGACTGTTCTGTGAGCACGCGTTTTTCCAGACAGCTTTCCCAAAGGCTCTGCGGCGTCGTTTGTGGGTATTCCATCAGCGTCCGCGCGATCAGATCTGTGGCAAACAGATTGGAGCCGAAGCGTTTGAGCAGTTTTTTTAGATGGTTCATTTCCGCCTCATCGTAACTGCGGTTACAGATCTTATGAAACAGCTCCAGACTTTCTTCTTCAGCACCTCCGACGGCGATTCGTTTGACGCCGGAAAGCTGTGCCACATGCTCGTAGCATGTCGTGATGATGATCTTCGATCCCCCGGAATTGGAAATGAGATCGCTCAATGCGCGAAGCACTGTCGTATCATCGAGATCGAAATGGTCTATGATGAGGAGCGCGTGTTCGTCCAGCTGCCGTATCACATCGGCCCGCATGGGGGCGGCGTTGCAGTCCAAAAAGCGCATTTGCGAGATGATATCATCTGCCGTCCGGGGCGGCGTCGTTGCTTGCATGACGATAAGCTCGATGCTATCGAATCTATCCTCGTGGAGCTGCGCGAAATATCTGGCGAGTTCAGATTTTCCGGTGCCATTGGCGCCGACCAAAACGGCAACACGATCGTCGCGGAAGAGCACCTGCTCGAGTTCGGTCAGCAGCGCCTGGCGAACGAGGAGATATTCCGCGGACTGTGTGGGGCGGATGCTGCGCTTACAAAGTCTGGGGCGTCTTCTGTTCTGAGGGCTGGTCAGCCCAATCAGAGTTTCCAGCTGCGTGATGACTTCGTCCATCGACTGGAAGCGTCCGTTGAGCCCGGTGCATATGGTGCGGTCGAAAAACCCGGTCAACAGAGCTTTGACTTTGGCGCTCATCTGGTCGTACATGGGACTCTGCTCAAACCGATAACAGGCTGCGCCGTTCCCTTCCAGCAGACGGTCAGGCAAGCGGCCAAAGAGCTTCTCAAACACGATCACGCCGAACGAATATACATCTGCCGCAGGTCCGATCTTATGGCGCTTGTTCATACGCACCTCATACGCGCCGTAGGCGTCGGAGGTATAGAGCGGCACCTGCGGATCGAGGATGTCGTTGCAGTGGATGAAGCTGTCGCAATCCACGATGGCGGCGCCCTCTTTGCCGCTGCCTGCTGTGTAGAGAAAAACATTGCCCGGGGTGATATCCAAATGCAAAAAACCCTGCTGATGGCTGCGGCGGATCGTTTGTGCGATGTATCTGGTGTTGCGCAGCAGCTGATGCAGGTCCTTTTCTTGCATTTCGTTATATGGTGCACCGTGCTCATAGCTGTGCAGTGTCCACAGATGCCCATCGTTCCCGCGATAGGTGCCGATGAGCGGTGCGATACCGTTGACATCCTCCAACAGCGTGTATTGCCGCAAAACAGTTTGTAAAAAGCGGGTCTGTGCGTCTTGTTCTACGGAAAGACAGCACTTGAGCAGCACGGAGCCTCCGGTGCCATCGGCTCTTTTTGCGCGGTATACGGCGCAGCTGCTTCCGGTGCCGGTGTTCTTGAGCAGTTGGAACACGGTGCGATTGCCTGTATATGCTTCACGGGGGGCAGCCGTGTCATCGTGGGTGATGACGATCTCGTACAGCTCGATCGTCTTATCGTTATGTGTCATGGAGATCTCCCTTATCTGCGCCTGTGTCGCCGTGTGATGTGTTGACCATCTCGCGAAGTGCGCTGAGCGGCTGCGGTGTGCTCGCAGCGAGTAAAAACAGGCAGTCTACGCTGTTGCGCTGATACAGCTCGGGAAAGCCTGCGTCAAACAGCGTGGCGTTGGCATGGTCGCAAAAGTCTTCGAACAGGGCGGAGTGATCGATGCGTTCGGCCTTTTCACGAACGAAGCCATTTTCGGGATGGCTTCGGTCGCCACCGCAAAGTGCGACGCGGCGGTCGGCATAAAAAAGGTAAAAGACCAATGTCAAAAGCAGCTTCCGCAGTCGTGCATCGCTGATCGTGCCGTCGGTGTCATCGGGAACAGCGCCTTTCTCACAGCGCTTTATGATGGCGACCAGGTCTTTATATAGCTCTTTTTTTCTGAGGGCAGCGCATTTGGGCAAGGACACATCTGTGCTGTATGAAGGTGTTTCCTCGGCGCAGTCGAGGATCGTGGAAAGGACCGTGTGAGGCTTCAGCTTGTCTATGCTCTCTTTATCGACTTTTTCGCCGTATACATGCGGAAGACATGCTTCGTATTGCCCGAGGATCATGTCATAGATGGTCTGCCTGAAGTTCTGCGGCCTGAAGGTATCCCAATGGGTCAGGATATATTCCTTCAACTCGGTCTCGGAGTGGATGTCCGCTATCTGCTTACGCACTTGCTCCGTATAGACCACCGTGATCGGCGGTCCATGGGGGGCAGGCTGCGAAGCGAGCTCCCTGCGTGCCTGTAGGATCTGTTCGATCGTGGCGATGCTTTTCAAATACCAATTTGCACCAGGGGTCCTGTACCAGTCTTTTTTTAGGTGAGAGATGTGATATTCATACACGAGCTCTCGCCATACTTTGCGGTTCCATGGGGAGAGAAACGCGATCTTTTGAAAGAAGTCTCCGGTCTGCGCCTTGTTGTATCCAAGTATCGCACACAATGCATAAAGATTGTCCCGAGTGATATCCATATCGATCTCAGGCTTCCATGCTGTTTTTCCGCTGTGCAGGTCAACGGAACCGTTGAACCACCGGTAAAGATCCGGCATGGTCAGTCCTTGTGTCTCGGCGCGTTGCTTCAAAAAGGACATCTGACCCTTCAGTTTGCGCTTGCGTATATGGGGCTCATCAGCAGAGAGGATGTGCAGCTCGGGTGGGAAACAGGACTGCAGGCCGTCAAAGAATGTGTTTTCCGTGCGGAGCTGTGTCAGGAATCGTGCCGCTTCATGAGGATCGAAGGCTTGGGCGATGTCAGCTGCCTGCACGGCTATCTCCTTTGTCGTGATCTGATATCGATACATATATGCATATCCTTTCTATGGCATATATGTATCATAGCATCAAAAGCGTAAGGCGTAAAGATGCTGGTCGTTTTTGTCGTAATGTGGATGGTGTATGCCACAAAATATTGAGGCAAGGGTCGAGCCTTGTCTCAATATTTTGTTTTCGCGAAAAAAGTTGGAAAAATAATGAGAAAATTTCAAAAAACAGTTGACAATGTTGGGATAAAATGATATTATATGCAAGCGCTTCGGATGGAGCGCGGATAGCACAGAAAAAACCTGAAAGAATTTGAAAAAAGTTCTTGACAGATGGGGATGCCTGTGATATCATATCAAAGTTCGCTGCTGAGGCGTCCGCGCCGATGAAGCGGTGAGCGAAACGGTCGAAAGTACCGAGTGTACCTTGTAAATTAAACAACGAAAACATGAACAAGCACCTTGGACAATTTTAAAAAAGTTGTTCTTTTGGTCAAACAATGAATTGTTTGAATGCGAGAATAGCCAACGAATTTCTTGAGTAATTGCTAAGAGCAAATGCTTGATAATCGATCATAGAGACTTCGGTCTTTAAGATACCATTTATTGAGAGTT
>JAFSHB010000109.1 GCA_017440525.1 Oscillospiraceae bacterium | reverse complement strand
TTTATTGTAGCGCATGATGCCGGAAAAAGCTATAAATGAATTATGAACTTTTTTAAATGAAAATACACAAAACCTCTTGACAAAATTCGATAAATGTCTATAATGGCATTGTCAATCGAATAACCTTATCAAGAGTGGTGGAGGGACCGGCCCTGTGAAGCCCGGCAACCTGCGTTCGCAAGGTGCCAAATCCGGCGGTGATTATCGGCAGATGAGGAAAGAGTACTACGCTTCGTCTGCGACGAGGCGGTTTTTTATTGTCAAAAAACATGAAAGGAATGTATAACATATGAGTTTGAAAAGAATCTTTACATCTGAATCCGTAACGGAAGGCCATCCCGATAAAGTCTGCGACCAGATCTCCGACAGCGTTCTGGATGCCATTCTGGCCCAGGATCCTATGGCCCGTGTGGCCTGTGAGTGTGCCGCTACTACCGGCATGGTGGTCGTCATGGGTGAGATCACCACGACTGCTACCGTGGACTTCCAGAAGGTCGCCCGTGAGGCTGTCTGCAAGATCGGCTACAACGACCCCTCCGCCGGCTTCGACGGTAACACCTGCGCGGTCCTGACCGCCATCGATGAGCAGTCTCCCGATATCGCCATGGGTGTCAACAATGCCTATGAGGATGCCGAGCAGACCGGTGCCGGCGACCAGGGCATGATGTTCGGCTTCGCCTGTGATGAGACCGAGAGCCTGATGCCTGCTCCCATCGCCTATGCTCATGAGCTGACTCTGGCTCTGACCAACGCCCGCAAGAGCGGCAAGCTGGATTGGCTTCGCCCTGACGGCAAGAGCCAGGTCTCTGTCCAGTATGGCGAAGACGGCTCTGTGGAGCGCTTCGACAATGTCGTCATCTCCACCCAGCACAGCGATTCCATCTCTATCGAAGATCTGCGTGAAGCCATCGTGGAAGAGATCATCAAACCCACGCTGCCTGCCCATCTGATCGATGGGGATACCAAGTTTTATGTAAACCCCACCGGCCGCTTCGTCATCGGCGGTCCTGTGGGCGATACGGGCCTGACCGGTCGTAAGATCATCGTCGATACCTACGGCGGCTATGCCAGCCACGGCGGCGGTGCCTTCTCCGGCAAGGATCCCACCAAGGTGGACCGCAGCGGTGCTGACATGGCACGCTATGTTGCCAAGAACATCGTGGCAGCAGGTCTTGCTAAGAAGTGTCAGATCGAGCTGGCCTACGCCATCGGTGTGGCACAGCCTGTGTCCGTTCTGGTGGAGACCTTTGGCACCGGCGTCAAGTCCGATGCGGCGCTCAGCGAACTGGTCCGCCGCGTGTTCGACCTGCGCCCTGCCGCGATCATCAAGACCCTCGACCTGCGCCGCCCCATCTATGCCCAGACCGCAGCCTATGGCCACTTCGGCCGCACCGATCTGGATCTGCCCTGGGAGCAGATCAACATGATCGAGACTCTCAAGAACAGCCTGTGATGATATTCGCCCTCCCGACTCTGTGCAGCTCGGGAGGGCGCTTTCCTTCAAAAAGCGGCTGAGTTGACAGAACTTTCCCGAAAGCTTATAATGAATATACTAAACACTTGGGAGACGACTATGAGGGTATCCAAATCACGGCAGGAGCGCGCTTCCTTTTTGCCGACCTTTATGCTGATACTGTGCATCATCCAGCCTGTGCTGGATGTGGCCTCTTTTTGGCTCGATCGTCTGGGGCTGTCCAATGCACCGACGACCGCTCTGCGGTTTTTGATGCTGGCGCTCGTTGTTGGCGTTGGCTTTATCCTTTCGGAGCGAAAGGGGTACTATCTGGGCCTTGCGGGTGTCCTTGCGGCTTTGACGGCAGGGCATATCCTGGCCTGTGCCCAATGGAGCTATGATGCGCCGCTGGTTGATCTTGCGAATGCGCTCCGCATCTATCAGCTTCCCATGATGACCCTCAGCTTTATCACCATGGTCCGTAAGGAGCCTGCGTGCATCGAGAGCATCAAAAAAGGTTTTTTGATCTGCCTTGCAGTCTGTGCCTCTGTGGAGATCGTCAGCGTGCTCACGGATACGAACCCCTATACCTATCGCGACCAGAAGACAGTCGGCATCTGCGGCTGGTTCTACTTTGCCAATTCCCAAAGTGCGATCCTCACCATGCTGGTGCCGGTGTCGATCTGCTATGTGCTTGAAAAGACGAAAAAGACCCTGCCGATCCTTTTGGCCTCGGTCACAGGTCTTGGTGTTCTGTATTTCTTCGCGACCCGTCTGGCCTTTGCGGCGCTGGTGGGGACAGGCTTTGGTGTCGCTGTGTGTCTGTTCTTTTTCAGAAAGACCATGGATGTGAAGAAGCCCGCTATCATTCTGGTCGTCTGTACCGTCATCGCCCTTGCGGCTGTGCCGTTATCTCCCATGGTGAAGAACGATACCCTCGTTGCCCGCAACAAGATCCTCAAGCAGCAGGATATCGATGCCATGGTCGCGGCCGATGAAGCGGCAGCTATAGAAGCCGGTCTGGAAGGGGAGGCTCTTTCGGTCGCCCGTCTGGCATCTGCTTACGATAAATACCTCCCGGGGCTTTCCGGTCATTTCGGTCTGGAGCGCACAGCGGAGCTCTACGATCGTTCCACCGATGCGGGGGATATCGCAGATGTCCGCCGTGCCCGTCTGAATTTCTGCAAGCTCCTTTTGGAGGATCAGCCGGGGCTCAGCTTCTGGTTCGGTATGGAGCGGGAGGATATGAGCCACGATGGCATCACTTACGATGTGGAGAACGATCTGCACGGCATCTTCTACCTCTGCGGTGCGGTGGGGCTCGTGCTGATGCTCCTGTTCCTCGGCTGGTTCCTCTTCCGTATAGTCGTGGCATTGCGGCGGGACTTCCGCTCTGTCTTTACGCTTCAGGCGGTGGGCTGCGGGATCGCGCTTTTGTGCTGCCTGATCCATGCATACTGCACAGCCGGTGTCCTGCGCCGTCCCAATGTGACATTCTATCTGGCGGCTCTGCTTGCTGTCAGCTATGGACTGACACAAAAAACGAGGTCTGATCATGAAACTTGAGCAAATCAAAACTTATACACCGTGGTATGTGTTCGCCCTGTTCCTGTTCCAGCCTGTGCTGGATTGTATCTCTTTCTGGATCGTCCGGCTGGAACTGAGCAGCACGCTGACCCTGATCTTGCGCTTTGGTGTCTTGGGCCTGACAGCACTGCTGGGCTTTCTGCTCTGCGACCGCAAGTGGATCTATGTTGTAGCGGCGGTCATCTGCGCCGCCATCGGTGCAGGCCATGTGTATGCGCTGTATGACTATGGCACACCTGCAAACATCGTGTCCGATCTGACCAACTATGTCCGCGTGCTGCAGCTCCCCATCATGACCATATGCCTGATCACCTTCCTTCGTCAGCATGAGGATGCCTATGAAAAAATGCGGTGGGGCATGGCGGGGAGCCTTGCGATCATCCTGCTCGTGACTCTTTTGGCGGCTGTCACGGGGACAGAGCCGCACACCTATGTGGATGGCAAAGGCCATATCGGCTGGTTCAACACGACCAATGCCCAGAGCAATATCCTGTGTATCGCCGTGCCTGTGGTCATCGTCTGGGCTTATGAGCGAAAAGGGGTGAAGAGCCTGCTCTTCTGGGCATCCACGATCCTTGGGTTCGGTGCCATGTTCCTGCTTGGCACGAGACTTGCGCTGTTTGCGATCCTGGCCTGCGGGTTTGGCCTTGGCATCTCAGTCATCCTGATCGACCGTTCCCTGTGGCGGCGCGGCCTTTGCTTCATGCTTGCGTCCGTGCTGTTCATCGTCCTTCTGCCGCTTTCTCCCATGAACAGCCACCAGACTACCTTCGATAATGTGCAGTCCAACCGCCAGCATATCGCGGATGCCCGCTTGGAGACCTTTGGGCTGGATCCCAAAAGCTATCCGCAAACAGAGGCGGAAAAGGCGCTTTGGGCAGAGGCTCTCTATGATACCTACTACTACCATGCCTACGACTTTGTCAAGATCTTCGGCATGGAACGGACCATCGAGCACTATGACTATACCTCCGATGTGGCTGAGATCACAGCCCAGCGGCCCAAGAAGCTCCTGTTCGGACAGATGCTCATGGAGGCTTCGCCTGCTTCCGCCAAGCTGTTCGGTCTGGAGCTGCAGCGGTTCACGGTGGGCAGGAACAATTATGATGTGGAGAATGATCTTCACGGCATCTGGCTGCTCTACGGATGGGTCGGCCTTGGCGCGCTGCTCTTGTTTATCGCGTGGTTCCTGCTGCGGGTGATCGCGGCGCTGCTGCGCGATGTAAAGACTTATTTCACCATCGATGCCGCCGGCTGGGGCATCGCCCTTGTATGCTGCCTGATGCATGTCTACAATACTGCCGGCGTCCTCAGAAGACCGAATTCGTCTTTCTACTTTGCCGCGGTCCTTGCCGCTGTCTATCATCTGACCAAGAAAAAAGAAACGAGGTGATTCGATGCGCCTGAGCATCATCGTGCCTGTTTATAATGTGCAGGAGTATCTGCAGGGATGTATCGACTCTATCCTTGCCAATGACTGTACCGACTGTGAGATCATCCTTGTGGACGATGGCTCGACAGACGGTGTTTGTCCTGCGATGTGCGACCGTCTGGCACAGGAGCGGCCTGCGCTCATCCGTGTGATCCATCAGGAGAACCGCGGTCTCGGCGGCGCGAGAAATACAGGGCTGGAAGCCGCGAAAGGCGAGTATGTCTTTTTTGTGGATAGCGATGATACGATCGCGCCGGATGCTTTGCGCCTTTTGAAGGAGCAGGTGGAACAGACCCATGCAGATATCTATAATTTTGATCTGTACACCCATGATGGCAAGGGGCATGGTCATGTCATCCAGACAGCAGAGCCGCGCGAGGGGATGTTCACGCTGACGGATGAGCCCTGCTTTTTATTCTCTTTGCCTGCCGCCTGGGCCAGACTGTGGCGCAGAGATCTCTTCATCAATACCGGTATCCGTTATCCTGACCGCGTCTGGTATGAGGATATCCGCACTACCACGAAGCTCTTTGCTGCGGCATCTTCCATCGTGACGCTGCCCCATGCGCTGTACCATTATCTTGCCCGCCCGGGCTCTATCATGCGCAGCGGCAATGTGCAGCGCTGCCGGGAGATCATGGATGCGTTCGACGATATCCTTGCGTGGTTCCGCGAACGCGGTATCCTGGAGCGGTATGAAGCGCCCCTCTGCCGTCTTGCGATCGACCATATCCGCCTGGCGGCGATGGTCCGTGTGATTCGGCAGGATGATCACTCCCCTGTGATCAAAGAATTGGATCATTACATGTACACGGTGTTCCCGGACTGGGAAAACAATGCATATATCCCGCTTCTGCCGTTCAAGCATAAACTGCTGCTGTGGCTGTTGAAGTGCAGGCGATATACGCTCATCAAGCTGTTGTTCAAACTGGTCGGCAGCAAATAGGAGGACTGTCTATGAAGCGTTGTCCGGAGTGTGGTTTCCGTGCGAATGATGGGATCTGTCCGCTCTGTGGTGTCCGCATGCAGGCGGATGGAGTATCGGTGCAGACCCATACGCATCAGCAAAAAGGTGAAAGGTGTGCGCTGCCCAACAGGGAAGTGCCCCAACAGCGAAAAGCAGAATACCGTCCTCAGGACAGCAGGCGGGCAGCACGCGGCAATACCTCTGCCTCTGCGGTCATCGTGGTGATCGTGCTGTTCCTGCTGCTCCGCGGTTGTGTGGGACTTGGATAAAAGGATAGTATCAAGGAGAGTATTATGGAACGACATGGATTTATCCATGATATGCTGGATGTGAAAGTGCTCATCCTGTATGTCATGTCATTGGTGGAGATGCCGGTATCGGCACAGACGATCTACGAGCTTTGTCTGCAGGATGACTGCCTGAGCTATATGGATGTGCAGCAGGCGATCCCGGAGATGGTCGATACCGGCCATCTGCAGAAACTGGGCGATCTGTTCACGATCACAGACAAAGGCCGCGATACTGAACAACTGACGAACGATTCGATCGCGTTCCCGGTCCGCCATCGGGCTAAGACTGCGGTGGAAGCGCTCAACCGTGCTGCGAAGCAGGAGCAGTTCATCCAGACGGAGCTGCGCCCTTGTGAGAATGGAGAGTATATCGTCTCCATGAAGCTCAACGATATGAACGGTCAGCTCATGCATCTGGAGCTGACCATGCCCACGCGCCTGCAGGCCAGGCGTGTGGAAGCGGCCTACCGCAAAAATCCGGATATGATCTATCAGTCCGTGATCGTTGGCCTGCTGGAAGAAGCAGAAGGCTCGGCAGAATGAGCGGGATGGATGCTATTTTTTGAGCAAGATGCAGGCGGTGTCACCGGAAAATCGCATAAAAAACGAACATGGAAACGGAATTGGAGCTCCCAAAGCACGATGCTTTGGGAGTTTTGCTAAATTTGTGCTGGACATTTTTTGATCTTGTGGTATAATATGCACAAGGAACTACGGTTCCGTTCCCAACAGAAAGGAGCGACATCTATGAATTTCCGCTATGCTGAAAAGAAAGTTTCCCTGCCCGCCAATGTCCACGCCTATGCAGAGAAGAAAGTGACGAAACTGCAGAAGTATTTCAAAGACGAAGCCGATGCAGTCGTGACCTTCAGTGTGGAGAAGAACCGCAACAATGTGGAGATCACGGTCCATGCAGCCAATACCTACTTCCGGGCCAGTGAGAGCACCTCCGATATGTTTGCGTCCATCGATGCCTGCGTCAGTACCATCGAGCGTCAGATCCGCAAAAACAAGACCCGTCTGGCAAAGCGTATCAAGCCCGATGCCTTCATCCGCGATGTGGAGACCATGTCGTCCTTCGTTCCCGATGAACCGGAAGAGGATGAGTTCCGCATCATGCGCATCAAGCGCTTCAATATGAAGCTGATGACAAGAGAAGAAGCGATCTTGCAGATGAACCTGCTGGGCCATGGCTTCTTTGCTTTCCGTGATGAGGAAGCTGACGGCGCATTCGCGGTCGTCTATAAGAGAAATGACGGTGGCTACGGTCTGATCGAAGACGCCGAATGATAATAGAAAATAGAAAAACGGGGCAGTATAAACTGCCCCGTTTCTGTATTTAGGGGAGCGGCGAAAAGGGAAGTACCAATTAAGGAAGTGTGTCAAGAAATGTCTCGAAAATTTGTGCATCCTTTGTGCAAATTTTTATGAGATTTCCTGTTGACAAATGGAGGATGCTCTGGTATTATAAGCAAGCTCACCGCGAGAGCGGAGTGCAGCAAAGAAATTAAAAAGAATTTGAAAAAAGTTCTTGACAATTCAGAAATGCTGCGATATAATGAGCAAGCTCACTTCGTGAGCGGCGGTCGAAAGTACCGAAGTGTACCTTGTAAATTAAACAACGAAAACATGAACAAGCACCTTGGACAATTTTAAAAAAAAGTTGTTCTTTTGGTCAAACAATGAATTGTTTGAATGCGAGAATAGCCAACGAATTTCTTGAGTAATTGCTAAGAGCAAATGCTTGATAATCGATCATAGAGACTTCGGTCTTTAAGATACCATTTATTGAGAGTT
>JAFSHB010000108.1 GCA_017440525.1 Oscillospiraceae bacterium | reverse complement strand
TCCTCCGGCCTAAGAGCCGCCCTTCGGGCGGTTGGCCTATGTACGCCCGCCTGCGGGCGGGTGTGTCAGGGGAGCTGTCACGGCGAAGCCGTGACTGAGGGGTAGTTATCTCTCCCTCCGTCATTTGCTACGCAAATGCCACCTCCCTCATCAGAGGGAGGCTTTACGATCTGCACCGCACCAAAAAGGCTCCCCTTATATACTAAGGACAGCTGTCAGCGAAGCTGACTGAGGGGATAAAAATAGAATCGTCGAGAAGCGACACAATGCTCGTCAACTGACGATCATCAATTGATTTGTAAACTTTCTGTTTCAAAAGGACAAAAAGAACAAAAAAACGAAAAAAGAGAAAAATATCAGACATGCAAGGCCTTTCCCATGATAGTATTAAAGTGCAGACAGTCGCGACCGGCGGCTGCCTGCATTTTTTCGGAAAGGGGGAATGGCATGGAAGAACAGCAGATCATCGCAAAGATCCTGAAAAAGCCCGTGGAGGATGAAAAACTGCGGGAGACCTTGGAGCATCTGAAGCTGAAGCCCACCTACGGCAACGGCATCCTGCTCCAGATGGTGCGCAAGGCGGCGGGAGGCGACCTGACCGCCGCCAAGTACATCCTCGACACGGCACGGCCCAAGGAGGAGGACAGCCTCCCTGCGGGCACAGATCTTCGGGAAGTGCCCACCGAAGAGCTGCGGAAGCTGGCGGCAGAAGAAAGGAGGTAGATGCCCATGTATCTGCAGGAACTGGCACGCCGCGAGCTGGCGCGGCGGGATTATGAGGAATACCTGCATTACTGCCATGGAAAGAGCTGGAAAAGGACGGCTCTTTCCTCTTTTTTGGCAAAAAAGCTGCAAGGATTTTTAGAGCGTGACACCGGTCACGCCTATGACATCCTGCTGATCCAGACGCCGCCCCAGCACGGCAAATCCACCACCGTCACAGAGACGCTCCCGAGCTGGTATTTGGGAAGGCATCCCGACAGGCGCGTGATCGTGGCAGGCTATTCCGAGGACTTTGCCGAGCGGTTCTGCCGCCGCAACCGGGAAAAGCTCCAAAAATTCGGAGCAGACCTGTTCGGCGTGCGCCTTGGTAAGGTGAACCGCGCGGCGGAGTTCGAGCTGGAGGGCGGCGGACGGATGATCGCAAGAGGTCTCCTCTCCGGCATCACAGGCAACCCGGCGGAGCTTCTGATCGTGGATGACCCGATCAAGAGCCGGCAGGAGGCCGACTCCCCCACCATCCGCGACCGCATCTGGGAGGAGTGGCAGAACAGTCTGAAATCCCGCTTCGCGGCAGGGGCAAAGGTGATCGTCATCATGACGCCATGGCACGAGGACGATCTGGCAGGACGGATGCTCCGCGGCGAGATCCATGTGGAGCTCCTGCGCCTGCCTGTGGAGGCGGAGGCCGACGACCCCATGGGCAGACCCATCGGCGCCGCGCTCTGCCCGGAGCTGGGCAAGGACGATGTTTGGCTCAGGGACTTCAAGCGCGCCTATATCTCCGACCCCAAGGGCGGTGCAAGGGCATGGGCGGCGCTTTATCAATGTGCGCCCCGGGTGGAGGACGGCGAGCTGGTCAAACGGAGCTGGTGGAGGCGGTACGATCTTCGGGAGCAGCCACGCTTTGGCACGCAGGTCATCTCCGTGGATGCCGCCTTCAAGGGCGGGGAGAGCAATGACTTTGTGGCGGTCACAGTCTGGGGCAAGGCAGGAAACGACTACTATCTGCTGGACTGTATCGACCGCCATCTGGACTTCCCCGGCACCCTGCGGGCGATCCGCGCCATGGCGAAGCTCTATCCGGAGGCGCGGGCAGTGCTGATCGAGGACAAGGCCAACGGTCCTGCCATCATCCAGACCCTGCAAAAGGAGCTGTTCTGCATCCCCGTGACCCCCAAGGGCGGCAAGGTGGCAAGAGCCCATGCCGTCTCTCCTGCCATCGAGGCAGGTCATGTCCATATCCCCACAGGCGTACCGTGGGCGGAGGCCTTCCTCGACCAGTGGACGGCCTTCCCGGCAGGCAAACACGACGATATGGTGGATTCGTCCTCCCAAGCCCTCTCATGGCTCATGAATGCCAGCGGCTCGCCCCCGGAGCCGCCCCCGGAAGCACAGACCCACGACCTGTGGGATGTGTATTAGATGGCAAGCATCCAACTCGTGCCCCCTCTTAGGGGGCAGGCATGGCAACGCCATGCCGGGGGTTTGCGGACACGAGCACTGTATCCTATCACGGTACGATGTGCATGACCCACCAACCCCCTGTCAGCTTCGCTGACATCCCCCTAAAAGGGGGAACAAGATCAATACCATCAGGAGGAATCTTTATGAAAAACACCAAGACCCATGCGTGGGAGCTCTATGAGCAGGGCCGCGCGTACAACGAACGGCTGGAGCCGGACCAGTATTCGCTGGTCAACACCAACATCGAATTCTTCAGCGGCAACCAGTGGCTCCATATGCCCGACACCGCCGCCATGCGCCGACTGCCCAAGCCGGTGTTCAACATCATCAAGCGTGTGACATCCCTGTTCGTGGCATCGCTCACCTCGTCCGCCGCCTCGATCGGCTTCGAGCCGCTGGCGGAGCAAGGCCCTGATGCCGATGCCGCCGACCGCGCCACCCAGGAGGTCCGGAACCTGCTGGAAAAATTCAAGATGGACTACCGCATCCGCGAAGCCCTCTTTGACGGCGCCCAGACCGGCGACTACTGCGCCCACTTCTACTGGGATCCCGATGCCGTCCCCTACGGCGGCAGTCTGGGACAGGCCAGAGGTGAGATCGCCATGGAGCTGGTGGACGGCATCAATGTCATGTTCGGCGATCCCGGTGACAGCTGTGTGGAGCATCAGCCCTACATCCTGCTCCTCGGAAGAGCCCCTGTGGAGCAGCTTCGGGAGGAAGCACAGCTCTGGGGCGGCGACGAGCTCGACATCGAGCCCGACGGCGAATACGATGCCATGGCAGGTCAGGGCGGACAGGTGGAGCTGACAGGCGAGGACACCGGTAAGGCCCTGTATGTCTACCTCTACACCAAGGGCGAAAACGGCACGGTCCATGTGACCAAGGCCACCCGCACGGCGGTGATCTTTGAGGATATCGACACCGGCCTTTCCCGCTATCCGATCGCATGGGGCAACTGGGAGAAGCAGAAGAACCAGTATCACGGCAGATCCCTCGTCACCGGCATCATCCCCAACCAGATCTTTATCAACACCATGTTCGCCATGGTCATGCGCCACCTCCAGCTCATGGGCTTCCCCAAAACGATCTACAATGCCGACCTGATCGGAAGCTGGAGCAATGAGATCGGGCAGGCGATCGCCGTAAGAGGTCTCCAGCCCGGGCAGTCCATCTCGCAGGTGGCGCAGAATCTCCAGCCTGCGGATATGTCGGCTCAGATCCTGACGGTGATCGACCGCGCCGTCAGCTACACCAAGGACTGTCTCGGCGCCACCGATGCCCAGATGGGCAATGTGAGCCCCAACAACACCTCGGCGCTGATGGTGCTGCAGTCCGCCTCGCAGGTGCCTTTGGAGAACACCAAGGCAGGGCTCTACGAGTGGCTGGAGGATGTGGGACATATCCTGCTGGACATGATGGGCACCTACTACGGCAGCCGTCCCATGGTCAGAGAGCAGACCGTGGAGGAGCCGATCGTGGAGGGCGGCGTGCCCCGGTTCAGAGAGGACGGCACCATGGCGCTCAGGACGGTGAAGAAGCGCGTGGTGGAGGAGTATGACTTCTCCCGCTTCAAGGAGCTGTGGCTGCGGCTGCGTGTGGATGTGGGCGCGGCCAGCTACTTCTCCGAGGTGGCCATGACCCAGACCCTCGACAATCTCAGGAACAGCGGTGTGCTGGATATGATCCAGTATCTGGAGCGTGTGCCTGACCGTCTGATCCCCAGAAAGGACGAGCTGATCGAGGAGCTGAAAAAGACCGGAGCCACCATGCCGATGCCCACGGGAAAGCCGCAAAAGAGCCCCAAAGCCCCGGGACAGGCACAGTTGGAGCGTCTGATGGCAAAAGCAGGCAGATGACCGTCTGCCTGCACGCCCGAATCAATAATAAAGGTGTCGCTCCGCGGATCTGTTTAGAATAAATATCCCCTCCGTCATGGCTTTGCCATGACACCTGTCCTGTTGCGGTGCCCGGCAGCGGCTGCACCTTGTTTGCCGCTTGCCGACCGCTGCCTGCGACTCGCTACGCTCGCATGCACCCCTTCCACCGACCGATCGCCCTTCGCCTTCGGCTCGGCCTCTCGGGGTGTCACTCGTCGCTCAGCTCCCTTCATCCTCCGGGTTGGCACTAAGGTTTTGCTCTGCACTTTGTTTGCGCAAAACCAAGTGCCTGCCCAGCTGCTTCAGTCGCTGTATCCGCCACCGGCGGCG
>JAFSHB010000107.1 GCA_017440525.1 Oscillospiraceae bacterium | reverse complement strand
GACGATCGCCACATTGTCGGTGCCGGTCAGGTTTTTCTTCAGGAACAGGAAGTTGACTTCCAGCTCGTTGCCCAAGGTCATGTTGGAGCCGGCAATGGAGAACTTCTTGATGGTGACGACAGCAGCGCCGCAGTCATCACAAAGGGTATCCTTGTCGGCATCGGTACAGTCGGCAGTCTCGGTGGAGATGACTTCGCCGCAGACGCAGGTGACGGTGGTGGTGTGGGTCTTATCGCCATTAGCCTTGACTTCGGTGGTAGTCTCGGTGTGATCGCACTCCGGCGTGATGGGCGTCTTGGTGATCGTGCCGCAGGCAGGACAGACCGTTTCGATGGTATCCTCCAGCGTATAGGTGATCATCTTGGCGTGACTGCACTTATCGGGCGTGTAGGAAGATCCGCTGTAATTGACCACATAGATGGTGAAGGACATGGTGCCCAGGACCGTACCGGCGGCATCCACCGCCTTGACGGTGATGGGATAGCGGCCTGTCTGCGTTCTGGAGGGCGTCCATGTGATGAGACCGTTGACAGCCGTCAGCTTCATGCCGTTGGGCACGCCTTCTGCCTCATAGGTCACACCGGAGCCTGCGACACCTGTGGTGAGCGTGATCTTATTGCCCGCTCTGACCACCTGATCGGTGGTGTAGTTGAAATAGGACATGGGATCGTAGCTTGCAGACAGGGGGATGGAATAGGTCTGCCCCTCTGCGATATTGTAGCGGAAGCCAAGATCCATGTTGAACGGATCGATGTAGCCGCGGATCATATCCTGCAGCTGCAGATCCAGCACAGCATTGGAGCCATCGACCTTTGCACCGTAGATGCGGTAAGTGCCGTTTTGCAGACCGTCGTTGTTCACATAGATGTATTGGCCGGTAAGGACTTCCTCAGAGACAGGCGTATCCATGGAGATGGTCATGGTGTTCCGGAAGCTCAGATCCTTGGTGAAGTCCAGCACCCGGCCTGTCACGGCGGGCATCGCATCGATGACTGTGCCTTCGCTCTTGTCTTCCACCATGGAAACTTCGTTGCCCCAGGCATAGGTCAGGCTGCCGTCCACATAGGAGCAGACGCCTGCGAAGCCGCGGAACTTGAACTTGCCGCCGTCGATGGAATATGTGCAGTCGGAGTTGGTGGCATAGACGATATAGTCCACTCTGCCGGAGGTCAGGGTGACCTTGACAGCCTGCACGCGGTCGACAGCACCCTCCGTACCATCCACCAGCTTGGCCTCCACCAGTTCGGAGCTTTCGATGTAAGCGGTGATCTGGTAGGGCTGGATGACGGAGGTGAACAGGGTATCGAGACCGGGCTCACCGGAGTTTCTGACCAGCATGAACTCCACATGGTCGGGGGCTCTGCCGTCCTGAGCAGGCTCGCCGTTGGCCAGCGCCACCTCAGTCATAGGCTCCTCCGAGAGCATGGTCAGGCTCATGTGGATACCGGCAGAGGTCGCCAGCTGGCTCTGATAGTCCTCGATCGCCCAGTCCACCGTAAAGGATGTGCCGGGGTCTTCATCACGGTAGACATCCCACAGCCAGCTGTAGCCGGAGCCGGTGTTGATCGCGCCGTGACCGGAGCCTGTGAAGTCATAGTCACCGAAGGGGATATCAGCACCTGCGTAAGTGCCGAAGGGCTGCTGCACCATGTTGAGATCCTTAGTGGTGGGCTGCTTTCTGGTAGCGCCATGGAAGGAATAGACATGCTCGGAGCCGCCCACGACACGGAAGAAGTCCACCGCGTAGTCCACGCCGTTATCGGCCTTGACCGTCACGACCGTTCTTCTGTAGATATCGGTCTGGGTGTAGGAGTTGGGCGAATCGATATCCATGACCTTGGCATAGCCGTCATCGGCAAAGTGCTTGGGGAATCCGGATTCGGTGTTGGCATTCTGGCACATATCATCCACCACGACCGTGTTGTTGGAGACAGTATTGCCATTCCACTGATTTCGGTTGGGGTCGCTGCCGTTCATGATGACAGGATAGCCCATATTGCCGCACATGGGCAGGCCGAAGGCTTCAAAGTCCAGGTTCAGGGCCTCATGGTGGGTATGAGAGGAGGTCAGGGAGAAGTTGATCCAGTAGCTGGAGAACGCATGCTCGTTGACGCCCTTCAGATACCGCTGGGGACCTTCGCGGAGGATCGCCATGCCGAAGCCGGAGAGCATGCCGCTCTCGGACATATCCCACTCGCCCTCTTCATTGACGATTTGCTGGATGCGGCTTCGCAGGCCGCGCTCCGGATCCTTGGTAAAGATATCGGCATGGAGCCCGTCGGTGGAGTTGCCGTTGATGGCATAGATGGTCCTTGCGATCTTGGCATCGCCGGTCGCCACGAAGGCAGGCATGATATTATTGATATTGACATAGGTGGGAACATACTGGAAGGCGGCGGAGGTCTCATGGATGGCGGGAGACAGTCTGCCGCAGACCGTCAGATCGATGTAGGAAGTATACAGGTTAAAGAACTTGGGATGCTTCCACAGGTCGGCATTTTCCACCTTATCATAGCCGTTGAGGGTATCTGCCAGATCCATCAGGTTGGTCAGCCAGATGCCGTTATAGGAGATCGAGCCTTCATTGCCGAAGCCGTCTCGGTCGATGTCGGACATAAAGACATTGTACAGGTCGCCGCCGGTGTTATAACTGTCGGTGTACTGACCGCCTGACTTGCTGGCCGCAAAGACCCAGTCCAGCATCGCCTTCGTCTCAGGCATACGGTCAAGGACGACACCTGCCATGGCCATAGCAGTCTGCTCAAAGCCGAAATTGCCGTTGGCATAGTTGCGCTCGAGACAGCTTCTTGCCTCCAGCAGGATGTTATCCTCTGCATTGCGGCGCAGATAGTCGGGCGTGATGTCCTCCGGTGCTACGCCCTTGCGGTCGGCATACTTCTGCAGGAACTCGATCACATCGGGATTCTCCGCACAGGGCCAGAAGGCATCCACCGCCTTGCACATGGCCTGTATCACGAGACATTCCCAGATGGAGCCTGCGATCTTGCCGCGCTTACTGCTTCCATCACCGTTGTGGTAGCCGTTGGCACGGTAGATGGAAAGAT
Source organism: Oscillospiraceae bacterium (assembly GCA_017440525.1). Taxonomy (GTDB): domain Bacteria; phylum Bacillota; class Clostridia; order Oscillospirales; family Oscillospiraceae; genus Avoscillospira. Next base: position 28,940 of record JAFSHB010000107.1, on the reverse strand, counting down.
CGTAGTCGGGATAGATATCCGCAAGTCGGTCCACTAAGATCGCACCGGCAGAGCCGTACTTCTCGTCACCGGAGTAGATATAAGCCTCGCGGAGAGCGTCCATGATCTTCAGCATGGAGTGAGGACCGTTCTTTTCTGTGACGGTGTACATGGTCAGATCCGTGTAGTAGGCAATGAAGGTATAGATCCGTTCCTTGCCCTTGGGATCCAATTCTCCGGGATGCCAGCCGAAGCCGTCATCCACGCCCCAGCCCTCACCCTTTTCGGGATAGAGCTCATTGACTAAGTATTTTTCGCCGCCATTGGCCATGGCTCGCTCCACGGTGAATTTGCCGCGCTCGTCCAGACCACATTCATAGAAGCTCTCAAAATCGTTGGAGGGGAACAGCGCCTTACAGTGGGGGCACTTGACCTTCCAGGGGTTCTCGATCGGGTCTACCTGATAGTGGTACGCCGTGCCGTAGCCTGCCTCCACAAGGTCTGTGTTACAGCTGGGGCAGACCTTGTAGTTGGGGTCGTCATTGACTGTGATACGCACATTTCTGGGCAGACCTTCATGGGGCCACATATTGTAAATGTGCTCTAAGTTTTCCACATAGTAATTTGCCTTGCGGACAGCCGCATCCTTCTGCTCCCATGCCCAGGTGTACTTCAGGGCATTTTCCTGGGCGATGGCGCGCTCTTCATAGGTGTACAAACTGGGCTCGGCCTTGTTTTCCGTGACCGTGATCCAGCACAGAGCCTCCACCGTGTGGTCGCCCTCGCGGATGGTGGCGGTGATCAGGGCAGAGCCAAGGGTGCTGTTGACAGTCACCACGCCGCTCTGAGAGACCGTCGCCACCTCGGTGTTGCCGCTCTCATAGGTGACGGTCACGCCTTCGGGCAGAGCCGCCATCTGACCGGAGAGGCCGTTGGCTGTCAGCGTCAGGGGGAAGGAGCCTGCACCGGGAGCCACGGTAGTGCGCTCGGCGGTCAGATCGGCAGAGATGATGGTGCCGTTCTTCACTTCCAGCTCCACCTGTTTGGTAAAGCTCTTGCCCAGGATCTCGCCCTTGACTGTCACAGTCACCTTGCCGGGCTTCAGCGCCGTCAGGGTGGTGGTGAAGAGGTCTCTTGTGATCTTCAAAACAGAAGGATCGGAGCTTTCCAGCATGAAATAGTTGGTGTAGGAGGGCTTAGCCGTCTCATAGTGGAGGAAGAAGGAATTATCCGCACGGTCACGGAGGGTCAGCGCCAGCTCCGTGGCCTCACCGGGAACAAGCTCGGTCTTGGTCGTGGTGGTGAGGGTCACTTCATTGGGATCCTCCGCCGGGAAGAAGGTCACGCGGCCGGGCATGAAGCGCCTTGCTTCCTCGGCACGCCAGACCATGGAATGGATACCCGCTTCCAGCCAGACGGTGTTATAGAAGCCGCCCTCCTTATCGGTGGAGGTGGTATCGGAGCCGAAGTCCACCTGACCGATATACTCATCATCCACATAGAAGCCGGAAAGACAGCCTCTGTAATACAGGGCACGGCCGCGGACCTCCACACGGTACCAGCCGGACTTTCTGACCATGAAGTTCAAAGCCAGTTCGCCGCCTACAGGGGAATTAAGGATCATACCGGACTGATCCAGCTCCAGACCTTCACCGTTTTCAAAAGTGCGGTCACGGTCGATCTCAATGCCGTTATCCTCCAAAGTGGCATCGAGGATATAGAAGGAAGCGGAGTCGGTAAAGTCAAAGTTGATGATGCCGCCGGGCAGGTCGGTGTCGGGCACGACATCCAGCACGACAGAAGCCGTGATGGGCTTATCGCCCACAGTCACAGACGCGGTGACAGTCACCTCGCCTGCTGCCAGACCTGTCAAATAGCCGTCCTCGGAGATCACAGCCTTTTCGGCATCTGCCTCGTCCACAGACCATGCAACAGGATATCTTGCCATGTCGGCTGCGCCGCCGGAGGCTTTTTTGCCTTCGGTCCACAGCTTCAGGATACCGCCCACGCCGATGTGATGGGTCTCAGACTCGATCGAGATGGTCTGAAGGTCGGTGTCATCGTTGACCGTGATCAGGGCTGTGCCCTTGGCGGCCTTGCCGTCCAGAAGGCCGTAGGCCGTGATGGTGGCTGTGCCCTCGTTCAGGCAGGTCACCTTGCCGGTCACAGCATCCACCTTGGCCACCGTGATATCGGAGGAGGAGAAATAGATGCTGTCCAGCTCCGCTGCGGGGATCTCCGTCAGCTGGGTGGTGATGCCGGTCACCGTGCTTTCGGCACTGCCGCCGCGGGGCAGGACAAGGCTCTCCGCACCGTTGAGGTGCAGGCGCATCTCGCGGAGCACATCGTCCCTGCCTGTGACCTCCACTTCCAGCACGCCCTCACGGGTCACATCGCCGATGGTATAGGCCGCATAGATCTTTGCCGTATCGTTCTTGCCCACCAGCTGGGCATTGGCAGAGGCATATTCATTGCTGCCCTCGGTGTAGGCATACTGCTCACTGAGCACGCTGACGCCGCTGGTGATGGCAGCAACATCCTCATCGCCGCTGCGATAAGTCACATTGCCGCGGATAGAACCGGTATCCATCATGATGAGGTTGCCGGTGGTGGTCTCAGGTCTTGCATAAATGGGGATGGGGCGGACGGCCTTGAGCAGATCCTCGGAAGCCTCCACGCGGACAGTCTCGAAGCCGACCTCGCGGATCTCCACATCGTCAAACCAGAAGGTGCCCTCAAAGCCTGTCAGATCCTTATCCCCTGCGGAAGCTGCCGCATAATGGGGAGAATAGGTCAAACGGGTCAGACCGTAAAGGATGCCGTCTCCCTCGATGGGGCCTCGGACTGGGATCGCCAGCTCGTACCAGACGCCCTTCTCCATATTGGCATAGTCCAGCACATAGTTTTTGTAGTATTCTCCGACTGCGCTGCTGCCGTTGGCATTGGTGGGGAAGTCATAGAACTGCATGATAAGGCGCGGTTCATTGGCTGCCCCTTCGGCTCTGGTGTAGCTGTCGATCTTGACGCGGAAGGTCATCTCATACAGCTGACCGCGCTCCAATACAGCCAAATTGCCGTTTTTGGAGAGCATCGCTTCTTTTTTGCCTGCGTTATAGGTGGTGTTGGGGTTGACCGTGACCTTCAGGGCGCTGTTGCCTGTGCCGTCGTCGGCCAGCTCCATGGCGAGCCAGCGGTCATCGGCAGGGGTACTGATGCCGCTCCAATAAGAAGCATCGTCAAAGGCGGACATGGCTTCGGGCATACGGTTCTCGCCCTGCGCCGCCACAGTCACATGGAAGGTCTCGGTATAAGTAAAGCTATCCTGAGAGACGGTGACTGTCACATCAGCTTCGCCGTCTGCAAGAGCGGTCAGGGTGTGGGCCTCTTCATCGACCTGCACCGCATCGCCGCGGACCTCATAGGAAACATCCACTTCGGAAGGAAGGGCCTTGTCGCCGTCCTCACACAGAAGATCGAAGCGGATCTCACGGGTGGTCAGGCGAGGGATCAGACCTGTCTCGGTGCCTTCCAAAGACACATCGGCAGATATCACGGGAGAGCCTGCCAGCACTTCCACATCCACCACATTGGCGGCGATCACACCGTTGATGCTTGCCGTCACCGTGACGGTGGCATCCTCCACAGGCTCGCTTGCCTGCACCTGCAGGGTGGCAGGAGATGTCTCGGTGGCAGGGATCACCACGGCCGTCAGGATATCCCCGTGGGAGACCTCGGCTCTCAGCTCTGCACCGATGAGGTCATCATAGCGCAGACCGTCCCAGCCGCCGGAGAGGGTGGTCTCCATGGGTCTTCCCACCTTGGCGGAAAGGGAGCCCGCATCCAGCGTCAGCTCGGCAGTGCCTTCTGCCAGAACAAAGTCGTTCCAATACAAGATCCCGGATCCTGTGTTGTTCACATGCCTGCCCACCAGCTCCAGGGTCAGGGAATGCGCGCCCTCAGCCGTTTCCACAGGGCGGAGGATGGCAGTTTCAGCCCTTTTGACAGGAGCATAGGTATCCACCGTGCCAAGGTACAGATCATCCAGATACACCCGGACCTTACCGCCGGAGGGATCTGCCATGTAATGGAGCTGGGGCAGGAACGCACCCTCCGGTGCTTCCAAAGCAAAGCTCACATAGGAGCCGTCACCCATCAGCACCGCAGCCCCCATATCGGCATCGTAGTAGTTCTTGCCGCTGGAGACCTCGTATCTCCAAGGTGCGGAGCGGACATCGTCCACATCCAGATCGTCATAGTCTTTGATATTCTCAAAGCCGTCTGCGGTGACTTCTGCGGCTTTGGCGAAGTTATAAATGATGTCGGTCTCTTCGGTGACAGTCACAGGCAGGGCCGCAAGCAGTTGACCGTCATCATAAACAGAAACGGTACCGCTCCCCTCTTCCACACCTGTCAGCACCAGATCGCCGCCGAAAACTTCGGCAGTAACTGCGCCCTCTGCTTCCGCGGTGATGGTGCCATACTCTGCGCCGTAGCTGCAGAAATAGGCATCGAGGCTCATGCGGATAGTCTGTCCCACTTCCATAGCCGCTCCGCCGAGGGGCAGCAGTGCCATGGACGCCACATTGATATTGGAGCGGCCGGAGTAGCCGTCAAAAACAGGGCCGTTGTAGTGACCCACCGCACGGACCGTCAGGGTGTTGATCCCCTCGTTGAGGAACACCTTGCCGAAATTGGCCTCCACCACATCGGACTTGGCATCGGCACGGAATTTAAAGCCCTTGTAAATACATTCGCCGTTGACATAGATATCGGCGTAGCCGCCGCCGGTATTGGCGGTGGTGTCGATGACGGTGTCCTTGCCGGTCTCATGCTGCAAGACCAGCTCCATATTGAGGGCATACCAACCGGAAGTATCCACTTCCACATCCACAGCGATGTCACTGGCACCGTCGGTGGTGCCGTAGCGACCGTTGTGGCAGACCGCCCATGCGATATCATCGGTGGCAGACAGGTACAGGCGGTTTCCAAGTCCGGCATCCATCCTGGTGCCGTCGCCGTTGAGGACCCAAGCCTGCGCTCCCTCCTGCCATGCTACGAAGGCATCGTAGGCAGCCTTCTCTGCGTCGGTCATCTCCACATTGCGGTCAGAGCCGACTTTTTTCAGCTCCGCACCGCTTGCGGTATAAACAGTAGTCAGATCGTCCCACCAGCTCTGGGTGGACGCACGCTTGACAAAGCCCTTGAGGTCGATGATGATGGGCTCTGCGGCAGAGGCACTTGCTTCGGTAACGGTCACTTCCAAAGAATAGACCGTCTCACCGTTCTCCTGCAGCAAGACCGCAGTCTCACCAACACCGACGCCCTCCACGATCAGGCGGCAGTTTTCATTCATGGTGACCTTTGCAATGGTCTCATCCTCGGAGACTGCCTCGTGGGTCTCTGCGGAGACCTCCACATCAAAGGGCAGATAGTCGTAAACATCCAGAACCATACCGCCGCCCACCGGCACGACACAGTCTGCCAGAGGGGTGAAGTACAGACCCTTGAGGTTGACCATGCGGCGGCCGTTGTTCAGGTTGCCGGTGTAATCCCTGGTCATCTCGATGACCAGTTCGTTTTCCCCCTCCTGCAGCCAGACCGCACCAAAGGAATCGGTCTCACGGACATTCTTGGCACCGGACTTTTCCCGTTCACCAAAGTCGTAGTCTGCATAGAGCTGTTCGCCGTTGAGATAGATATTGCCGTAGCCGCCGCCCTGACCAATGTTGTCGATGCGGGGCAAGGTGGAATAGCCGCCGGCCTCCTTGAGAAGATCCAACTGCATATTGTAAAGACCCGCTGCCTCGGCGTGGATGGTCAGGACCAGCTTTGCACGGTCGTCCGACACCTGAGAGGCGAACGCGCTGGCAAAAAACCGAATGCCGGTGGCATCGGAGCCGGAGGCATCGATGTACAGACGCTTGGCGTAGCCCACAGTCCCCAGCTTGGTCCTGGTCTCATCGATCTGCCAGACCTCGTTTTCAGCCAGCCATGCCTGCATGGCACTGTAGGCAGCCTGCTCTGCTTCCGTCATAGCATCCGTGGCGGTCTTGGAGCCGATGAGCTTGACATCGTCCGTATCGGAGACCTTCAGATCATCCCACCAATCCTGCTTGGCAGCCTCCTTCGCGAAGGCTTCAAGATCGATGCGGATGCTTTCCGCCTCCGCAGACTGCTCCGCAGGCGCAGCCGTGGCGGCAGGGACCAGCCCCAACACCATGACCAGCACCAATAGCAGAGACAGCAGCCGTCTTGCGTACTTCATGTAACATTCCTCCTGTGATGTGCGATTTGTACAGTTTTACCTTTTCTACCGTTTATATCATCATTGTATTTTACATTTCCCTCACTGTCTATTGACAAATGTGACTTTATCGGTCATAATGTGACTATTCAGAAGAAAGGGTGCTATTATGGTCTACGAATTTCAGTTTCACCTGTCCATGCACTTTCAGGATCTCCATCCCATCCTGGCCGGTGAAGCGGACAATATACCGGGGCGGCGTGTCAGTATGAGAAATGAATATCATCTGATTCAATATATCCGCCGCGGCTGCGGTACGGTTTACACCGACCGAGGCACCTTCCATGCCCATGCAGGTCAGATCATCTATATTCGACCCGGCGAATCCACCTCTTTTCTGGCCGATATGGAAGATCCATGGGCCTATCGATGGATGGGCTTTGACGGCGTTCTGAGCCACCGTTTTTCCATTCTGCCAACCATTTTTGATGCACCTCCCGGAACCTTTGACGATCTTTGCGATATTCGTGACCAGGAAACGCAGGTCGTCGAGTATAAGCTGCTGTCTGAGCTGTATTTTCTGTTCTCCAAGCTGCTGCCCCCGGAGGATAAAATGCCGCCAAACTACACGCAGCAGATCATCGACCACATCCAAACCCACTATATGGAGCCCCTGACCGTATCCGGCATCGCCGACGGCTTTGGCCTGAACCGCAGCTATCTGACCAGAAAGTTCAAAAAAGATACGGGCTATTCCATTCAGGATTATCTCCACAAGACCCGACACACCAAAGCACTCCATTATCTGGAAGTCGGCTATACTGTCAAGGAGACCGCAGCCCTTTGCGGCTACAGCAATGCCTCTGCCTTCTGCAAGATCTTCAAACGGGCAGATCCTATGGGCCTTACTCCTCAGCAGCGCAAGACCCGCTACGCCACCATCGTCAAGGCCAGCCGCGCCAACCTTTCTGAGCTTCCTCCTCCGTCCGTACCGAAAAAAGAGTAAAAGATCCCCCCGATGCCGGGACCGGCATCGGGGGGATATGTTCATTCAAGCGCTGTATTTTTTGAGCAAATAATCGCAGTTGATGATCTTTTCACAAAGGCCGAAGCGGCTGAAATAGTAGTGGTTTGCCGCCTCGAAGCCGATGGCAGGGTTCTCGTTCATGAGTGCCAGCATATCCATGGCGTTCTCCTTTTCATCCAGCACCACATCGTAAAGCTCCTTTTGGCTGCCGCCGCTGTCACGCAGACGGACGAACCTCGTCAGGTCCAAAGAGGCGCGGAAGAGGCTGTAAGCCGCCTTTGCCATGCACACGGTCTCCCGGTCTTCATCGTGTTCAATGAGGGCCAGACCGGACCTCCAACCATCGCACAGCTTCTTCAGCTGGTCTTCAAACACATCCGTGGGGTAGATACCCGCCCACCCCTTCAGATCATCATAGGCAAAGCAGGTCATGGTGGCATCGTAGCCTGTGGGCGTTTCATAGAACAAAGTCGCAGGGCCTGCGTTCTGGGGACCCATATAGGCCGTGCGGATGTGGGAGGGGAAGTTGCTGAAGGCCTCGGAGAAGATCCTTCCGGCCTTTTGCATGGCATCGCTGGGCTGCGGGATATCGGCGTTCTCAAAGAAATATTTGCAGGCATACAGCAGATTGGGCGATGGATAGCCGCCCAGTGTCCAGCTCAGCTGCAGGTGGTCCACGCCCACCTCCACCAGCTTGGACATCATTTTGTCCACCTTATCGAACACAGGCAGTGCAGGTACGGTGGAGCACTCCCATGTGGTGTTGATCTGGAGCTTGGCGACAGTCTCCAGACCGCGCGCTTTTGCCCGCTCCCACATGGCAAGGGAGCGCTCTCCCGGACCGATGATATTGAGGGAGTAATCCTCCAGCGTGGACTTCACACCGCCGATCTCATAGGGCACACGGGCCTCACAGATGCTCTCCACCGCCACCCGCTCCGGCAGATGGTCGATCACATCGAACCGTGCCTCCAGATCGTCGCCGTCCCAGGAGTAGTCAAAGACCTTGATGTCGCGGCTGACCCTGTCCGCACCCTCACGGACGGCAGCAAAGTATTCGCCGATGACCTCACCGACAGTCCTGTCCTTGCATCGCGGGCAATTGCAGGCTCCGTTTTGATGCACATGGGAATAGCAGTTGGTGAGATTCTCGCTCTTTGCCATGCAGAAGAAGCCGCCAAGGAGCGGCGCGGCCCTGCAGATGGTCTCCACGGCATTTTTGATGTAGTCCTGCACCTCTTTGGTGGAGGTACACATACACACATGCTCCTCATCCTCCACATGACCCATCATGTGGGGATATTTTTCAAAGAATGCCTTGTGCATGGATCGGGGCTCATTGAGATACAGATACACCTTGATGCCGTATTTGTCGCAGCGCTCTGTCAGCTTTTTCAGGTTGGCAAGGCGCTTTTCATAGCCCTGAGAGAGAGACGGCTCAAAGGGGAACTCCGAGAGCATGTAGAGGACGCCCTGTGTATAGATGCCGTTGATGCCCACGCGGCGGTAGCTCTCCAAAAGCTCGTCGGAGCAGTATTCGCGGCTATCCACATCAAAGCTCTTCTGGTAGAGCCCGGAGAACAGATAGATCATCCGCGTGTCGAATACCTCTTTTCCGGAGAACACCACCTCGGGCTTGATATATTGAAAGTCGAAGGGCGCTTTACCATCCAGAGACAAGGGCTCCATAGATGCTCTCACGCGCTTCAGCGCCTCGTGATCTGCATCCGTCAGAGGCTCCCACGAAAGTCTTTCGCATACCGGCTTCTCCTTGAGCTTGATATCGAGGAAGTCCTCCTCGCGCAGGAGCACCGCCAGCGCATCCGCCTCCACCTCCAGAAGCTCCAGGAGCTGCTCATAGGGAAGCAGATGCCACATGGCACGGATGATGGTGATATAGCCCTTTTTCAGCCAGATATCACTTTTCTGCTCGTCCTTCACGCCCATGGCGTGGGCCAGATCCCGGATATCCTCCGCAGTCGTCCCCAGTACCGACGCGATCTTCTCATAGGAGAAAAACTCCAGCGCACGGAACACGAAGGCGCATGTCCGCGTGGGGAAATGGGGATAAGCTACGGGAGCCTTCCCCGGCTTGGGCAATTCGAACTTCATTTTACTTCCTCCAGATAGCCGTACTTTTCAAGGAACCGGAAATAGGACAGGTAGTATTCGATCTGACTGTCTGAGGTGGTGCAGGTCAGCACTGCATCATGCAGGCGCACGGCATCGAGCACGGTGCGCTCCGCAGAGAGCATGCCCCAGATCAGCTCCGGGATATCATGCCACGACACACGCTCAGACACCGGCACCTTGGCCTGCGAGAAGGGCATGCCCTTGGCGATCGGGCGGTAACGGAGGGATGCCGCCTTCTGCTCAACTGCCGTCAGGGGGCGGTCGGGCAGGGTATCATAGTAGCTGTCCGCCCAGTGCGCGGGGAGCTTCACCTCGGCCACGCCCTCGAAGAAGCGGTCGAAGGATGCCATCCTGCCAAGATACAGGAGCTCCTGCGCCTTGTTGTACCACAGAGCCTCCTGCTTGGGGATGCTTCCCATAACGGCTCTGCCTGCGGCATAGTTCTTCTCCCGCTCCAGCCAAGTCGCGGCGGTCTTTTCCAGATCCTTTGCCAAAGCCTCGAAATGGGCGCGGTCGCCGCAGATCAGCACGGCAGTATAGGCCGTCAGCATGGGCACCAGCCGCTTGAGCTTTTCATATTCCACCGCATCGAAGATGGGGGCATCTGCATGATGGTAGTCATTGCGCCCGTCATTGGAGGAGGTGCGCGGCCAGTTGGTGGGCATATCCATGGTGGGCTCCGCCATCCAGCAGTCATCGGAGAGATTGCCGGGGATGAACTTCCACTTCATATCGGCGCAGAAGGCGCGCATGGTCTTATCGAAGAGCATATCGCCGAAGAACGGACCGGACAGGGGCGAATGGCTGATCAGGAAGCCGTTGTTCAGCGTCTCGCCTGCTTCACAGGTCACAGTGTCGATGCTCATGGCCGCCAGGATGCGCTTGTCATGCTGTGCAAAGAAAGCGGCATAGCCGTAGCGCTCCATGGAGAAGATCAGGCGCAGGGTCTTTTGGGGCTTGGGCAGGACACCGTCGTCGATCAGCTTTTTCAGCAGGATGCCCATTTCCAGACCCACGGCAAAACCCTGGGCATCGTCGGAATAGAACGGCTCATAGAGATGTCCGAGGATGGCGAACTCATCCTCGCTCTCACCGGGGATGGTGGCGGTAACGGTGTAGATCTCACCGTCGTAGATCTTGGTATCCATCTCACCGTGGAGCATGACTTTCCCCTGAGACAGGAGCTTTGCCAGCTCGATGCCCACCTTGGGGGCCACATTGAACACCGGGATCACGGGATCCTCTTTCAGATGATACCAGCCGATATGTCCGTGACCATTGGTCCAGGAGGGGACATCGGGCTCATGGGTGGTCGTCTCAAAGGCGGAGAACACGAGACCTGCACAGCCGGCCTTCGCCAAGTTATGATATCTGGGGTGCTGAGCCGGCAGATAGCCTCTGTGGAACACGAACTTGCCCTTGCAGTCGGGCGCTTCGGGATCCAGCAGGGCAAAGTCCACCAGCTCCGCCGTCACACCGCCCTTGGGGGTCGGCGCAGAATACTCGGAAACATGGATGGTGGTCACATCCGTATCGGCGATCATCATCTCCACAGGCTCCACCACCTTGAGGGTGGAGCGGCCCAGCAGGTCCCATGCCTGGGGCATGATGAAGTCAAGGGAAGCCGTCTCACCATCGGCCTTGTGGACGATGCGGCGCACATCGGAAAGGCCCGCGTCCTTCAGGAGCTTCTCGCACCATGCGGTGGAGGCATCGAAGGCGGTGTACTGCCGCGGGCTCTCCAGCTTTTTCAAGGTCTCGGTGATCTCCTTCACCCGTTCATGAGAATAGAGCTTGCAAAGGAGCGCATACAGTTCAGGTGTAAAAAAGGTATCCATCGATCTGATCTTCCTTTTGTTTTTCCATTTGGCATCATTGTAGCACAGGAAGCTCCGCCATGTCCATGGGGAGGTCCTTTTTTGACTGATATCAGCACCTTTCCGTTTCTTAATTTTTCCCGCCCGCCTTGCAATGTGCCCCCAAAGCTGATATACTCCGACCAAAGGAGGATATGCGTATGGACTTTCTGGAATTGATCCGCGTGCGGCAGTCCTGCCGCAGTTATGATGACCGACCTGTGGAGGAGGAAAAGCTCCGGACCATTTTGGAAGCAGGCAGGCTCTCCCCCTCCGCCTGCAACGGTCAGCCCTACCACATCACCGTCTGCCGCGGCGAAGCGGCGAAAAAGGCCGCCGCGGCCTGCGGCGGCATGGGCATGAACAAATTTGCCAGGCAGGCACCTGTGATCCTGGTGCTCTCGGAGGAGGACTATGTGGCATCCGCCGCCATGGGCGCCAAGCTCAAGCACAATGACTACCGCTCCATGGATATCGGCATCCTCGCCGCCCAACTGACCCTGGCCGCCGCCGAGCTGGGGCTCGGCACCTGCATCCTCGGCTGGTTCGATGATGGCAAACTCCGCGCCCTCTGCGGTCTTACCAGGCCTGTGCGTCTGGCGATCACCCTTGGCTATCCCGGGGATGCCCTGCGCGAAAAGAAGCGCAAGCCTTTGGAGGAACTGGTCTCGGAGGTCTCCTCATGCTGAAGCTCCTGTTCCTCATCCTGGGTGCCGCCGTCACGCTGGACGGCATCTTCATGTGGCTGACCTCCAATTTCACCATGGGAAATGTGATGAATCTGGCTCTGGGTGCGGCGCTCCTTGCATTCGGTCTGCTCCATCATCTTCTTTCCAAAGGTCTCCGCCTGATCGTCATCACCGCGTTTTTGCTGGTGGCGCTGGCTGTGGCTCTGCTCACCCTCTACGGTACGGCGGATACCGTGACCTATGAGGAGGACGCTGTGATCGTCCTCGGTGCGGCTGTCCGGGGCAAAATCCCCAGCGGTGCCCTGCAGGACAGGCTGGATGCCGCTCTGCGGTATCATGGAAAGAACCCCGATGCCGTCATCGTGGTCTCCGGCGGACAGGGCGCACAGGAGGATATCACTGAGGCCCTTGCCATGGAGCGGTATCTGACCGCCCGCGGTGTGCCCAAAGAGAAGATCCTGAAAGAAGAGCGCGCCACCAGTACGCTGGAGAACTTCCGCTTCTCCAAAGCGCTTCTGGATGCGGAGCTGGGCGAAAGCTACACCGCCTGCTTCATCACCAACGAGTACCATGTCTACCGCGCGGGCCGCTATGCCGAGCAGGTCGGCTTCGAGCCTCTGACCCACGCCCACAGCAACACCCGCTGGTATGGGCTCCTGGCAGGCGTCCTGCGGGAATGTCTTGCTGTAGCAAAATATCATCTGATCGATGCATGACATGAGAGCCGTTCGGGAGGACCGAACGGCTCTTGTGTTCCATTTATGGGACACTTGATGTGATATGTTCTCCAAAAAGGAGGTATCACCATGGAAAGCAACATCTCTTCTGTCAGCGTAACGAAGATGGTCGATCAGCTGACTGCTGCTTTCTCTGCCTGCGTCGAGCAAAACATGCCCTTTTCCACCCTCCCATCCATGATGCTGTGGGGTGCGCCCGGCGTGGGCAAGTCTCAGGGCGTGCGGCAATTGGCAGACAGCCTCACGAAGCGGACCGGCAAGCGCACCGTTGTCACCGATGTCCGCCTGCTGCTGTTCGATCCTGTGGATCTGCGCGGACTTCCCACAGCCAATGAGGATAAGACATTGGCTGTATGGCTGCGGCCCAAGATCTTTCAGATGGATGAGAGCCCCGATACGATCAACATCCTGTTCCTCGATGAGATCTCCGCCGCACCGCCCTCCGTGCAGGCGGCGGCCTACCAGATCACCCTGGACCGCACCGTAGGCGAGCATGCACTGCCGGAAAACTGCATCGTCATTGCCGCAGGCAACCGTGTGACAGACCGTTCCGTGGCCTATGCCATGCCCAAAGCCCTCGCCAACCGTCTCTGCCATCTGGAGATCCGCACAGACCCCGCCGCATGGCATGACTGGGCCGTGGTGCGCGGTCTGCACCCCTATGTGGTCGGCTATCTGCAGTATAATCCTGTGGCGCTGATGCGCTTCGAGACCACAGCATCCGACACCGCCTTCCCCACGCCCCGCTCCTGGGAGATGGTCAGCAACATCCTCGATACGGTCAGCTCCGATCCGGACACCGTCTACCCGCTGCTGGCAGGCTGTATCGGGATCGGCGCGGCCTCGGCCCTGCGTGACTGGGCCACAGTATGCCGGAGCCTGCCTTCCATGGAGGATATCTTTCATGGCAGACAGGTCCCGATCCCCCGCTCGGCGGAAGCCAGACTGGCGCTCCGCAGTATGATGGCGGCCTATGCCCGCTCCCATCCGGAAAAGGCGCTCATAGACTGCTCCATCCAGTTCTCCTGTTCTCTGCCATGGGCCTATCGCGCAGATCTGCTCCACGACTATGCCCGCCTGCCACAGCTTCGGGCGATCTTGGAGGAGAATGCCGTTTTCCGCGCCGCCCGGGAAGGCGGTCTGAAATGACCGCGCAAAAGAAGCAGCAGCTCAGACGGATGCTGCAGGAGGCGCGTTTGCATCTGCTGCACAAGGACTACGACTTTGCAGAGCCCCTGCTGGAGCTCCGCTATGTGGCAGTATCCGGCATGGACAGGATCTCCACCAACGGCAGATGCATCTACTTTGACCCCAATTGGCTGCAAAAGCTATCGCCCTATGCGCTGCGCTTTATCCTCAGTCACCAGCTCATGCATATCCGACTGGAGCATCTGGACCGCCCGGCGTTCTATCAGGGCGACCGCTGGCATCTGGCCTGCGATATCATCGCCAATTCCCGCCTGCGGGAACTGGGCTGGATCGATGACAAGCTCCCCGGCATCGGCACGATCTATCATGAGACCTTCTTCCCCCGCACGGAAGGCGCACACCTGTCTCCGACCGAGGCCTTTCATCAGACGCCCTTCGACCCCTCCTGTGAGCCGTCAGCACGGCGCAGGAAATATATGGTGGATTCCGACTGCTTCTGGACCGAAAACGATGACTGCGGCGCCCTTGGCATCGTGGTCCTCTCCCCGGAGGATGAAGACCCGGAGGATCTGATCCTCCCCGCAGAAGATCATGAGCCGGACATCGTCCTTCGGCGCAGTCCGTACAGACCGATCCTGCCCCCGACACCGCCCACAGAACGAAGCGACCCGGACGACAGCCCCCTTGCGGCGCTGTCCGTCATGACCGCAGAGCTCTCTCAAAGCCTATCCGCCCTGCGGGATACGAAGGACAGGATGCAACAGTTCTCCGACTGCACCGACAGGAGCTGGCAGAGGGCCTGCGCCGCCAATGTCCCATGGCGCGAGCTTTTGCACAGATTCTTACAGCCGGATCTGTGCGACTACTCCTTCCTCCCACCGGATCGACGCCGTGGAGGATGCTTCTTCCTCCCATCCTTCCGCAAGGTCGTGCCGACATTGAAGGATGTGCTTTTTCTGGTGGACACCTCCGCCTCGATGGATGTCCGTGTCCTCGATACCGTCTACGGAGAGATCTGCAGTGCCATCGGACAGTTCGGCGGCGAGCTGCACGGCCTGTTGGGCTTCTTCGATACCGCCGTCTATGCCCCCATCCCCTTCTCCTCCGTGACGGAGCTCTCCGGGATCTGCCCCAGAGGCGGAGGCGGCACAGACCTCTCTGCGGCCGTGGATGCAGTCTTGACCATGCACGATCGGCTCTCTGCCGCAGTGATCGTCACAGACGGACAGGACACCTTCCCTCCGCCCTCGGATATCCCCCTGCTGTGGCTCCTGACAGACAGATCCATCTCCCCACCGTGGGGGCTTGCCGCTTACCTGTAAAAAACTTGCGCCCCGTCATTGGACGGGGCGCAAGCACTTACTTATACATGGGGAACTTTTCGCAGATGGCGTGGACCGTATCGAGGACCTCTTTGCGGGTGCCCTCGAAGTCACGGGCAGTCATGGCGATGCAGCGGGCGATCTGAGGCATCTCCGCTTCACCGAGACCGCGGGTCGTGACAGCCGCCGTGCCGATGCGGACACCGCTGGTGACGGAAGCCTTCTCGGGATCGCCGGGGATGGCATTCTTGTTCAGGGTGATGTGGTTCGCATCCAGACGCTCCTGCAGCTCCTTGCCGGTGATGTGCATGGGGCGCAGATCGGCAAGCATCAGATGGTTGTCCGTACCGCCGGAGACCAGATCGAAGCCCTCTGCCAGAAGCGCCTCTGCCATGATCTTGGCATGCTTGACCACATTGGCGGCGTAGGTCTTGAAGGAAGGATCCATAGCTTCCTTGAAGCAGACGGCCTTGGCGGCGATCACATGCTCCAGAGGGCCGCCCTGAGTGCCGGGGAAGACACCGGAATTGAGCTTTTTGAACATCTCCTCATTATTGCTGAGGATCAGACCGCCGCGAGGGCCGCGGAGGGTCTTGTGGGTAGTGGTGGTGACGATATCGGCATAGTCCATGGGGCTCATATGCTGACCGCCTGCCACGAGGCCCGCGATGTGGGCCATATCCACCATCAGGTAAGCGCCGACCTCATGCGCGATATCGGCAAAGATCTTGAAATCGATGGCGCGGGGATAGGCGGAAGCGCCTGCGATGATCAGCTTGGGGCTGGTCTTCTTGGCCATATCGCGCACTTCGTCGTAGTCGATGCGGCCCGTCTCATGATCCACATCGTAGGAGACCACATCGTAGTACTTGCCGGAGAGATTGGCGGGATGACCGTGGGTCAGATGACCGCCGTTTGCAAGGCTCATGCCCATGAGGGTATCGCCCGGCTCCAGCAGAGCCACCTCCACAGCGGCATTGGCCTGTGCGCCGGAGTGGGGCTGGACATTGGCAAACTTGGCACCGAAGAGCTGCTTGGCGCGCTCGATGGCAAGCGCCTCCACTTCATCCACACACTGACAGCCGCCATAGTAGCGGTTGCCGGGCAGACCTTCGGCATATTTGTTGGTCAGAACAGAGCCCATGGCAGCGATAACAGCGGGAGAGGCGAAATTCTCGGAAGCGATCAGCTCCAGACCGTCCTGCTGGCGGGTCAGCTCCCGTCCCATCATGGCGGCCAGCTCAGGATCGAAGGAAGATACGAATTCGATAGACTCAAGAGGTTTGGAAAGCATAGCAAAAAACATCCTTTTCTAGAATTAAAACAAAAGCAGCCCCTTCGAGCAGGACTGCACAACACACCGATACGCGGGTGATATCTGCATCTCTGTCCGTTTGCCTGAGAGATTCGGCTCGCGCCTTGCACCTTCGGCACACAACTCAATGTGTTCTCCAGAGAGTCCTCC
Source organism: Oscillospiraceae bacterium (assembly GCA_017440525.1). Lineage (GTDB taxonomy): Bacteria > Bacillota > Clostridia > Oscillospirales > Oscillospiraceae > Avoscillospira. The sequence goes on along the minus strand of JAFSHB010000107.1, from coordinate 12,339 downwards.
TCTTTCCGATTCGGCTCGCGTTTCGGAAAGCATCTTTGGCTATTTGCTTCACTAAACAGTATACAGATATTTTTCCAAAAGTCAACCGAAATATACGGTAAAACTCCTTTCTTTCCCGCGCTTTTTCTTGTGCATTGTGCTGATATTGACACTTTTATATCGATATGATACAGTTGAAAGAGAACCTGAAAGGAGCATCTCTATGCCTATCATCCGATTCCCCTATGGAAAAGAATGCTTATCGCTGGATATCCCCGCCGAGCGGCTGGACGCCGTTCTGGTATCGAAGCTGCATCACTACAAAGCAGACCGCACCCCCGAAGCACTGGTGGAGGATGCGCTGACCCATCCCATCGGCTCTGCCCCTTTGCACGAACTGAGCCGCGGAAAGAAAAACATCGTCATCATCGCCAGCGACCACACCCGCCCCGTCCCCAGCAAGGTCATCATCCCGCCGATGCTGCGGGAGCTTCGCAGAGGCGCACCGGATGCTCAGATCACCATCCTGATCGCCACCGGCTGCCACCGAGACACCACGAAGCAGGAGCTGATCGACAAATTCGGCAGCGCGATCGTGGAGCAGGAGCGCATCGTGGTCCATGACTGCGCGAAAGCGGAGGAGCTGGTCTCGATCGGCACTCTGCCCTCCGGCGGTGAGCTGCTGATAAACCGCCTTGCCGCAGAAGCCGATCTTCTGGTCTCCGAGGGCTTCATCGAGCCCCATTTCTTCGCAGGCTTCTCCGGCGGCAGAAAGAGCGTGCTGCCCGGTGTGGCAGGCAGGATCTCCGTCCTTGCCAACCACTGCTCGGAGTTCATCGCCCATCCCAAGGCCCGCACCGGTGTGCTGGAGGGCAACCCCATCCACGCAGATATGCTCTGGGCAGCGCAGAAGGCAGGCTTGCGCTTCATCGTCAATGTGGTCATCGACCAGAACAAACAGCCGATCTTCGCCGTGGCAGGTGATGTGGCCGAGGCCCACGCAGAGGGCTGCCGGTTCCTCTCCTCCCTGTGCCGGGTGAAGGCAAAGCCCTCGGACATCGTGATCTCCACCAACGGCGGCTATCCCCTCGACCAGAACATCTATCAGGCAGTCAAGGGCATGACAGCGGCGGAAGCCGCCGTAAAGCCCGGCGGTGCGATCATCATGCTTGCCAAGTCGGGTGACGGTCACGGCGGTCAGCACTTCTATGACCAGATGGCATCCCAGCCCGACATCGCCAAGACCATGCAGGTATTCCTCGACAGGGGCCGTAATGAGACCGAGCCCGACCAGTGGCAGACCCAGATCTTTATCCGTGTGCTGCAAAGGGCATCTGTCATCTATGTGTCTGATGCTCCGGACGAGATGGTGAAGGGCCTGCATATGATCCCTGCCCACTCTCCGGAGGAAGCACTGCGGCTGGCAGAGGGCATCGTCGGCGATCCCAACGCCTCCATCACCGCCATCCCCGACGGCGTCAGCGTCATGGTGCTGCCCGATGCGTGATATAGACCGGGCCATGGCCCTGCTGGACACCAACACCTGTGTGCTGTGCAGGGGCGATACGGTATATGCCTCCCAAAAAACAGGGATCTCCCCCATGCTGGACTGGCTGTCAGAGGGAAAGGACCTCCGCAGCTTCTCTGCGGCAGACAAGATCGTAGGCAAGGCTGCGGCCCTGCTGTTCGTACTGGCAGGCATACGGGAGGTCTATGGAGCGGTCATGAGCGAAGCAGGCTTGCAGGTGCTCCAGACGCACGGCATCCCCTGTGCCTATGGCACGCTGACACCCCACATCATAAACCGCCGGGGCACTGGCATATGCCCCATGGAGGAGACGGTGCAGACGATCGAAGACCCGGAAGCCGCATTGGATGCCCTTTTGAAAAAGCGGGAGCTTTTGCGAAATATGAAATAAAAGGAGCGGTCTCCGCTCCTTTTATTCTGCGTAATACAGCTTATCCGAGACATACACCGCCTGGAAGATGCGGTTGCCGTCCTGGTCCGTTTCCGCATCCAGCCGGAAGCGGTCGGGCCACAGCAGATAGGCCGCCGCCACATCGTCCCAGAGGAAGCAGCCCTCCTCGCCCCGCGTGATGCTGAGCTTCTGGTCGGCCCGGACGATCTGAGCATGGATGTCATCTCCTGCGATCTCCCGCAGGCGCATATCCAGCGCAGGCGTCCGCACCGTATCCAGCGTGATCGCCGCATGGGGGACCCTGGTGCAGGCGGCAAATGCCGCTTTGTCCAGCCCATGGTTGAATTCATAGCCATGGTAATTGGGCGCTGTGCGTACTCTGCCGCCCATGATCACGGGGAAATAGGTGCTGTGCCGCTCCATCAGGGGCTTCACCATGGTCATGGGGCCAAGGCTCAGAAGAAGCTCCGTACCATCCGTGGTCGGGAGCCAATCCGCAAAAGACACGGTCCTGACCGCACACTTCCTCGTATGGTCGAAAAGATCGCCCATGCCGTCGTTCCCATGGATATGGGCAAGATACTCACTGGGCTGAGGCTCTGCCGTGGTATCCACCACAGTGATCTTTTCCCACACCGCTGGGAAATAGGAGAGCAGCGTACTGCAATTCCGCAGCGACACATCACTGGGCACATTGCCGCCGATGGCCACGATATCGATGGCATCAAAGCGGTCATGGTACCGCAGGAGCGTAGCCGTCGCAGCGGCATCATCAAGGCCGTGATCGGCAAATACGATCAGTTTTTTCATAGCAGCTCCTTTCTTGACAAAGATCCGCCGGCAAGCTGCCGGCGGATCTGTTTTACGATTCTTCCGCCGGAGGCTGTGGATCGTTTTTGTGGATATCCTCGCGGAGGATACGATAGATCGCGGCAGTCAGCGGCACGCCCAAAAGCATGCCCAGGATCCCCAGCACACCACCGCCGATGGTGACGGCAGCCAGCACCCAGATCGGGGGCAGCCCCAGAGAGGTGCCGACCACCTTGGGATAGATGATGTTGCCCTCGAGCTGCTGCAGCACTACAAGGAAGATGAGGAAGATCAGCGCCTGCATGGGCGAGACCATCAGGATGAGGAAGGCACCCACAGCACCGCCGATAAAGGCACCTGCCACAGGAATCAGGGCCGTGAAGGCGATCAGCGCACCGATCATGGGCGCGTAAGGCAGCCGCAGGATCCACATGCCCAGCATACACAGCACACCTAAGATCACCGCCTCGATGCACTGGCCCACGATATAATCGTGGAAGCTCTCATTGGTGATACAGGCCACATAGTCGATCTTTTTGATCCACTTTTCATTCATATACCGCCTGGCGAGCCTATGGTACTGCCCCTTCAGCTTATCCTTGCCCAGCAGCAGATAGATGGAGAAGATGATGCTCAAAACACCGGTGATCACACCGGAGAACACGGAGCCGATCGTGGATACGACCACCTCTGCCACAGAGCCGATGCCGGAGGTCACGACCTTCACCAGCTCCGAGAGCTTGGAGGGCCAGTCGATCTTTTCCAGCATACCGATGGTCTCGGGAGAGAACACGCCCCACCGCTCCAGCTTGTGTACCATGCGGTCCAGATAGCCCGGCACCTGCTCGATGATCAGCTGCACGCAGGAGACCAGCTGCGGCACGACCAGCCAGCCGATCAGCACGATGATGGCAAGCACCGCGATCACAGCGGCGATCATGCAAACAGGCCGTCTGAGCTTTTTGACGGCTTTCTTTTCGCTCCGGGGGAAGAACCGCCGCTCAAAGGCACTCATGGGGATATTGAGGATAAAAGCCACCAGCGCACCTGCCAGCAGGGGCGTAGCCGCACCGATCAGCGCCGCCAGCAATTTTGCCACGGCAGGCCAGAACTCGATGCAAAGATACAGCACGAAAACAGATACGCCCACCTTCAGGCAGGTGTTCCAGCTCAGTTTCACAGGCATTTCCCTTCTTTCAGCTTCTGCTGTACCGCATCCCAGCGGTCTTTCATTTCTTCATCCTCCGCGATCGGCTCAAAGCCCACGGCCAGATACAGGCCGATGGCCGGCAGGCGGTGATCATCGGTGAACAAGCGGCACTCCTGATAGCCCTTCTCGCGAAGGTCGTGGAGCACTGCCAGAACAGCCAGCTTCCCCGCGCCTTTGCCAAGGCCCTTGGAATGGGCTGCCACCATGTGCAAGAATGCCGCACCGGGTACTTCCGGCTTGGTGTAGGAGGTGGCAGTCGCCACATCCTCACCGCCGATAGATACGAAGAAGCAGTTGTCGGGCCCACAGTCGGGGTAGTCCAGCTCCTTCTCGTAGGAGAACTCCATATGGAAGGAATCGCGGATGATCGCCTCCCACACAGGCGCAGAGCCTTCCCTGCCTGTGTGCAGGGCGTATCCCTCCTTCAGAACGATCGGCGGCAATTTTTCAAAACCGCGCAGGACCATGGAAAGCTGACGCATAAGAGCCCTTCTTTCTTTACAGAGGATACTTCTCGGCAAACCTGTTGAATTCTTCCGCGAAGTCGTCGTCGCCGTACTTGACGGCATTGAGGTACTGGTGGGTATCGAAGGAGTTATGCTCGACCTCGATGACCGTGACAGCTACATTGGAGCAGTGGTCGGAGATACGGGAGAAGCTGTGCAGCAGATCGGACAGGATGAAGCCCAGCACGATGCTGCACTCGCCTCTTTGCAGACGGGCGATATGATTGGCCTTGACCTTGGTGATCAGCTGATCGACCACCTGCTCCAAAGGCTCGACCTTGGTAGCCAGCTGACCATCGTTTTCCAGGAAGGACTTTTCGGTCAGAGCCAGGATCTCCTCAATGGCAGCTGCCACAGTGTTGAGCTCATGTCTTGCTTCGTCGGAGAAGGTCAAGTTCTTCTCGCGCAGTTCCTCAGCCACTTCCTTCATGGTGACAGCATGGTCGCTCATACGCTCGAAGTCGCCGATGGTGTGGAGCATGACAGAGACTTCGTCGGCAGCAGTCTGGGACAGTGCCTGCGCGGACAGCTTCACAAGGAAGGTGCCCAAACGGTCTTCGTACAAGTCGATCGTGTTTTCCAGATCCACGATCTCCTGCGCAGCCTCTTCGCTGTAATCGTCAAACAGTGCGATGGCCTTCTGCAGGGTCTGTCTGGTGATGACGCACATCTCCTTGGTGTACTCAGCACACTCACGCACCGCGATAGAGGGGCTGCGGAGCAGACGCTCGTCGAGGATGCAGATCTGATCTTTTTCGGTAGCCGTACCCTTTTCTCTGGTCAGCCATTCGGTCAGGCGGATGATCAGCTTGCCGTTGGGCATGAGCAGCGCCGTGGCGATGATGTTGAACAGGGTATGGCAAAGGGCGATGCCCATGGCATCGATGGGCGAATCGGTGATGGGGAAATGGAAGATCGCGTTGAGGATCAGATACACAGGCAGGATGATGATCGTGCCCAGGATATTGATCAGCGTATGGATCACAGCTACGCGCTTGGCACCGGCATTGGCGCCGATGCAGGAGATCACCGCCGTGATACAGGTGCCGATGTTCTGACCCATGATGATGGGGATCGCCATGCCGTAGGTCACAGAGCCGGTCATGGCAAGGGCCTGCAGGATACCGACCGATGCCGCAGAGGACTGGATCAGCGCCGTGAACAGCGCGCCCACGATGACACCGATGGCAGGATTATTGAACTTGACCATCAATGCGCCGAACTCCGGCATATCTGCCAAGGGGCTGACCGCATCCGACATGAAGCTCATGCCGTACATCAAAACGGCAAAGCCAACGAGGATGTTGCCCAGAGACTTATTGCGCTCCTTCTTGGCGAGCATGGTCATGAACACACCGATGACCGCCAAAATGGGAGAGAAGTTCACCGGCTTGAGCATCTGCAGGAAGAAGGCGTCGCTCTCGATGCCGGAAAGTGACAGGATCCACGCCGTCAGCGTCGTGCCGATGTTGGCGCCGAAGATGACATTGAGGGTCTGTGCAAAGTGCATGATGCCGGAGTTGACAAGGCCCACCAGCATGACCGTACAGGCGGAGGACGACTGCATGGCGATGGTGATGATCGCACCCAGCGCACAGCTCACGATGGGACTGGCCGTCATTTTCTTCAAGGTGCCTTCCAGCTTGCCGCCGGCAAGACGCTCCAGATTGTGGCTCATGGTCTGCATGCCGAAAAGGAAGAAAGCCAAGCCGCAGCAAAGGGTCAGTACATTAAAAAGATCCATCTCTTTTATCTCCTGTTCTTTATAATGCGATTTTTACAGCAATGTCTGCTCATTGATGATGAGTTTGAACTCCAGTCCCAGCTTCTTCGCCGCCTCCCGGCAAAGGTTCATCCTGGTCAGGAATATCTGGAAGTAATCCATGATCGAGCCGTATTTCGTATCGATATGCATCTTCAGCTTGATGTTGGATCTGTCTTCATTGATCTTCAGGACCGCCTGCTTGACGGAGTAGTTGACACGGTCGTGGATGTCGAAGGTGGCTTTGTCGCGGTTGCGGACGCGGCTTCGGCGCACATCGGATTTGTCCGCCAGGATGAGCGCCGCCGAAAGATCGTCCACCGGCACGCCGGTCCCTTCATCGTGGTTGCCGATGGCAGCCACCACCGTGGCAAGATCCTCCGGCTCCATGCCGAGATCCCGCAGGATGTGGAAAGCCATGACAGCACCGGATTGGGAGTGGTCGGCACGGTTGACGATGTTGCCGATATCGTGGAGATACCCGGCCACCCTCACCAGCTCCACCTCATGCGCGGGACGGCCCAGTGTCTGCAGGATATAGCCCGCCGTCTCCGCCACCTTCGTCACATGGGCGAAGCTGTGCTCCGTATAGCCCAGAGCCGCAAGAGAGCGGTCCGCCACCGAGATATAGGTGCGGATCTCCGCGTTTTCTTTCAGTTGTTCTAAGGTTATCAAAGTATCGCTCCTTTCCTCTCAGAGCTTCCTACTATACCACTTGTAGCATATCACATTCCATGGAACGGCGCAAGAAAAATAATTGCAATTTCCCCGCAATTATTATATAGTAACACCGTGACATCGATAAGGAGTTTTTTGCTATGAATCAGCTTCCCGATTATTTTGGTTCCATGGTATTCAACGAAGAAGCCATGGAGCGTTATGTCTCTTCCGAAGCCCTTTCTGCATGGAAGCGCTGCCTGACCGACGGCACGCCTCTGCAGCTGGACACTGCCAATGATATCGCCGAGGGCATGAAGCGCTGGGCCTTGGAGCATGGCGTGACCCACTATACCCACTGGTTCCAGCCCATGACCGGTCTTTCCGCCGAAAAGCACGACAGCTTCGTCAGTCCCTGCGGTCACGGCAAGGTCATGATGGACTTCTCCGGCAAGGAGCTGGTCCGCGGTGAGCCCGACGCCTCCTCCTTCCCCTCCGGCGGTCTGCGTGCCACCTTCGAAGCACGCGGCTACACGGCATGGGATCCCACAGCCTTCGCATTCATCAAAGACGGCAGTCTCTGCATCCCCACAGTCTTCTGCTCCTATTCCGGCGAGGCGCTGGATAAGAAAACGCCCCTGCTCCGCTCTTTGGACGCAGTGGGCAAGCAGGCTCTGCGCGTGCTGCGCCTGTTCGGTGATACCGAGACCACCAAGGTCATCTCCAATGTTGGCCCGGAGCAGGAATACTTCCTCGTGGACAAGGCCATGTACGACCGCCGCGAGGATCTCAGGCTCTGCGGCCGCACCCTCTTCGGTGCCAAGCCCCCCAAGGGGCAGGAGCTGGACGATCACTATTTCGGTGTGATCAAGCCCCGCGTGGCCGCCTATATGAAGGATCTGGACGAAGAGCTCTGGAAGCTGGGCGTCTGCTCCAAGACCAAGCACAACGAGGCCGCGCCTGCCCAGCACGAGATGGCCCCGGTCTATACCGAATCCAATATCGCCTGCGACCACAATCAGCTGACCATGGACATCATGAAGCGCGTGGCCTCCCGCCATGACTTAGTGTGCCTGCTCCATGAAAAGCCCTTCGCAGGCGTCAACGGCTCCGGCAAGCACAACAACTGGAGCCTCGGCACGGATACAGGCAAAAACCTGTTCTCCCCCGGCAAGACGCCCAGCCAGAATGCCCAGTTCCTGCTGTTCCTTGCCGCCTTCATCAAGGGCGTGGACGAGTATCAGGAGCTGCTCCGCACCTCCGCCGCCACAGCAGGCAACGATCACCGTCTGGGCGGCAATGAAGCACCTCCCGCCATCATCTCCATCTACCTCGGCAAGGAGCTGGACGATATCATCCACGCCATCACCGAGGGCATCGACTATGTGGAAGTGAGCAAGCGCAGTCTGCGTATCGGTGTGGATATCCTGCCCACCATCCCGCAGGACACCACCGACCGCAACCGCACCTCTCCTCTGGCCTTCACCGGCAATAAATTCGAGTTCCGCATGCCCGGCTCCAATCAGTCCGTCTCCGGCCACAATGTGGTGCTCAACACCCTGATGGCAGAATCCCTCTGCTGGTTCGCCGACCGTCTGGAGGGCTCCACCGATTTCCAGCGAGATCTCCACGAGCTGATCCGTCAGGCTCTGACCGAGCACAAGCGCATCATCTTCGACGGCAACGGCTACGATGAGAGCTGGGTGCAGGAGGCACACCGCCGCGGCCTTGCCGATCTGCGAAACTGTGCTGAGGCACTGCCTGCCTATATGATGCCCAAAAATATCGACCTGTTCACCAAGCACGGCGTCTACACCGAAAGTGAGATGCGTGCCCGCCATGAGATCCACATGGAGAGCTACTGCAAGGTGGTGAACATCGAAGCCAACACCCTCATCGATATGATCCAGCATCAGATCCTCAATGCCGCCAGCCACTATTCGGCAAAGCTCTGCGCCACCATCAACGACAAGCGCAAGGCCCTGCCCAATGTGTCCTGCCGTGTGGAAGAGGCGCTGGCGGAGAGCATCTGCCACCTCAACGCAGATCTTCTGGATGCCTGCACGGATCTGAAGACCGCGATCAACACCATCCCTGCCGATGCGGTAGGTGAAGCCAAGCTCAGATATTTCCACGACAAGGTCTTTGTCCAGATGGAAAAGACGAGAGCCATCATCGACCATCTGGAGACCCTGGTGGCCGCCGACTTCTGGCCCTTCCCCACCTATGTGGATCTGCTGTTCGGAGTTTGATAAACGATAAAGAGGAACTGCCTTTTGAAAAAGGCAGTTCCTTTTCTTTTTGCAGGATCTTCAGGCAGGCATACCCTTTTAATGCCATCTCATTATTCGTTTCGATCCTTTTCGATACTTATTGTGTGTAGACTTATTGTCATCATGGATATACCATTGAGTATGGAGGATGATGTAGATATGGATATCATTAAGGTTTTCGGATCAAATGTGAAGCAGCACCGCATAGCGATAGGTCTTTCGCAAGAGGCTTTTGCCGAAAAATGTGGAATGCACCGCACATATATCAGCGCGATCGAATGTTATCGCAGAAGCATCTCTCTTGAAAACATCCAGCGAATCGCTGATGCTTTGGAGATCGACACATATAAGCTGTTTTTGGAGGATGAAGATCATGGAACACAGAGATAGGGCGACCGGGTGGCAACACGCCAAGCTGTCCGGACACAAAAATGAAGATCTCGTCAAAGACCTCCTTGATACCGACCGGACTTTTCAAAATAGTTTTCTGGAAAGAGTACATCGGGCCTCTGCAAAAATCGTAAAAACAAGCATAGGCGGTTTGCATGAGACTAATGTGCCGAGTGTAAATAGCAGAAAAACCAGATCAAAGACTGACTTGAAAGTATATCTCGACACCAACGAAGTCATCAATGTTTCTATAAAGAAAAGTCTTGGTGGTCAGGTTTACTTTGTAAGAGCCGGCCTGTTTATCGACACATTTGAGAAACAGTTTGACATAAAGATCCCATCCGATGTCCAGCGAGCGATCAAGCTGTTCTGGGCCGCTGCCGATGACGCTGTTGAGATCATAGAACGCCATGGAGATCGCCGTAATGCCAAAAACTATGCTTTGCAGATCAGGCACGAAAGCTTGAATGCCACCACGCTCAAGGCGTATGATGAAGATCTTTATAATGCCTTATTAAATTGGTTCACCGATAATGCTTATGAACTCGCCAAGCTCTCTTTTTCCATGGGAGCCGTGCGCGACCGTGATGAGTGGTCGGACTTTGTTTGGTACATCAATCTTCTTGGCGAAAATGATACGGACGACATTTTCTTCATTGAGGATGTATGTGAAGCCGTACGAGCTGTTGCACACAAAGAAACCTGTTACGGATCTTCGTATGGTGGAACTACCATACAGCTTCCGTTCGGATTTGTGCAGTGGCACCAAGGACAACTCCAGTTCCATCACGACTATAGCAAGTTGTGTCAGTTGCTGAAGAAGTAGGAGGATGCCATATGCCAACAAATTGCACATCTTTGGTCTATAACTAATATACGAAGCCGCCCATTTATCTGGGCGGCTTTGTCTTATTCTAATGCTTCCAACAGTTTCTTTGCGATCGCCACAGACAAAAGCGGCGGAACAGCATTCCCTATCTCGAGTCGTTTCATACCGTCCGACCCATAGAACTTGTAGTCATCCGGGAAGCTTTGCAAACGCGCACCTTCACGAATGGACATCGCCCGGGAATCTCTCGGATGGATACATCTCGAAGACGAAGGACACGCAAAATTGCGCGTGATCGTTGTCGCTGGGCGTTCCCACCATAATTTTGCATAAGTGTTTCCGTACCCGCTCTTAGGACGAATATCTTCCGGGAGATCATTTTTGGATTGACCATCCTGAAGTGCTTCCATGATTCTGATCAAATGCGCTCCATTTTTAGGTGCAGCATGCTCGGAAACTTCGTCTGCTCCGTCAGCCCTGACGAACCCAAGAAACTCGTTATCCGAATCATAAGAATAAGAGGTGCTTGATTGGCCGCTTTTCAGAACAGGGAGATCTCCAATAGCATCCTTCAAAGTAACATAAGGCTTTAGCCCTTCTCCATGTGTCGGAGCAGGGTACTCATAATTATTTTCGCCTCTGATCCCTACCAAGATCACCCGTTCTCTGAACTGGGGTACTCCATAATCAACAGCATTTAACACCTTATGCTTCAAAGAATATCCCAGTTCTTCAAACTCTGCTCGCACTTGCTTGAACAATCTTCCGCCATCCATGCTTAGGATGCCGACCACATTTTCAAACACAAATGCCCTGGGCTGTAAAATTTTCAGGATCCTCTTGTATTGCATAAACAGATCCGCTCGATCATCCATTTGCCGCTTGCCTAATGTGGAATAAGACTGACAAGGAGGGCCACCGATAACAATGTCGATCTTGTCTCCCCCCAGCACTTGCTCCAGTTGTTCTTTCGTCAGATCGTTGATGTCACAATTAAGCATTTTAACTTTCGGATGATTCAATGTATATGCAATAGAGATATCTTTTTCAATTTCGTTTGCAGCAATGATATTAAACTCTGGAAACTTTGAAAATCCATAGCTTAATCCGCCAACGCCAGCAAACAGGTCAACTATGTTATATTTAGACATTGCTTTCATCGCCTTTTTTGCATATCTACCTGCGCAACAGAGGCGTATTTCAGTAGTGTTCTCAAATCGCCTTATTGAGTTCTTTCCAAATCACTCTTATTCTTTTTTACGGCCAGAAGACATCCTCTTCGTCGGCAGGGAGATCCTCATCGTCAGGGTCAAAGTCGAAGAACGGGTCATCCGGGTCGTAGAACGGATCGTCGGGATCGAAGGCAGGGTCGTCCGGATCCGGCACTTCCTCTTCCTCGGTGGGGCCAACGATATAGATATTGGGGCGGCTCTTGTAGGTGGACTTGATGGTGTTCTCCTTGAGGAGCTTGCCATCTCCGTCAAAGACCTTCTGATAGGCCTCCACCTTGGCACCTGTATAGGCCGTCTGCTTCTGCTCGCGGTAGCCAGGCTCCTTGGTCTCGTCCACTTCCTCCACATCCTCTGAGGTGAAGGTCTCCAAAACAGCGAAGGTCATCTCCACATAGTTGTCGTTTTCCTTCACGCCCCAGAAGGTGATGTTCACATGGCCGCCGTCCACATTGGCCTGGATCTTCATGGGATGCTCACGGTTATTGCGGAACTTGTAGTCAAGGCCGGAATCCCAATACACGGTGGCATCCATGCCGCCGGGCACATAGGTGACCTGATACATATGGGGCTCACGCTGGACCTGCTCGAGATCCATATAGAGGGTGGTGTAGTAGATGGTGGATGCCACCTGACAGATGCCGCCGCCAACGCCATCCACACTCTCGCCCTCGCCACCATAGATGGTAGCAGGCTGGACGCCCCGCTCCTCGGTACGCTCTCCCACCGCTTCATTGAAGGAGAACACATCGCCGGGGTTCAGGATCATACCGTT
>JAFSHB010000106.1 GCA_017440525.1 Oscillospiraceae bacterium | reverse complement strand
TGCGCTTACGCCGCCAAGAAGATGATCGACGACATCTGCTTCGTGCCCGAGGTCGGCAAGCTGTACTTCGGTAAGGTCGTCCGCATCCTGCCCATCGGCGCATTCGTGGAGCTGGCTCCCGGCAAGGACGGTCTGGTCCACATCTCCAAGCTGGAGAACCGCCGTGTCGAGAAGGTCGAGGATGTCCTGAACATCGGCGACATGACCTGGGTCAAGGTCATGGAGATCGACGAGAAGGGCCGCGTCAACCTGTCCCGCAAGGATGCCATCAAGGAAATGGAAGGAAACGATGTATGAAAAAATGGATCGCATTGCCGCTTTGTCTCGTTCTGGCCCTCGGCTGCTTCACCGGCTGTGACAAGGGCGAAAGCACTGAGACACAGAGCACACAGACAGAAGAAGAGAGCGCCGAGACCACCGAGCCCGCCGAGGACGAGGCGCAGGAGGTCTCCCTTGAAGGCCAGTCTCTCACCGTTTACACCGCACTGACCGAAGACTCCCCTGCTTACGCAGTCTACATGGAGCAGGTCGCTGCCTTTGAAGCAGCCACCGGAGCCACTGTCACCGTTGATCACTACGGCGAAAATCTTGCCCTTGTGCTGGATAGCGCCCTTTCCAACGGCAGCACCGTGGATGTGTTCGAGGTCGCAGATCTGACAGATCTTCAAAGAAGGCAGAGCAGTGCCCTTGACCTTTCCACCTATGCGGAGGGTCTCGATACCGCCTATCCTGCCCTGCTGGAACAGATCCGCATCCTTTGCCTCGACCGCCTCATGGGCATCCCCTACGGTGCGGATCTGACAGCCATGTGGTACAACAAGGCATCCTTTGAACAGGCAGGCGTGGACGAAGCGCCCGCCGACACGGAAGCCTTTGAAGCCGTCTGCGGCAAGCTGGCAGAGGCAGGCTACCGTCCGATCGCGCTGGACCGCGCCTATGTCCACGCCAACTTCGGCGCCCATCTGGAGCGCAGCATCGGCATGGCAGCCTTGAGCGAGCTGGTGCAGAACGGTGGCTGGTCCGGGAACGAAGCCGCGGCCTCCGCCCTGCAGACCCTGATCGACTGGGTCGGTGCCGGATATTTCGACGAGAACGCGCCTGTCGACTGGCCCTTCTCCCAGCTGGGTCTGGCAGACAGGACCGTTATGATCTATGCCAACATGAGCACGCTGGCGATCGCCGAAGAGATGATCGGTGCGGATCTCAGCTGGGGCTGCTTCCCCTACCCCGGCACCGGCAGCAACATCCTTGCCGACTGCGGCGCGCTGTGTGTCAATGCCGAGACCCTCGTCCCCGAGCTGGCGTGGGAATACATCCGCTTCATGACCACCGGCGAGGCTGATAAGGCGATCAGCGAGGCCGCAGGCACCATCCCCAATGACAGCAGCAACATCGGCGGCACTTACGCCGAGGCCGCGGCGATCCTCGCCGCCGCTGAAGGCATCCGCGATCCCGGCGCCGCAGTCAAGAGCGGCACCGATCTGACCGAGGTCATCGAGAACATCTACCGCGGCACCTACCCCACCGGCACCGAAGCCGCCGCCGCACTGGATGCCCTGTATTGATCTGAGGGCAGAAGAAAAAGGAAGAGATGGTATCCCATCTCTTCCTTTTTTCGATTCCCTGCACAGAGGACAAGCTCAGAATCAAAGCATATTTTCTTGTGCAGACATCGACCGATCGACTCCCATATTTTCCAAAGCGCCGATCAGATCTTCTAAATACTTCAAATGTTCATCAAGCATTATTCTAGCGCTCCTATTTTCACCTTTTGAACACACATCATCCGGGCAACCCCTGCCCCGATCCTCCGTTTCGTTTTTGAAATGCACCATCTATGCAAGACCGCCTGTCGTTCCAATGCCTTTATTGTGTGAGAAACATCTTTCTTCAAGCGTTTCACATACAAAGTCTTTTTGTCATCTTTTCCAGAAACTCTGGCTCACCCAACCATCTGCAATACTTTTACTCTATCACAAATCGCATTAATAGAAGACTATCGCGCTAAAATACTCTGTGAGATAAATATATCCCCGGCCTAAAAGACCGGGGATATATTGTTTGGTGTCTTTAATTAATTTTCAAATTTTCCCAAAGCGTATTGAGATAGTCCAGAGTTTCACTGACGAGATCGCGGAAAGCCATTTTGTTGTACTGCTCCGCAAAGTTGCCAAGTTCAGGGTACAGCACAGCAATGGTATCTTCACCCAAGTCTTCAAGGTAAGTTGCGTTGTTGTAGACCAAGCTGTTGGGAGATGCGTAGTAGGTATACTCTGCATTGGCTACTGCAGCTTCTTCAGAAAGCATAT
>JAFSHB010000105.1 GCA_017440525.1 Oscillospiraceae bacterium | reverse complement strand
CGTCCACACCGCGGGGGGTGACGACATAGGTCAAGGTGGCGGCCTTCTCGATCCCGCCGTTGAGGGCATAGGCACAGCCGGAGAGGAAGTCCACGATGCGGCGGGCGATATCCTTGCTGGCGACCTCCAGGTTGACGATCACGGTGCAGCCTTCCTGCAGCTTCTTGCCGATCTCCTCCACCTGCTCGAAGCGGTCGGGCTTGACCACGACCATCTTACGGCCATTGCCGAGGGCAGAGCCGATCTCTACCACATTGCTCTCGGCGCGGAGCGGCGAAGCGGACGAGATGGGAGCGCGCTGCTCACGGTCATGACCCAGACCATCGAGCACCTCGTCGAAATACGAGCTGCGCTCGCGGGCAGGGCGGGCGGTATCACGCTCACGGGGGGCGCGGTCGCGTTCGCGGCTGAAGCGCTCGCGGGAAGCACGCTGCTTGGGCGCTTCTTCCTCCAGATCGATGTCATCTTCAAAGTCGTCGTCATCATCGCTGTAGGGGCGAGTGAGCTTCTTCAGTTCATCCATGAATCCCATAATATATCCTCCAAAAGGTTTTATACACAAAGATCTTACACGCTGTAGTTTCGGGCGCCGAAAATGGCGGTGCCCACGCGGATCATGGTGCTGCCGCAGGCGATGGCATCGGCATAATCGTCCGACATGCCCATGGATAAGCAGACCATGTCTACATTATCGTATGTTTTCTCTCTTATGTCAACGAAAATCTGATACATTTCTGTAAAATACTTCCGATTTCCTCCCGGCTCGGTGCTGATCGGGGGGATCGCCATCAGTCCGAGGACATGGCAATGGGGGAATGCTCCCATATTTTGCACCAGCTCCATGACCGCTCCGGGGGTGAAGCCGCTCTTGCTCTCCTCGTCTCCGATGTTGATCTCCAGCAGGATATCCTGCCGGAGGCCCTGCTTGGCGGCCTCTTTTTCGATGGCCTCCAGCAGGGGGAGCCTGTCTACCGACTGGATCAGATCTACACGCCCCACCACCTGCTTGACCTTGTTGGTCTGCAGATGACCGATGAAGTGGACAGGCTTGCCCTCATAAGCGCCGAGCGGCTGCTTCTGCAAAAGCTCCTGCACCCGGTTCTCGCCGCAGCAGTCCACGCCGTTTGCCACGGCTTCCTTCACGGCTTCAGAGTCGTTCATCTTGGTAGCGGCGCACAGGAGGATCTCTCCGGGATCCCGCCCGCAGGCCAGCGCGGCCTCAGTCATCTTTTGCCGAATGGCCGCGATATTTTCTCTGATCATTGTAAGAGCACCTTCCCATCATAAAGTTCCTCGGCGGTCAGGATGATCTCATCGCCGGGCCACAGCTCGTCGGTGGAGGACTTGTCCAGCTTGACCACATAGCTCTCGCCGTTGTCATGGAGCAGCTCCACATACTTCCATTCCGCCGCACCGGCCTCAAGGATATACAGACCGGTCCGTCTGTTCTCATCGACGCGGATCGCCTCCTTTGGCACACGCAGGCCGGAATAGGAGGTGAACACGATATCGGCCGACTGCTCACGCAGGAGCGTCACATCCTGCAGATAGCGGTCGCAGGACAGGATCAGCACCTGCTTGCCGTCCTGCGGCTCGCTCAGATGCTCCACTGTCATAGGCAGGGCGTCATAGAAGGCGGAGACGAAGCTGACAGGCAGGGTCTTGCCGCGGCGGACATCCTGCACCAGCTCTTCCTCCACGGTGGTGATATAGTACCAGGTGCTGCTGGTGATCAGCTTGCCGATGGAGCTGTCATCCACATCCTCCGGCTCCATGTTTTCCACCTGCTCCACGGTCAGCGCCGTCAGTGTGTCCGGCGTCAAAAGGCTCTCATAGCCGTCCACCGTGCCGGAGAAGTAGCCGCTTTGGAGGGCAGTCACCGGCTGGGTGTCGGAGCCTGCCTGAGCCGACAGGCTCTGCAGCTCGCCCTGCAGGGCGGTGATGCGCTGAGAGAGGGCTTCCAGCTCCCGGTCGGAGGAGGCGTGACGCAGGACCAGACCCTTGATGGCGGCACTGCGGTCTTCCACGGTGTTCATATCGCGGCGGGCGAGGGCACGGCTCACGGCCAGCAGATGGCCTTCCAGATCGGCCTCCAGCTCGGCGCGGCCGGTAGCATCGGAGGAGTAAGCCTGTGCATAGTCCAGCTGCTCCAGCTCATGCTCCAGCTGGTCGATGCGGTCCTGCCGGAACTGGGCATCCTCAGAGTCATAGCCCGTGGCGATGCTCTGGCCGCTGCTGACACGGTCTCCCTCGGAGACCATGAGCGCCGTGATCGCATAGCGGGACTTGACAGGCACTTCCCGCCGCACCACGAAGCCTGTGGTATAGCAGCCGGCTCCGGCCTCATATTCGATGGCGGTGACGGTGCGGATGGAGGTATAGTTGGCACTGTAGATGTAATAGCCAAAATAGCATACCACCACGGCAAGGAACAGTCCGAGGATGATATTGGTATATGTACGGCCTTGCTTCATGGTGGTCCTCCTGTTTTATGCGTTAGGCATTGGGCATCCCCATCCGGATCGCGTCTGACGGCTGGATGGTGGAGATCGCGTGTTTATAGATCAGATTTTGTCGTCCCTCGGACAGCACCAGCACGGCGAACTGGTCGAAGGAGATGATGGTGCCGCGGAGCTGAAAGCCGTTCATCAGAAACAGCGTCAGCATGGTGCGGTCCTTTCGGGCCTGATTCAAAAAGCGGTCCTGCAGGTTTTCGGGTCTTGTCATAAAAAGCACTCCTTTTTCTTTTGGTGTCTTTCTATGATAGCCCAAACTGCCTTAAAATGCTGTCGAAAGGGCGGTGCGTGCCTGTTCCATTGCGGCTTGGAGACTGACAGGCTCCTGCTGACGGATCCAGCGGATATCCTTGTTCCTGCGGAACCAGGTCAGCTGCCGCTTGGCATAGCGGCGGGTCTCCAGCTTGATCTTGTCTGCGGCCTCATCCATGGTCATCTCGCCCCGCAGGGCCGCAAGAGGCTCCTTGTAGCCGATGGCCTGCAGACCGGTGGCGGTGGGAGAGAGGCCCTTTTCCAAAAGACCCCGGATCTCCTCCACGAGACCGTCCCGGAACATGATGTCCACGCGGCGGTCGATGCGGCTGTAGAGCTGGGCTCTGTCCGTAAAGTCGAGCCCCAGCCAAAGGGGCGTATATTTGGGCGGCAGGGCCGCCGTCTCTTTATTGTGCTGTGTGATGGTCTTGCCTGTCTCGAGGTAGACCTCGCAGGCGCGGATGATGCGCCGAAGATCCTGCAGACGCTCCGCGCTCTCCGGGTCGAAGGTGCGAAGATACGCGCGCATATGCGCCATGCCCTTTTCCTCCGCCATGGCCTCCAGCTCCTGCCGCTTGCCTGTCTCCGGATAGGGGGCGAAGGTGCGGCCTGCGATCAGGGAGTCCACATAAAGTCCCGTGCCGCCTACGATGATGCACCGCTTGCCCCGCCGCAGGATGTCCTGCACGATCGGGTCTGCCATCTCCACATAACGGCTGACGGAGAAGCTCTCCGTCGGCTCTGCCACATCGATCATATGATGGACGATGCCGTCCATCTCCTCGGCGGTGGGCTTGGCTGTGCCGATGTCCATGTGGCGGTAGATCTGCATGGAGTCGCAGGAAAGGATCTCTGCGTCATATTCTTTTGCAAGGGCGATGGAAAGACCGGTCTTTCCCGATGCCGTCGGCCCGACGACGCAGATGATGTTAGTCATAAACCCTCCGGGTCTCCAAATGAAAAATGAAAAGTGAAAAATGAAAAATTATGGTATCCGCCGCAGGCGGATGATCAAAATGGTTGGCGAAGCCAACACCTCCATTATTCATTGTTCATTCTTCATTTTTAATTATCTCTTAAACTGTCTCTCCAACTGAGACTTGGTCAAGGTCGTGATGACAGGTCTGCCGTGGGGGCAGTATTTGATGTCCTCGCGCTCCATGACTTCCTTCACAAGGGCGGCACGCTCCTGTTCCGTGGTGTGCCAGCCGGCCTTGATGGCGGCTTTGCAGGCGATGGTGTGGATCAGCTCGTCTCGCAGCTCGGCGGGGGTCTTTGCTCTGCCCTGAGAGAACTGCCTTGCAAGGGTCTGCAGGGTGTCCTCCGCGTGGCTCAGATCCAGATCCGCCGGGATCTGGCGCAGGACGGCGTGACCGCCTAAGTCGTCGATCTCAAAGCCGTAGTGCAGGAGCAGCTCCTTCTGCGAAAGGATCAGGGCGGCTTCTTCCTCCGTGAGCTGTGCTGTGGCAGGCACCATCAGGGTCTGGGCCATGATGGGCGCTTCGGTCTTTTTGAACCGCTCGAACAAGATCCGTTCGTGGGCGGCATGCTTATCGAGGAAGAGGACGGTGTCCTCCTGCTCGATGATGATGTAGGTATCCAGCACCTCACCGACGATGCGGTAGGGCGCGGCCTGTTTGACAGGGAGCGCTTCCTGCTCCGGCTCCTGCACAGGTGCCTGCTTGGGCGGCTCAGCGGGAGGTGCATCTTCCTGCTTTTGCGGTGTTTGCGGCACAGCGGCAGGCTTTTGGGGCGCTTCGGGCACAGGGATCGAGAAAGCCTGCGCCACCTTGGGTGCAACAGGTGCTTTGGCAGGCTCTGCGAACACCTTGGAGAAGGTCTTGAACTCCTCGGTGGTCATGGTGCGGAAGGTGGGCTCCTGCCTGGGCTGGGGCTTCGCCGCGGCAGTCTGCATGGGCTTTTGCGGAGCGGACGGCTTTAGCTGCATCTCCGGGCGGGCGGGGGCCTTATTGAGGCATCCCAGTACACCGTAGCGCACACAGTCGAACACGGCGCGCTCGTTGGCGAATTTCACTTCGATCTTTGCCGGGTGGACATTGACATCCACGCTCTCGCCGGGGAGCTCCACCATGAGCACACAGCCGGGGTAGCGGCCTGTCATCATCTGGTTGGCGTAGGCCTCCTCCAGTGCGGCGACCAGCAGCTTGGACCGGACGGGTCTGCCGTTGACGAAAAAATGCTCATTGGCGCGGTTGCCTCTGGTGGCGGTGGGCTTGGTGACGAAGCCGTGGAGCTTCATATTCTCCCACGCGCTCTCCACCTTGACCATATCATTGGCCAATTGGCGGCCAAAGACCGCATAGACCACGCTGTGCAGGTCGCCGCTGCCATCGGTCTGCAAAACGGTCTCGCCGTCACGGATCAGCTTGAAGCCGATCTCGGGATGGGCAAGGGCCTGCTGCTGGATGGCGGCCGACACATGGGAGGCCTCCACGGAATCCCGCTTCATGAATTTCAGGCGGGCAGGGGTATTATAGAACAGGTCGCGGACGATGATGGTGGTGCCGTCGGGACAGCCTGCCTCGGAGCGGTCGGTGACGATCCCGGCCTCCAGATGCAGGCTCAGGCCCGGTGCGCCTGCCTGTTTGGTCAAAAGGTCGATCTTGGAAACGGCGCTGATGGCAGCCAGTGCCTCACCGCGGAAGCCCATGGTGCGGATCGCTTTGAGGTCCTCCTGTGTCCGCAGCTTGCTGGTGGCATGGCGAAGGAATGCCGTTTCGGCATCCTCGGCGGCGATGCCGGAGCCGTTGTCCGTCACGCGGATATAGGACATACCGCCGTTTTGGATCTCCACCGTCACATGGGTCGCCCCTGCGTCCACGGCGTTCTCCACCAGCTCCTTGACGGCGGACGCGGGACGCTCCACCACCTCGCCGGCGGCGATCAGATCCGCCACATGGCGGTCAAGTTGTAAGATCTTGGACATAAAAAACCCTCCGGGTTTTTAAAATTAAAAATTAAAAATGAAGAATGAACGATAGAGGTGTTGGCTTTGCCAACGACCTTGATCATCCGCCTACGGCGGATACCATGATTTTTCACTTTTCACTTTTCATTTTTCATTACCTATATCAGGCTCATGGCGATGGCGTTGATCGCCATATGGACTGCGATGGGAGCCCAGATGGTGTTCGCTTTTTCATAGGTCCAGCCCAAGGCAATGGAAGCGGGGATATACTGCGCCGCCGCCAAGAGGACAGGGACGATCCCCTCGGTGGGGAGATAGCCCCAGACATGCATCAAAGAGAAGAACAGGATGCTGGCCGCGTAAGCTCCAACACGGCTCTTGGGGCGGATCGAGCCGAAGATCAGTCCGCGCACCAGGGTCTCCTCCACCACGGGAGCGATGACCACGGAGCAGACAGCAGTGACCCAGTAGCTCTCCACGGCAAGGCTCTGGACGGCCTCATCGTTGAAGCTGACGATGCGGACATTCAAAAGATCTACGAGGAACTGGAAGAGCCATGTGCCGGCGTAGTAGAACACGAAGCCCAAGATCACCGCCTGCACCAGCTCCCAGAAGCGGATGCCCCGGAAGGAGCGCAGCAGAAAATTATGGAAGATGATCCATACGAGGATGGCATTGAGGACGAACCAGCAGGTGTTGAGCTGCAGCTCCGTCAGCCGCAGATCCAGGAGATCTGCCAGATAGTAAAGCCCCATGGACAGCAGCGCCACATAGAACGGCAGGTAGAGATACCCTGCCACGATCTGGGCGTTGGTCAGCTTCGGGCCGAGGGAAGAAGCGCGAGTATTTGCCATGATGGCTCCTTTCGGTCGTGGTACAGGACCTCTCGTCCTCCCTTTTAGGGAGGTGGACTGCGAAGCAGGCCGGAAGGTTTTATCGACCTTATCATTGTTGCATATCACGCTGCAATGATCTTGACCATCAACCCCCAGTCATGGCTTCGCCGTGACAGCCCCCTATGAGGGGGCACGAGCAGTTCAGCATTATTTGATCATTTGTTTGAGTTCGTACAGCACATTCATGGCTTCGATGGGGGTCAGGGTCTCCACATGGATCTGCTCCAGCTTGCTTTGGATGGCGGAGGCGGTCAGATCCAGCATAGACACCTGCTCCTGCGGCTCTGCCATGGGAGCAGGGGCGGATGCAGGCGCACCTGCTTCCAGCTCCTTCAAGATCGTATCGGCGCGGGCCGTGACCTTTTTGGGCAGACCTGCCAGCTTTGCCACTTCCACACCGTAGCTGCGGTCGGCAGTACCGGGTGCGATCTTGCGAAGGAAGATCATCTCATCGCCCCGCTTCTTCACACAGATGGTGAAGTTGCTCACACCGGGAAGGGCGCGGTCGAGATCGGTCAGTTCATGATAGTGGGTGGCAAACAGGGTCTTGGCGCCAAGGGTCTTGGGATCGGCGGCATATTCCAGCACAGCTCTGGCGATCGCCATGCCGTCATAGGTGGCGGTTCCGCGTCCGATCTCATCCAGGATCAGAAGGCTCCTGGGCGTGGCGTTCTTCAAGATATCCGCCACCTCCTGCATCTCCACCATAAAGGTGGACTGACCGGAGGACAGATCGTCAGAAGCGCCGATGCGGGTGAAGAGCTTATCCACGATACCGATGCGTGCAGAGCGGGCCGGTACGAAGCTGCCCATCTGAGCCATGAGCACGATCAGCGCCACCTGCCGCATATAGGTGGATTTACCTGCCATGTTGGGGCCGGTGATGACCGCCACACGGCATTGGTCATTGGAAAGGTCGGTGTCGTTGGGGACGAACAGACTGTTTTTCAGCACCTGCTCCACCACGGGATGGCGTCCGTCGCGGATCTCCAGACAGGTGGAGAGATCCACCTCAGGGCGGCAGTAGTTGTTGGAGACTGCCAGGGTGGCAAGGGAGCAGATGGCATCGATCGAGCCGGCGGCAGAGGCCGTCACCAGAACACGGTCGGCCTGCTCTGCCACGGTGCGGCGCAGGTCAGAGAAGATCTCATATTCCAGCGCGGCGATCCTATCCTTGGCGCCGAGGAGGGTGGTCTCCATCTCCTTGAGCTCTTCTGTGATATATCGCTCGCCGTTGACCACGGTCTGCTTGCGGATGTATTCGGGCGGCACCATGTCGGTCTGGG
The DNA here is from genome assembly GCA_017440525.1 of Oscillospiraceae bacterium. Classification (GTDB taxonomy): domain Bacteria; phylum Bacillota; class Clostridia; order Oscillospirales; family Oscillospiraceae; genus Avoscillospira. Next base: position 3,651 of record JAFSHB010000105.1, on the reverse strand, counting down.
ACTTGCTCACTTCGATGTAGTAGCCGAACACGCGGTTGTAGCCCACGCGCAGGTTCTTGATGCCGGTCTTTTGCTTTTCTTTCATCTCGATGGCGAGCATCATGTCGGTGCCGCCGCCGGTGATGGTGCGGAGCCGGTCCAGCTCCTCGGAGTAGCCGTCCTGGATCATGCCGCCCTCGCGGACGGTGAGGGGCGGCTCATTGACGATCGTGCGCTCGATCTCCTCGCGGATATCGGAGAGCTCGTCCAACTGGTCGTGGAGCGTCTGCAAAATGCCGGAATGATAGTCCTTGAGGAGCTCTCGGATCCGGGGCAGCGGCTCGAGGCCCGAGGCCAGCTGCCGGAGGTCTCTTGCGGTGCAGGAGCCGGTGACGACTCTGGTGATGACACGCTCCAGGTCGCACAGCTCCCCCAGCTCCTGTGCCAGCTCCTGCCGCAGGACGGAGGCTCTGGTCAGGGCTTCCACGGCATCCAGACGGCGCTCGATCTGCTGAGGATGGGTCAGGGGACGATCCATCCAACCGCGCAGGGTGCGGCTGCCCATGGGGCATCTGGTCTTGTCCATGACCCACAAAAGACTGCCGCGGCGCTCGCCCTGACGCATGGTCTGGGTCAGCTCCAGATTGCGTCGTGCCGCCAGATCCAGCTCCAAAAACTGGCCTGCGGTGTAATACTGCACCTCTTTGATATGGGGCAGCTCCGACTTGCGGTTGCGGCGCAGGATGGACAGAAGGCCGCCTGCGGCACAGACCACAGCGGTATGGAGAGACTCGTCCCAGCTACCGAACTGGGCTCTCAGCACTTCCAGACAGGCGGCGCGGTCGAACCGCTCGGGGGTATAGGTATCCAAACAGCAGTGGAACTTCAGCTCCAGCTGCTGCTTTAAGTATTCATTGTCAGCCGCACTGCCGCCAAGGAGCACCTCGGCAGGCTCGAAGCGGCCCATCTCATCCAGCAGGTGGCTCCGCCCCTGACAGAAGGTGGCGATGAACAGGCCTGTGGAGATGTCGCACAGGCTCAGGCCGAAGTCCTCTCCCATGCCGTAGACACAGGCGAAGAAATTGTTGGTATCGTCATGGAGCATGGAGCTCTCCGTCACCGTGCCGGGGGTGACGATGCGGACGATGTCACGCTTGACCAGGCCCTTGGCCTGCGCGGGATCCTCCGTCTGCTCACAGATGGCGATCTTATAGCCCTTGGAGACCAGACGCGCGATATAGCCCTCTGAGGCATGATAGGGGATGCCGCACATGGGCGTGCGCTCCTCCACCGGCTTATTGCGGTCCCGGGTGGTGAGAGTCAGATCCAGCTCCTTCGACGCGATCTTGGCATCCTCATGGAACATCTCATAGAAGTCGCCCAGACGGAAAAACAAAAGCGTTCCGGGCGTCTGCTTTTTGATCTCGAAATACTGCTGCATCATGGGCGTCAGTTCAGCCATGAAAAAACCTCCGATCGTGGGTGTAGGGGGGCTCTGCCCGCCCGCGGGCGACCGATGGTCGCCCCTACGATATTATTTGATGGTGCCGACCAAGCTCCACGTGGTGCAGTCGGTGATGGTGACCTCCACGAACTGCCCGATCAGGCTGTCCTCTCCCGGGAAGCGGACCAGACGGCCACCTTCCGTACGAGAAGTCAGCACTTCGCCCTCGCGGCCATCTACCAGGACCTTCACGGTCTTGCCGATGTAATCGCGGTGGATCTCTTCGGAGATGCGGTTCTGGGTGGCCACCAGCTTGTCGAAGCGGCGGTTCTTATCGGCCTTGGGCGTGGGATCCGGCATCTCAGCCGCCGGTGTGCCCCTGCGGGGGGAGTAGATAAAGGTGAACAGCGCATCGTAGCGGACGCGCTCGATGAGCTTGATGGTATCTTCAAATTCCTCCTCCGTCTCACCGGGGAAGCCCACGATCACATCGGAGGTGAGGATCAGACCGGGCATGACGGCACGGCCGTAGTCCACCAGCTCCAGATACTGGGCGGAGGTATAGCGCCTGTTCATCTCCTTCAAAACGCGGTCGTTGCCGGACTGGAAGGGCAGATGGAACTGCTTTGCGATCTTGTCGTGGCTCGCCATGGTGTCGAAGAGCTTTTTGGTGGCATCCTTGGGGTGACTGGTCATAAACCGGAGCCAGAAGTCGCCCTCGAGCTCTGCCAAGGTGCCGATCAGGTCTGCGAAGTCGATGCCGAGACCAAGATCTCTGCCGTAGGAATTGACATTCTGACCGAGGAGCGTGATGTCTCTGTAGCCCTGAGCGATCAGCTCTTTGACTTCCCTGATGATATCTTCCGGCTGACGGCTGCGCTCCCGGCCCCGGACATAGGGCACGATGCAGTAGGAGCAGAAATTGTTGCAGCCGTACATGATGCTGACCCATGCCTTCAGGTCGTTCTGCCGCACCACCGGGATGCCCTCGGCGATATTGCCCGGCTCATCCTCCACGGCAAAGACACGCTTGCCGGTCTTGAGCACGGACTGCAGGAGCTCCGGGAACCGCCAAAGCTGGTGGGGGTTGAACACACCGTCCACATGGGTGTAGGAGCTTTTGATCTTCTTTGCCACATGGTCCTGCCCCATCATGCAGCCGCACAGAAAGATCTTCTGACCCTCGTGGCGGCGCTTGGTATGCACCAGCGCGCCCACATTGCCGAACACTCTCTGCTCGGCATGCTCCCGGATGGCGCAGGTATTGAGGACGATCACATCGGCGCCCTCTTCGGTGTCGGTCATCTCATAGCCGCAGTCGCGGAGCATACCGCGGATGCGCTCGGAATCGGCCTCGTTCTGCTGACAGCCGTAGGTGTCCACAAAGGCAAGGGGCGTGACGCCCTTCTCCTGCCAATATGCTCCGATCTGACGGCAGATGTCCTTCTGTGCCTGAAGCTGTGCTTCGCTGATGACTCTGGTGCGTTCCATGACGGCAGATTCCTCCAAGATAGTGATAGCTTAGTATAGCATTTTTCCACCCTTTTTGCAAGGGGGCAGACACGGATGGCATTGGGCAAAATGCAAAGGGGATCTGCTTTGCAACAGTCCGCATCGATGCTTTTTAAGCGAATTGCACAAATTAAATTTTCTCTGCGAAATTTTGTGGAAATGTGGTAGAGATCGTGCTATAATTCTAGTCGGTGAGAGTTGGCTTTCTGCTGTCTCTTGCTGAGATACATAGATTTTTGCACGACTTGTGCAATAGAATTTTAAGGAGGAATTTCCCTATGAGCATCGACCTGAAGCAGTATGGCATCACCGGTACTACCGAGATCGTCTACAACCCCTCTTACGAGCAGCTGTTCGAGGCCGAGATGGATCCCACTCTGGAAGGCTTTGAGAAGGGCCAGCTGACTGAGCTGGGCGCTGTCAATGTCATGACCGGCATCTACACCGGCCGCTCCCCCAAAGATAAGTTCATCGTTATGGACGAGAACTCCAAGGACACCGTGTGGTGGACCTCCGATGCGTTCAAGAACGACAACAAGCCCGCTTCTCAGGAAGCATGGGACGCCTGCAAGAAGCTGGCTGTCGAAGAGCTGTCCAACACGAAGCTGTATGTCATTGATGTCTTCTGCGGCACCAACACTGACTCCCGCATGGCGATCCGCTTCATCATGGAAGTGGCATGGCAGGCTCACTTCGTCAAGAACATGTTCATCGCT